>JAICQP010000055.1 GCA_025937815.1 Gemmatimonadota bacterium
CGCGGTACACGGGCCGCTTGGAGGCGACGGCCTGGGATGCATGGTTGCCGGCGCCCGAGCGGTCCGGCCAGGTGGCCACAGGCGCCCCTTCGGCGAGACCTGTCAGGGCGTTCGATTGCAGCCACAGCACCAGTCCCGGCAAGGACGCCGGATCTTCGAACGGTCCCGGATCGGGGGGCGCCTCGACCGAGACCGACTTTGTCACCGAAGCGCTATCGCCGTCGTCGTCGGTGACCGTGAGCGTCACCTGGTACGTAGCGGCGGCAGCGAAGTCATGCGCTGGATCCTCCTCCGTCGACGTGGCCCCGTCACCGAACGTCCACGCCCACCCCGCAACGGTTCCGTCCGCATCCGCGCTCTCGTCCTCGAACGCGCACGACAGGTGCGTGCAGGACCAGGTGAAGTCGGCGGCGGGCGGCTGGTTCGGGGCCGGCGGCGGCACGTACCGGTCGTGGAGCCACGCGTGAACGGCGGCCAGCTCGGAGTCCGAGAGCGCGCGGTCGAAGACGAGGAGCTCTGCCAGCGCGCCGTCCAGGACCTGGCTGTAGGTCCCCTGGCGGGCGAGCAAGAGCGTCCCCGGGTTCACCGTCTTGTTCGTGCTGGTGATCATCGTCCCGTCGATCCACAGCTCGGCCTTCGAGCCAGTCTGCCGGAAGCCCTGCACGACCCACCGCCCCGGCGTCACCGGAGGCCCGTTCAGATACTTGCCGGTATAGGCCCGGTAGCGGCCGACGTACGGGCCTTCGAAGAAGCTGAAGCCTCCGTTCAGCACGTGGCCTGTCGCGCCCGCGCGCGACGCGTAGACAGCCACGATCGTGGTCGTCTGCGGCGGATCGACGGGCGTCTCCATCCCGTCGTCGGCGGCGTCGAACGATACCGCCGGCAACCCGGCCACCTGTGCGGCGCGAAACGTCGGCTGCTTCGACGCCGAGGCCTGAGTGGCGTGATTGCATGAGCCCGAGGCGTCGGGCCAGGTCCCGACCGGATCGCCGTCGGCGAGACCGGTCAGGCCGTCCGCGCGGAGCCAGAGGGTCAATCCGGGAATCGCGCCCGGCTCCCCGGGGCCGCCTCCCGCCGTCGGCACGCTGACCGACACGCTACGGCTCGCCGTCCCCATCGCTCCGCCGTCGTCGGTCACCCGCAGCGTCACCGTGTACGTCCCGCTGCAGGCGTACGCATGGGTGGGGTTCTGCTCGCTCGACGTGCCCCCGTCGCCGAACGTCCAGCTCCAACCGACCAGCGTCCCGTCGCTGTCGGAGCTGAGATCCGTGAACGCGCAGTTCCCGTCCGCGCAGGAATGCGAGAAGTCGGCTGTCGGTGGCGGGTTCGGGGGCGGCGCGGGCAGGTCGTTGACCGCTCGCCAGACGTTTATCCGGCCGTGGCCGAAACGGTCGTCGACACCCGGATCACCTAGATCGTCGGCCGTCGTCTCCATTCGATCGAGAACCTCCAGGCTCGAGAGACCCATCGCGTAGAGGAGGGCGCCCAGGCCCGCGGCCTGCGGGGTCGCCATGGAGGTTCCGGCTTTCAGGCAGTAGTCGACGTCGCTCGAGAAGCACGTCGAGGCGATCTGGCTGTAGCCGCTCGCGTTCTCGGAATCACCGCCCGGCGCGGCCAGCCGCACCTCCGGGCCCCAGTTCGAGTAGCTGGCCAGGCCGTCGCTCCAGTCCGTGGCGCTCACGGCTATGCATTCCGGGAAGGCAGCCGGCCACAGCACGCCCTGCTGTCCGCTGTTCCCCGCCGCGCAGAAAGGCAGCACGCCCTGGTCCCGCGCGTACTGGAGCGCGAGCTGCTCGGTCTGGGACGCTTCGGTTCCGCCGAGGCTGATGTTGAGGACGTTGGCCCCCTCGTCGACCGCCCACGTGATGCCCGCGGCCAGCGCCGAGCTCGGGCATTCGGCGTTCAGCCCGAAGAACGTGGGTGTGCAGACCTTGGCCACGACGAATCCGATGTTGGGCCCCCAGGCGACTCCCGACAGCCCGGTCGTATCGCCGCCCCGTGCGCCCGCGATGCCCGCCACGTGCGTTCCGTGCCCCTGATCGTCCGACGCGTCCGGGTCGTCGTTGTAGAAGTCGTACTGCGCGACGACGCGCCCGCTGAGATCCGCGTGCGACGCGCGCACGCCGGTGTCGAGGATCCCGATCCTGGCGGACCCGGCGAAGCCCGCGCCCAGCTGGTTGAACGCCTCCAGCCAGTCGATGTCGGCGTCCGCCGCGCCCGTCGTCGCCAGGACGTCGCCCGCGCTGGATCGTACGGCCCCGTCGTTGTGGAGATCCCACTTGTATCCGAAGAGGGGGTCGTCGGGCAGCGCGCAGCCGGGGCAGGTGGGGTCGTCCAGCGTCCGCAGCCAGTCCGGCTCCGCGAACTCCACGTCGGCCCGCCGTGCCAGGGAGCGCGCCACCGCCATCTCGCGGCCCGGCTGCACCTGGAGGAGCCGGATGCGGTGCGCCACGGTTCCCTGGACCGCGGCGCCCTGCGCGTTCGCGATCGCCACCTCGTTGGCGCCGGTCCGGAAGCGAACGAGGACGCGTCCCGGGACGTAGCGACGCGATCCCCCCGCGGAAGGCGTCAGATCGCCCGCGGGCGGGACCTCGGGCTCAGTGGGGGCTTCCGAGCAGGACAGGAAGGCGAAAGCGATTCCCGCGAGCGCAGCCGGGCGCAGAGCGGAGCAACGGAACCGGGGCCTGAGAAATGGAATCTTGCGGGCGGGCATCTCCCCTCCTGGGTCAATCCAAGGGGGAGAACAGCCCCCATTATGGCAGATTCCGGGCGGACTGTAAAGGGGGTATCCGTAAGCGCGCTGACAAACCTTGGAGTCGCGCGAGGGTACAATGCTTCGGGCGACCACAGGGGTCGTCATAGGCCCGAGCACAGGAGGTCGTACGATGGCGCAGGTCAACTACAACCAGCCCGCCGAGCCCCGCGGTGGCGGGGACGGCAATGCCGGCATCTACGCGATACTGGTCATCATCGCGGTCCTCATCGTGGGGGCCGTGCTGTACTTCTCGGGGGTTCTCGGCGACCGGACAGCAGAGGACGAGCTGAACGCGGACATCGACATCGAGGCGCCCGACGTCCCCGACGTGGACGTCCCCAGCGACGTCGAGATCGAGGCGCCGGAGATCGACGTGCCCGATACCGTCACGATCGTGGACTGAAGCTGGCGGAAGCGGAAAACCGGTCGCAGTCAGCGTGCTCGGGCAGGCTCCATGCGCCCGACCCCGCGGCGCGTGAGGTAGACGCGCTCGACATTCCCCGCGCGACTCGAGCTCGCGAACGGAAAGAACCAGAACCACGGACGACGGGGGTCGTGATCGGGGATCACGCCCTCCATCGTCTCGCCCCACCTGAGAGTCACCCGCACCGCTTCCCCCGATTCGACCGGTGTGGTCGCCTCGGCGGGAGGCACGTCGTCCTCGCTGAGGGGCTGCGAGCGCCATACGGCCAGGTCGCGCACGACGAAGGCCACCAAGACCTCCTTCATGTCGACGTCGTGGCGCTCGACCTGATGGCCGGTCAGATCGACTTCCCGGAGATCGAGCCGCGCCCTATTCGGGTCGAACCGATCGACCACTCCCTTGAGGCGCGTATCGTCATCGAGGACGAGGACGACCTTGTCTTCCTTCGGTGCTTCCTTCATGCCGCCTGTTCCGCGGGAGTGGGGGGACTCCCCCAATATGACCCTGTCCGCCCGCGAATCAACCGGCGGCCGGGTCTGGGAGGACCCGACCTTCCCGTCTAGGCGCCGCTATTGCACCCCTGCCGCGTACGTGATCGCCGGGAACGCGAGGCCGTCGTTGCGGCAGACCACGGTCGGTCGATTCCCCTTGCCGCGTGCCGGAACGCACCCCTCCGGGTCCGAGGAGCTGTCGCACAGGGTCCGGGTTATCCGCACGATGCCGCGACTGAACCGGAACGTCTGACCGTCCCAGGACGCCACCGGCTGCACGAGCGAGAGATTGCGCTCAGCCCCCGCCTCGAACTCCCACATGTAGTTGTCAGACCCCGACGTCGAGAACCAGCGCAGCAGGCTCTGGTGGTTCCAGGAAGCTGCACCGTTGGCTCTCAAATCGACGAGCGCGAAATAGAGACGTGGCCGCGAGGAGGCATGCTCTTCGAAGAACTCGTCCCAGAGATTCCTCGCCGCCTGCGGAACGTTACTCGGGTCATAGGGCGACGCGACGTCGGCATTCCAGATGCAGTGCGCCCAGTTCACCTGCCCGCTGAGCGGGAGCTGATTGGACCCGATAGCGCCGCCGTCGGTATCGACCCTGATCGCGCTCGGGAACGGCGCCAGGTACGGAGTGTCGAAGGTCGCCGCGCCTCCCTTGGACTTGAGTATCCCGAGCCCGACCGCCGACGAATATCCCCCCGAGAGGGCGATGCCTCGCTGACCGCCACCCCCGCCGCCGATTCCGGCCTTCTTACCGGATGGGTCGAGGTCGCGAAGGGGGGAAGTCGGATCCGTGCCCTGGCACGCGACGAGGACCCCGAGAGCGATGCCGAACAATGCTGCAACCGGTCTCATGACGACTCCGGATGGGGGGAAGAATTCTGAAGCGGGAAACCTCTTCTTGTAGCACGGAGCACAAGCTCCGGTCAAGCAGCGTCAGGGTAGGAAAAGGTACGATCTCATCGGGTCGCCAGCGAGTGGAGGCGCCGCCACTGGATGAGCGCCAGCCAGTGGAACCCACCCAGGAGGAGCCCTCCGGCGACCACGCCGGCAGCGACGACGTCCGCCTCGACGTCCGGGCGTACGAGCCCGCTGGCGAGCCCGCTCGCCCCACCGGCCAGTGCAAAGGCCCGGAACCGGAACGGGGCGACCGAACCCGTCGGGCGCCTCGCTCCCACGGCGGCGAGGAGCAGGACGGCGTAGGTGAGGAACGAGGTGGAGACGCGAGCGACCTTGGGCCAGTTTTCGTCCATCGCGAGCCCGGCAACGGCCAGCAGCGCGACGGCTCCCAGCAGTAGCAAGCTCGCCCTCAGATCGCCGGTTCGCGACGGCAATGGAATCCGCGGCAATGGGACCTATGCCGACGTGGGGCCGGGCTCGACCGGGACTGGCTCCCGCTCGATCTCCGCCCGCAGCGCCGCTTGCGCTCCACGGTACGCTCCCTCGATCTCCGACAGCGACGCGGCGGTCTCGTGCAGGTCGCCAGCCCGCGCCTGTTCCTCCAGCCGCTTGCAGCTCTCGGACAGCGCGCGGGCTCCGAGAGTCGCGCTCGTTCCTTTGATCATGTGCGCGCTTCGCCGAACCGCGTCGAGATCACCCCGCGTCACGGCGTCCCGAAGCTCGGCCAGGAGCGCGGGCGTCTTCTCGAGGAAGAGGGAGATGATCTCGTTGAGGGACGCGTCTCCACCGAGGTCCTCTCTGAGCTGCGCGAGAACCACGCTGTCCAACGGTCCGGCTTGCGCGCGTGCGCTCTCCTCGACCTCGCGATCCACCGGACGGCTCTTCGCCAGCGCGCTCCGCAGCTGGTCGAGCGTGACCGGCTTGACCAGATAGTCCTCCATTCCCGCCTCGAGGCACTTCTGCCTATCGCCTTCCATGGCTTCCGCCGTCATCGCGATGATGCGGGGACGTTGCTCCGGAGGCCATCTGGCGCATATCTCGCGGCTCGCCTCGAGACCGTCCATGCGGGGCATCTGAACGTCCATGAGAACCACGTCATAGGGTTGCTCCTCGAGGCGCGCCAGCGCCTCCCGCCCGTTCCCCGCGATGTCCGCGGAGTGCCCAAGCTTCTCGAGGAGGCGAACGGCGACGTTCTGGTTGATGGGATTGTCTTCCGCCAGCAGGATCCGGAGCGGGGTCGAGGCGACCGTTTCATCCTCTGGGCCCGCCGATTCTTCCACCACCCCACCGCCGAGCGCCTCCAGCAGTCGCTCGCGGAGCTGAGCCAGCTTCAGCGGCTTCCAGAGAACCGCGAAGAACGTCGCCTGATCCTCCGCCGACAGCGCCTGCCCTACCGAGGACAGGAGCAGCATCACCGGCGCCCTCCTGCCACGGGCCTGGCGGATCTTCCGGGCGAGCTCGGCCCCGCTCATGTCGGGCATCTGGTAGTCCACCAGAACGACGTCGAACGGATCCCCGCGTTGGATCCAGCGCAGGGCTTGCTCCGGCGAGGGCGTCTCCCGCGCGAGCATGCCCCACCTCTGCATCTGGAGCTTCAGCACCAGCCGGTTGTTGCGGTTGTCGTCCACGATCAGGACGCGCCGGTGCCTGAGCCACGGCAGCTCCTTCTCCTGCGCGGCATCTATCGGAGCCTCGACCTCTTCGGCGACGATGGTGAAATGGAAGGTAGAGCCCTTCCCCGGCTCGCTCTCCACCCATATCCGCCCGCCCATCATCTCGACGAGGCGCTTGCAGATCGCCAGCCCGAGCCCCGTGCCCCCGTAGCGCCGGGTCGTCGACGCGTCGACCTGGCTGAACAACTGGAACAGCCGATCGAATCTCTCCAGCGGGATGCCGATGCCGGTGTCCCGGATGGAGAAATGGATCTCCCGGCTGGTGCCCTCCAGCCGCCGGGTCCCGATCGTTACGCCGACCTCGCCGGCGGGAGTGAACTTGATCGCATTCGACAGGAGGTTCATGAGGATCTGGCGCAGCCGCGCGGCGTCGCCGACGATCATGCGCGGCGTAGCTTCGTCCATGAAGTACGTCAGCTCGAGGTTCGCCCCGGTCACTTTGGGCGCGACGAGCTGCAGCGACTCCTCGACGCACGCGGCGAGGTCGAAGGGCGCCTGCTCCAGCTCCAGCTTGCCGGATTCGATCTTCGAGAAATCAAGGATGTCGTTGATGATCGTCAGCAGATGCTGCCCGCTCATGCGGACCGTCTCGGCCATCTCGCGCTGCTGTGAGTCGAGCTCCGTGGTCGTCAGGAGATCGGCCATGCCGATGATCGCGTTCATCGGAGTTCGAATCTCGTGGCTCATATTCGCCAGGAAGTCCGATTTGGCCTGCGTGGCGGCTTCAGCGACGATCTTCGCGCGAGCGAGATCTGCCTCCGCCCGCTTCCGCTCGATGAACTGACCGACCTGCCCGCCGACCCCCTCGAAGAGCTTTAGCATGGCGTCTTCGGGCGCGCGCTTTTCCTGGCTGAAGAACTCCATCACCCCTAGAAAGCCGTTCGGACCGATGATCGGAAACCCGAACGCGCCGTGCAGGTCGGCGGCCTGCGCGGCAGGTGCGCGCGGGAAGTTCGGGTCGTGGACGACGTCGACGATCCACGCCGCCCGCTCCGAGCTCCAAACGCGTCCCGGGAGCCCGATGCCGCGCTTGAACCGAAACTCCCGGCTCACCTCCGCCAGCTGGTGCGATTTCAGCCCTGGCGCCTCCCAGATCTCCTGGCTTCGCAGCACTTCCTCCTCGGGGTCCACCTGCCAGCGGATCCCGAGGACCCAGCCGAGACTCTGGCAGACTGCTTCGAGCACCCTGGGCATGGCTTCGGCCAAGCTCTCGGAATCGACGAGAACGCGCGTCGTCATGTGCTGCGCAGCGGAGTAGCGCTCGCTGACCTTGCGGACACTGTCCGCGACGGCGAGCGATCGCGCCGTGATTCCGACCATCGTAACGAACGCGAACACCGCCACCACGACGGCGATGGCGATGCCGTACTGCGGACTGAAGACATTCGCGCGCTGGCCCGCGATCAGGAGGAAGCCGAGGAGGACCGGGAGGAAGATGGCCACCGGCAGGATGCGGCGGGCGAGGATCCCGCCCGGATCGTCTCCGATGATTACGGCCGCGAACCCGCGGTCCGGCCTCGCGCAGGCGATTCCGATCCCGAGCGCCACCAGCGCGAAGGCCGTGCCCAGGGCCATCGGGATCTCCTCGCCGATGCCGTACATGGAGTTGACGCCGTAGGCGTAGCCCAGCAGGGACACGCACGCGATTCCGAACGGGATGATGGCTACGAATTCCGCGATGGTGTCGCGCTCCGGTCGGACGAGGAGGAACAGGGCCACGCCGTAGAGCAGCAGGCAGAGCGCTGTGTTCGGAGCGACGCGGTTTCCCGCCAGCCGGTCGGAGAACAGGAGCTGATCGATGCCCGGATTGCCTCCGGCCAGGAAGCCGATCAGCGTGACGGCCCCGATCGAGGCCACCAGGGCGGCCGCGATGCGGCTCTCCCTCCACAGCGCGATCATCGCGAGCATGAGCGCGCTCGCCGTCACGGGGTTCATCGATACATGTCCGGGCAGGCCGCCCTTGAGCGGGTCGAAGTCCACCGCCCAGCCGGCCAGGACCAGCGCCGCCACCAGCCCGACGAACACGCAGGCTGCGCGGCTCACGGTCACCAGCCGGCGCGCGCGATCGGCGTCGTTCATGGGCGCGACGGAGCCTCGCCCCTGCGGCGCAGGAGCCAGGCCTGGACGCGCGAGCGCACGTGCGCCGGCCGGAAGGGCTTGGTCAGGTAGTCGGTCACCCCGGCGGCGAACCCCGCTGCCGTGTTCTCTTCCCCCGACTGGGACGTGATGAGGACGATCGGAACGTCGCGCAGCGCCGGATCGCTGTGATTCCGCAGGGCACGGGTGACCTCGATGCCGTCCGCTCCCGGCATCTGCCAGTCGAGCAGGACCAGGGACGGTCGCTCGTTCGCGGCCACGCGGAGCGCCGACTCGCCGTCGCTGGCGGTGACTACGCGGAAGCCGTCCGGCTCGAGCGTGAGCGTCAGGAGCTGAACCATCGTGGGGTCGTCGTCGACGACGAGAACGGTCTGCGATCCCGGGCTGCGCGACGGAGCCGGGGCGCTGTCGGGCCGGCCGGTCGGGACGGCGCTCTCCGCCAGATGGATCTCCTGCCCTTCGGCCGCCGCGAATACCTCGATGTCGCTTCCCGCCGCGCGGGCCCGCTCGCGGCAGGTGTCGACGAGTCGATCCAGCGCTTCGTCGTCCCGCAGGGGATCGTGGTGGAAGAGCGCCAGCCGCAGGGCGCCCGCCGCGACCGCGTAGTCGGTGGCCCATTCCGCCGGCGTGTGGCCCCACCCCGTCTTCTGCGCGTATTCCGCGATCGTGTACTGGGCGTCGTGAATGACGAGGTCGGAATCGGCCATGAGGTCGACGTGGCGCCGGTCCTCGACGTGCGTGGGAGGCTCGCCGGGGCGTGCCACCGGGTTCGGCGCGTGGGGCTCGTGGTCAGCCGAATACACGACCGCCGAACCGCCGGATTCCAACCGGTAGCCGAGCGCGAGCGCAGGGTGGTTCAGATACTGGGCGGTCACCTGGACTCCGTCGATCGTGAACCGGCCCTCGCCCAGATCGTGAAAGCGAATCGCGGCTCCGAGCTGTTCCAGCGTGACCGGGAAGTAGTTGTACTCCATCTGTCCGGAGAGCGTCTGCTCGAGCTTCTGCCCGAGCTTGCCCGGCGCGTATATGTCCCAGCTGTTGCCCGGAACGAACAGAGGGGCGAAGAAAGGGAAGCCCTGGATATGATCCCAGTGGGTGTGGCTGATCAGGAGGTGCCCGTCGTGGGGCGGCGGAGTGGCGAGCAGCGCTTGTCCGAGGCCATGGATTCCGGTGCCGCAGTCGAGGACGATCAGCGTGCCCGCCGCTCGCACCTCGACGCAGGAGGTGTTGCCCCCGTAGCGCAGAGTGCTCTGGCCCGGCTTGGCCAGCGAGCCTCGCGTGCCCCAGAACCGCACGTCCATCCCCCACCTCCACAGCGACAGGAACGGTGACCCGCATTCCATCCTAATGAGCGGTCGATTCCGTGCAAGCGACGGCGGAGGTCGCGCCGCGCGCGGCGCCGATGCGACGGGATCTGTCGGACACCGAGGCGAAGCGGTAGCATTCGGCGCCCCGCCGCGTCGTCCAAACCCACGGAGCGAGCCGATGGAGCTACCGATCGACCTGTTCCTGCACGTGGATCGCCACCTGGCCGAGCTCGTGGCCCGGCACGGTGCGTGGGTCTACGGGATCCTGTTCCTGGTCGTCTTCGCCGAGACGGGACTCGTCGTCACGCCCTTCCTGCCGGGCGACTCGCTCCTGTTCGCCGTGGGGGCGCTGGGCGCGCGGGACGCGCTGGACGTGGTTCTGGCCTCGGCGCTGCTGGCGGCGGCGGCGATCCTCGGCGACACGGTCAACTACGCGATCGGACACTACCTCGGGCCGCGGATCCTGGTGGCCAGCGGCCGCGAGGGCTTCTGGGATCGGGCGCTGAACCGCAAGCATCTCGACCGTACGCACGAATTCTTCGAGAAGCATGGCGGCAAGGCCGTCGTCCTCGCCCGCTTCGTGCCGATCGTGCGGACGTTCGTTCCATTCGTCGCGGGAGCCGGCTCCATGAGCTACCCGAGCTTCATCACCTACAACGTGCTCGGGGGTCTCGCCTGGGTGGGGATCTGCGTGGGGGCGGGCTACGCGTTCGGCAACGTGCCCGTCGTCCGGGACAACTTCTCGCTCGTCGTGATCGGGATCGTGGCGGTGTCGGTCCTCCCGATGGTGGTGGAGTTCGTGAGGAGCCGTAGACGCAGCAGCGGCACGCGTTAGAGAGACCGCAAGAGCCAGCCTGACACGAGATAGAGCCCCACGCCCAGGAGCAGCGCGCCGTCCAGGCCGACGGCCAACGCGATCAAGGGCGTCGCGGCCGCGCCGATCACGGAGAGGAACCCGTTGACGCCCCAGCACCAGGGAATCCATCGCGGCGCGCGATCCGCGACCCGCTGGAGCCCGATCGGAAACGGGTGCCCCATGGCGAAGGCGAGCGGGCCCAGGAGCAGGATCACCGCGATCACGCGGAACGCGATCGGCGCCGCCGCTGCGTGATCCCAGAGAATCGCTTCGATGAGTCGCGTCGCCAGCGCCAGCACCGCGATCGTCGCGAACGGAACCCACCACCCGAGCCGCCCGCCGACACGCGAGGCGAGAGCGCTTCCCAGGCCCGCGAAGACGAGAAACGAGCCCAGGACGGCGGCCATCGCATAGGCGGGCTCGGCCAGGAACAGAATGAGCCGCTGAATGGCCGAGATCTCGAGCACCATGAACGCGAAGCCGAGGAGGGCGAAGTAGGCGAACAGCGCGCCGCGCCGAGGCCGCCGTCCCGCGGCAGGTTCTTCCACCTTCCCCGCCGCGGCGGCCGTGGACGCCCGCGGAAGCACGAAGAGAGGAAGCAGGATCAGGACGGCGGCCATCGGAATCGCCTGCAACAGCACCAGCCACTGCGCGACGATCCCCCACTCGAGGTACGGAAGCGAGAGCCGCCCCTCGGCGCGCCAGAGCCGCACCAGATCCGCGGCCCGCAGGAAATGGTGAAAGAACGGGGCGGCGTCGGTGACGGGCTCGATGTCGAACGCGTAGCTGTGCGCGAACGGCTCGGGCTCGGCTCCCAGCAGCCCCTCGGCGCTCAACCGGAACCAGTCCGGATCCAGCAGGTTGTACCGGTTCGCGAGCTCGCGCGGCGCGCCGGGCGCCCAGGTCAGGTCGAACCAGCGCGCTTCGCACCAGGATCGCAGCGCCGCGACGTCGCCGGGCTCGAAGGGACGTCGCGAGACGAGGAGGGTCGCCGTGCTCCAGCCGCGGACCAGGGCCACGTGCCGGCCGGCCTCGAGGCCCTCGCCGTCGAGCACGCGGCGAGCGGTGGCGAGCAGGCGCGGCATGTCGCGTGGCGGGTTGAGAGCCCATCGCGTGATCACGAGCACCCCGTCCTGGTCGAGCGCGTTCCACAGATCCTGGAATCCCTCGACCGTGAACAGGTAGTCGGCCCCCGCGGCGGACATGCCGGCCGCGCTTCCGGCGAGCGAGCCCGGCTGGCCGATCACCACGCGGTCGAACCGCTCGCTGGTTCCGTGCAGCCAGCCACGCGGGCTCGCTGTGAATCGGCGCACGCCCTCGAGCACCGCGGGGTTGAGAAGCGGCTCCAGCCGCCCGTCGGGATCCACCACCGAGATCGACCGAGCGCCGCCGGCCCGGGCGAGCCAGACGAGGCCCCCGCCCCCGGCTCCCACGAAGAGCACGCTGAGACCCGAGTCGGGGAGCGCGAACGCCGCGGCCGTGGTCGTCATCGCCCAGAGCGCCGCATCGCGTGCGACCGCCCGCGGACCGATGGTCTGCCCGTCGAGATACAGAACCGGCCGCGGAGGCACAGGTTCGCGCAGGGCGAGGCTCGCGCCGGGCAGGACGCGCAGAACCGGGCTCTCGATCATCTCGAGGCGACCGAGCGGCCCATCGTTCCGCGCCAGCACGCGCGCTTCGGGTAGCCGCAGTGCGAGCGTCCCGTCCTTGTACTGGGACCTGGGGACGGCGGGCGGCGGAAGGAGCAGGGCGGCGATCAGGCCGGCGGTCGCGACGGCCGCGCCCCAACGCGCCAGCGGCGCGACCGCCAGTAGCCCCACCACCGCGATCCCGGCCGGCAGCTGCTCGGCGGGCAGCCAGCTGAGGAGCGCCAGCCCGAGGACCGCCCCTGCGCCCGAACCCAGAAGATTGGCCGCGTAGATCCGTCCCACCGACTCGCGCCCGATCTGGAAGGCGAGCGCCACCGCGGAGCCGGCCAGGAAGAAGGGCACGGCCAGGACGAGATAGGTGAGAGTCAGCCACAGGAACTGCCGCGGCACCGCGATCAGCTCGAAGGCGTCGAACGGGATCCGCCCGGCGATGCGGTATGCGGGGTCGTACGCCAGTCCCGCCAGGAGCGTAGCCGCGCCGTACGCGCCCCGCTCGCGACCGGCGACCCATCGGCGTCCGATCGCCAGCACCGAGCCGCTGGCGCCGAACCCCAGGAGCGCGAGCGAGATCACCATCGCGGCGAAATGCGCCCAGTGGGTGATCGCGAGGAGCTGGACGAGCGCCACCTCGTAGGCCAGCACGGCCGCCGACAGAAGCGCCAGCGAGACGAGGAGCCGCGTCAGTGTCCGACGAGGGGAACGAAGCGCACCGGCACGAGCGAGCGGGTCGTGACCGAGCCGTCGGGCCGCTTCTCTACCAGGACGAGCTGTTGGACCTGGAATTGACCCCCGACCGGGATCACCATCCGTCCGCCGGGCTCGAGCTGGTCCACGAGAGGCGGCGGGATGTGGCCCGCCGCCGCCGTGACGACGATGGCGTCGAAAGGCGCGTGCTCAGTCCAGCCGTAGTATCCGTCCCCCTCCCTCACGACAACGTCGCTGTAGCCCAGCTCGCTGAGGCGCCGGGTCGCCTGCTCGGCCAGTCCCGACAGGATCTCGATCGTGAAGACCGAGTCGGCGAGGTGGCTCGCGACCGCCGCCTGGTAGCCGGATCCCGTCCCCACCTCGAGGACCTTGTCGCCGGGCTCGAGCTCGAGGAGCTCCGTCATGAGCGCGACGATGTAGGGCTGACTGATCGTCTGGCCCTCGCCGATCGGCAGCGGGCGATCGCTGTACGCGAGATCGCGAATGTCGGGGGGGACGAATGCGTGGCGCGGAACCGCGAGCATCGCCCCTATGACGGCCTGGTCGCTTACGCCCCGGTCCTGGATCTGCTCGCGGACCATGCGGACGCGTTCCTCGACATGCTCGGATCGGCCGGTTTCCTGGGCGTGGGCGCTCCCTACTGCGGCGAGGGCGCCGACGATCCCGATCAGGCCGCGCAAGCGCATCGGTAGCATGCCCGCAACGTATACCGGCCCGTGGATCAGCGCCCGATGGTTGCATTGCGGAAGGACGTCCGCGAATACTTGTGCTCCACGGCTGCCCGCGCGCCCGCGCGGACGGCCGATGAACACCCCACGCGCGCGGAGGAGACGTGAAACAGAATCGGTCGTGGTTGTGGAAATCGGCGTTCTTCTGCCTCGGCCTTTCGCTCGGCTTCTTCGTACCCGCCTCGATCGCCCAGTCGACGGATCAAGTCTGGAGCCAGCTCAGCAATCAGTCCACGAGGGCCGCGAACGAGGGCTACGCGAGGTTCAACTACATCATCGGCTACCTGGACCACGACTCCGAGCCCGTCAACAACTGGCCCGTCTACCTCACAGCTGGGAGCTCGTACCGGATTGTGGGCGTGTGCGACAACGACTGCACGGATGTCGACCTGTCGCTGGAAGACTCGAATAGAGCCGTGCTCGCCAGCGACGTGCTCAACGACGACCTGCCGATCATCAGTTTCGCCCCCAGCACGAGCGCCACCTATTGGATCAGGCCCACGATGGCGGTTTGCAGCTCCAATCCGTGCGGTTACGGGATCGCGGTATTCGTGAGGTGAAGCGCCGAAGGCGTGCGCGATCTCCCGGCGCGGATCGACGCGCTCGAGAAAGCCGGGGTGAGATTTCGTACCAGCTGAAGGCCGGTCCGGGAGGCCGACAGATCCAGGTGGAAGATCCGGACGGTAATCCGATCGAGCTCTTCGAACCGGCTCGATAGGTCAGCGATCCTGCATCCACGCGCGCGCCGATTCGACCGGAGCGAGGCCGATCTTGTCGAGGAGCGCCACGAAGCGGGGATCGTCGTGGAGCGGGGCCAACCAGGGTTCGATTCCGGCCCTCTGCAGCTGCGGATTGCCGTCCTCGTACATGCGCTCGAGGATCGCCATCGTAGAGTCGGGCTGCCCCAGCATGCCGAGATGGACCGCCTGATAAAACGGCCCGCCGGTACCTTCTCCCAAGTCCGTGGGAATGGGCACCGGGCGTCCGTCCTGCGCATGACGCTCCATCGCCACCATCAGGTGTCGCATCGCTTCGGGATTCCACCCATAGAGCTCGGCGAACCGCACAGCCGCCTCGGTGGCCTCCCGCCAACGGCCCTGAACCGCATATATGATGAAGTAGACCGCCACGTTCGTGGCAAAATTCGGATCCAGCTCGCTGACCCGATCCGCTGCGGCGAGCGCCTCCTCGTAGCGACCTGCATACATGAGGATAATCGCGTACCCTCGCCCGATGCCGAGCGAGAGAGGGTCGAGCTCGAGCGCGGTACGGGCGTGCTCGAGCGCCTCGTCCAGACGGCCCTGGGGGCCGAGGAAGTAGGCGTACTCCAGGTGCCCCCTGGGATAGCGCGGATCGAGCTCGATACCGCGCCGGAACTCTTCGTCGGCTGCGGCCCATGCGAATTTGCCCGCGTGGTGCATTCCCAGCGCGATGTGCGCCTGGCCCAGGTTCGGGTCGAGCTCGAGCGCGCGCTCGGCAGCCTCTCGAGCTTTCTCCCATCCCGGAAGGTTGAAATACACGTCGGCTAAGCCCGCCCAGGCGAGAGCGAAGTCGGGATCCAACTCGACAGCGCGCTCGAGATGCTCCGCCGCGGCGCGGAAGGATTCGGGAGTGCGCTGGCTCCACAGGAACCGGCCGCGCAGGTACGCCTCGTGGGCCTCCTGGTTCTCGGTCGGCCGCTCGACCAGCGCCGCTCCGGTGGCGAGCCGCACCTCCAGCGCCCCCACGATCGCGCGCGCGATCTCCTCCTGCACTACGAAGATGTCGTCGAGATTGCGGTCGTAGGTTTCGGACCACAGATGGAGCCCGTCCTCGGCGTTGACGAGCTGGGCGGTGATGCGCACACGGTCGCCCGATTTCCGCACGCTCCCTTCGAGGACGGTGCGGACCCCGAGCGCAGTGGCGATCGTCGGGATGTCGACGTCCTTGTCCTTGAAGCTGAAGGACGACGTGCGGGCGGCGACTTTGAGGCCGGGCACGTCGGCGAGCGCGTTCAGGATCTCCTCCGCCAGACCGTCGGCGAAGTACTCGTTGTCGGGGTCGGCGCTCATGTTCTCGAAGGGGAGGATCGCGATCGAGGCCTGGGGGACTTCGCGTTCCGCTGCCGCCACTACGGCCGGATCTCGTGGCTCGTCGGCCGCGTTCTGTCGATCGCGGGAGAGGAGCGCTACCGACAGGATGATGAGGAGGAGACTCGCCGCGGCCGCCGGCACAAGCGCCGGACGCCGGCGCGTCGGTACCGAGACGGCTTCGGGGGGTCTCCAGGCGTGGGGTTCCTGCCTGAGGCGGCGGGCCAGGTCGGTGACGACGGGGTCGGGCTCGGCGTCGAGCTCGCGGCGCAACAGTACAGCATGGGTCACGGCGTGCTGGATCGCCCCGGCCCGATCACCGGCCGCTGCCAGGGTTTCCATGAGACGGACCGCAATGCGTGCGTCGTAGGGATCCTGCGCCGAGCGGCGCGACCACCACCCCGCCGCGGCGCGGGGGTCGTTCCGCGCGGTAGCCTCTTCGGCCAGTCGCTCCAGCGCCCCTCCATGGGCCCGAGCAAGCCGCTCGCGCTCGGCCGCCGCCCAGTCGTCGAACTCGAGTGCGCCGGTGACGAAGAACCCGTCCAGGAACGGGCCTCCGTAGAGCTCGACCGCGCGCTCCAAGTCCCCGCCCTCGAGCGCCGCCTCGAAGGCGGCCACATCGCTCGCTAGGATGTTCGGGTCGAGCCGGAGCTCGTCGCCGGCGGCCACGATGGCTTGCTCGCCGAGCACCTTGCGGAGGACATGAAGGGCGTCCGATAAAGAGTGGCGGGCGCGGTCGGCCGCGCTCTCCGGCCACAGCGTCGCGATCAGCTTGTCGCGGCTCATGGGGCGGCCTCGGGCTGCCGCGAGTAGCGCCAAGAGCGCCAGCCGCCGATGCTGGACAGCGCGCCCACCGAGGGGCCCGTCAGGGCCCACCAAGGTGACGCCGCCCAGAAGCTTCAGGATGTAGGGCTCTACCATGTGGAAAAACCGGGGCGCCCGGCTTCGCCGGGCCTGTCGGGGAGATCGGCTCCGATCAAGCTCAACGGTAACCAGCCATCCCTTTAGACGTCAAGAATCCCTTATTCGCCGAAGAATCGAGCGCTGGATGACGCCACGTGGCTCTCGGTCGAGAGGGAGATGATCCACGGTGGGTACGCTCTCCTATGTGAGCGTCGGAGAGGCGCTTCGCGGCCTTGGGCGCTCGAGGCAATCCGGGCCGCCGGTTCCCAATCCAACCTGGAGGCTCCATGAAACGCTTGTTACTGCTGATGATGGGCTTCACGGTCATCGCCGGGGGATGTCAGGACGGATCCGTGCCCACGCAGTCGGACTCGCGGGCCACGCTGTCCGAGGCTGGCGGTGCCGTCAAGTTCTGGGAAGCCGCATCCAGCGTGCGATGGAACCGCATCGCCATTGACCTCTGGCGCGCGCGTGGTGGGCCCGCGGGTCGAATCAATGCTTACCTCTCGCTGGCGCAGTACCGCGCCGTCCTTGCCGCCCAAGATGGGAAAGTCGGCTCGACGCATCCGTCGCTCGCGGGGGCGGCGGCGGGCGCGTCCGTGGTGGTGCTCAAGCAATTTTACCCGCTGGACGCGGCCGCGCTGGAGGCGCAACTCGAGGCGCAGCGTCTGGAGACGCCGTGGCCGGGAGAGCGGCACAGGGATTTCGCTGCCGGCGAGGCGATCGGGAGAGACATCGGGACCGAGGTCCTGGCGTTCGCGGCCACCGACAACTTCGGTGTCCTCGACCCGGGATCACCCCCGGTGGGGGATGGATTTTGGACGAGCAGCGGGGCACCGACAGTCCGAGGTAACTACGGTGCACGGCCGTTCTTCATGACTTCGGGCATCGAGCTGCGCTCGCCGCCTCCCCCGGCGTTCCGATCGCCCGACTTTCTGGCGGCGCTCGCCGAGGTGCGCGCGGTGTCCGAAAGTC
>JAICQP010000077.1 GCA_025937815.1 Gemmatimonadota bacterium
TCAGGAGGTCTGCCTCCTCGATCAGGCCTACATCAAGGACCCCGACCGAAAGGTGTCGGATGTCGTCAACGAGGCCGTCCAGCGACTCGGCGAGAACATCCTCGTCCGCCGCTTCACCCGCTTCGAGGTCGGAGAGTAGAACGCCACTGCGGTACCAACGAATCGTGCTGAAGCTCTCCGGCGAGGCCCTCGCCGGAGGCCGCGGCTTCGGCATCGACCCGCCCGTCGTCGACGAGCTGACCAGCGAGATCGTCTCCATTCACCAGACCGGCGTTCAGCTGGGGCTCGTCATCGGGGGCGGGAACATCGTGCGGGGCACCACCGCCAGCGAAAGCGGGATGGATCGCGTGTCCGCGGATTACATGGGCATGCTCTCGACGGTCATCAACGCGCTCGCCATGCAGGACCTGCTCGAGCGCAAAGGGCTCGAGACGCGTGTCCTGTCCGCGATCCGCATGGACGCCGTGGCCGAGCCGTACATCCGGCGGCGCGCCGTGCGGCACCTGGAGAAAGGGCGCGTAGTCCTCTTCGCGGCCGGGACGGGCAACCCGTACTTCTCCACCGACACGGCCGCGGTCCTGCGCGCGATCGAAATCGATGCTGACGCGATCCTCAAGGCGACGCAGGTGGATGGAATCTACAGTGCGGACCCGCGCCTCGATCCCGACGCGAAGTTCATCGAGAAGATCAGCTACATGGACATCCTGAAGCGCGATCTCCGCGTAATGGACGCCACGGCGGTTTCCATGTGCAAGGAAAACGACCTGCCGATCGTCGTGTTCGACATTCGTCGTCAGGGCGCCGTGCGCGCGATACTGGCCGGCGAAGCGATCGGCTCCCTGGTCAGCGATGCAGGATGATGAATGCAGGACGATGAAAACGGCCCATCTGCGGCGTTGCCCTCCTCGTTCTTCCGGCGGTGTGGCAATCACCACGCCTCGGAAGAGCCTCGTCGGGCGCCTTGCATCTGAACCGTTTTGATCATCCTGCGCAGCGAGCTTGTCAACGGTCGTGGTGAAGGTTCGGGAACCGCGGGGCGTTGAAAACGGTCCAGATGCACGAGGAGCCCAACGAAGCAGAGGGGCCGTTTTCAACGTCCCGTCACCGGGGAGGAGTACGGACGTGAAGGATATCAGTGCTCACATGGACAAGTCGGTCGAAGCGATCCGCAACGAGTTCGCCACCGTGCGAACCGGGAAGGCCTCTCCGGCGCTCCTCGACCTGATCAAGGTGGACGCCTACGGGCAGCAGATGCCGCTCAACCAGATGGCCACGATAGGCGCGCCCGAACCGCGGCTGATTGTCGTCCAGCCGTACGATCCGAGCCAGCTGTCGTCCATTGAGAAGGCTATCATGTCGAGCGACCTGGGACTCGTCCCGAACAACGACGGAAAGATCATCCGCATTCCCATCCCGCCCCTCACCGAGGAGCGACGCAAGGAGCTCGTTCGGCTGACCCACAAGATCGCCGAGGAGGGTCGGGTGGCGATCCGCAACATTCGGCACGAGGCCAACAAGCGTGTCCACCAGCAACAGAAGGACGGCGCCGTCAGCGAGGACGACATGCATCGCCTGCTCAAAGAGATCCAGGACCTCACCGACAAGCACATCGCGGTAATCGATCAGATGCTGGAGCGCAAGGAGCAGGAGGTGATGGAGGTCTGACGCCTCCCGCGCCGATTCATGAGCCCGCCGGACCGATGAATCCGTTGGAAGAGAGAGCGCGAGCCATACAGGCGCACGGGAACCTGCCGCGCCATGTGGCCGTGATCATGGACGGCAATGGCCGCTGGGCAGAGCGGCGGGGACAGCCCAGGATCTTCGGGCATCGGGCGGGGATGAAGTCGGTGCGCGCCGTAATCGAGGCAGCCGGCGATCTGGGAATCGAGGCGCTGACGCTGTACGCGTTCTCGAAGGAAAACTGGAAGCGGCCGCCGGCGGAAGTAGACGCGCTCATGGGCCTGCTCCGCCGATACATGAAGTCGGAGCGCGAGGAGCTGATCGAGCGTGGCGCGCGGATCGAGGCGATCGGCGACCTCGATCAGCTGGGGGGCGCGGCGCGAGCGGAGCTCGACCGACTGATCGAGGCCACCGCGCACTGCGATCGGCTGCGGGTGACGCTCGCCCTTTCGTACGGGGGGCGCGCCGAGATCGTAGAGGCCGCGAGGCGAATCGCGCGCGCGGCGGTCGCGGGGAATCTCGATCCGCAATCACTCGACGAGCCTGCGTTCGCTCGCTTCCTCTACAGCCCCGATCTGCCGGATCCCGATCTCCTTGTTCGAACCAGCGGCGAGATGCGAATCTCGAACTTCCTGCTTTGGCAGATCGCTTACGCGGAGCTCTACGTCACCGAGACACTGTGGCCGGACTTCGGCCGCGAGGCGTTCTTCGAGGCGATCGAGGACTACCAGTCGCGCGAGCGGCGCTTCGGACGGGTGATGGCGTGAGCGTTGAGGCGGGGCTCGCACCGAGCCCCGGCCGCCAGGATCTCCGAAAGCGGCTCGTGACGGCGATCGTGCTGGGCCCTTTGTTTCTGGGGGCCGTCGCGGTCGGCGGCGTCGTCTTCCTGGCTGCAATCCTCGCTCTGGTCGGCGTCGGCGCCTGGGAGTTCTTTCGCCTGGCGGCCCGGAAACGCCCTCGTCCGCGGATCGTTCCCGGGATCGGCATCGCGCTTCTTTTTCCCGTCCTGTTCTATCTGGCGCCCGCGAGTCCGGTGACCATTCCGGGCCTCCTCTTTCTGGCGGTCATCGGCGTAGCGCTCGCGCAGATCCTCGACAGGCAGGCGGAAGAGGCGCTGGGAAGCGTGTCGATCACCGTCTACGGCGCAGCGTACGTGGGACTGCTCTTCGGACACTTCGTCCTCATCCGCGAAATCGGCCGAGTCGTTCCCGGAATGCCGTACTGGTGGGGGGCCGTGCTCGTCGGCCTGACGGTCCTGCTCGCCTGGCTCAACGACTCCGCCGCGTACTTCATCGGCCGTCGCTGGGGCAGACACAAGCTGATCCCCAGAATCAGTCCCGGAAAGACGATCGAGGGCGCCGTGGGCGCGTTGATCGTGACGATGCTGATCGCGGTGGGCGTGGTCCTGGCGGCGGGGAGCCGGATGCCGCTGCTCGCACCCGCGGACGCGCTGGCTATCGGCGCGCTGGTCGCGGTAACGGGTCCGATCGGCGACCTCGTGGAATCGGCGTTCAAGCGCGATGCCGGGGTGAAGGACGCGAGCGATCTCGTTCCCGGGCACGGAGGCATCCTCGACCGATTCGACAGCCTGATGGCGGTGGTCCCCGCGGTCTGGTACTACCTGCGGATCGTGGTCCTGTGACGGCCCCCCGCGACCGTCTCGTGGTCCTGGGAGCGACGGGGTCGATCGGCGCCAGCGCGCTGGAAGTGGCGGCCGAGCTCGGTGAGAGCATCGCGGTAGAGGGGCTCTCCTGCAACCGGGGATGGCGTGAGCTGGCGGCTCTCGCCGCCCGCTGGCGGCCGCGCGCCGTCACCATCGCGGACGAGGACGCCTGGCGCGAAGCCAGGGCGGCGGCCGCGTTCCCGGCCGGCGTCCCGGTACTGGGGGGGGCCACGGGACTCTGCGAGCTGGCCGCGATGGACGGCGTCGACGTGGTCCTGAACGGCATCGTGGGGGCGGCCGGCCTGGAGGCGACGCTCGCCGCATTGGGCGCGGGCAAGCGAGTGGCGCTGGCCAACAAGGAGTCGCTGGTGGTTGGCGGCGATCTCGTACGGGCCGCGGTCGGCGGCGACATGCTGGCCAGCGGGCGCGTCCTGCCCGTGGACAGCGAGCACAACGCCATCTGGCAGCTCCTCGCCGGGCGGCTGAGTGACGAGGTGCGCCGGATCGTTCTGACGGCGAGCGGAGGCCCCTTCCGGCGGACTCCGGCGGCCCGGCTGGGGGCCGTGACCGCGGCGGAGGCGCTGGCGCATCCGACCTGGGACATGGGCCCCAAGATCTCGATCGACTCGGCCACGCTCGCCAACAAGGGCCTCGAGGTCATCGAAGCCCATCACCTCTTCGGGCTTCCCTACGCGCGCATCGACGTGACGGTCCATCCGCAGTCGATCGTGCACGGTCTGGTCGAATGGAAGGACGGAACCCTGTTCGCCGAGCTCGGCAAGCCGGACATGAAGCTCCCTATCCGCTCCGCGCTCGCCTGGCCGGATCGCGCGGAGGGCCCGGCCGCCGATCTCGCCGAGCTGGGCGGGCTGACGTTCGAGCCTCCCGACCTCGAACGCTTTCCGGCGCTGGCGATCGCCCGCTCGGCTGGCGAAGCGGGAGGCACGGCCCCGGCCGTGTTCAACGCGGTCAACGAGGTCGCGGTGGCTCTGTTCCTGGATGGCAGGATCGGCTTCCTCGACATCCCCGCTCTCTGCGCTCGCGTTCTGGACGCACACGAGCCACGCGCCGTCGACTCCCTGGCGACGCTCATGGAAGTCGATCGCTGGGCGCGCGCGGAGGCGCTGGCCGTCCGGCCGGCGTCGTCGGCCAGGAACCGGTAGGTCGTGAGCGGGCCGGGCGACGACGGTGGGAATATATTCCGGCTCGCGAAGATCCCCGCAGAGCACCGGCATCGGACCCGAATCGGGAAAGCGGTGTAGACGGAATCGCAGATGCAGACGTTGATCCTGACCATCATCGTGCTCGGCGTTCTCGTGTTCGTCCACGAGCTGGGTCACTTCGTGACGGCGAAGTGGGCCGGCGTGGGGGTCCCACGCTTCTCGATAGGCCTCGGGCCCCGAGTCGTGGGAGTGCAGGTCGGCGAGACCGACTACTGCATCTCGGCCATCCCCTTCGGCGGCTACGTGAAGATGACGGGCATGGAAGGGGAGGAAGCCTTCGAGGGCCTGGAGGGCGGGGAGTCGGAGAGCGGGGAGATCGCGGCGCCAGAGAAGCGGTTCGAGAACAAGAGTCTGGCCTGGCGGCTGGCGATCCTCTCCGCGGGGGTGGCCATGAACTTCCTCCTCGGATGGGTGATCTACGTCTCGCTCGCCTGGCACGACGGCATCCCGACGGTGGATGGCACCGCGGTGGCCAGCGTCGATTCCACGATCGTGGCCGCGCATCCCGAGCTCGCGTCGCTTCCCGGCGAGACCATCGCCACGGTCGAGGGGCGGGGCGTATCGAACTGGCAGCAGCTCACCGAGGCCATAGTCGAAGCCCAGGACGGCGAGCTGGAGATCGCCATGGCCTCGGGCAGGACCATCACGCTTGCGGTGGCGAACGGCGCGGAGCGCGAGGACGTGGCAGGCTCGCTGGTGCCGCTGGTGCCGGCGGTGATCGCGGAGGTTCAGGAGGGGAGTCCTGCGACGCGCGGAGGCATCCAGCCCGGAGACAGGATCGTGTCGGTCGACGGCATCGAGACGCCCTCGTTCGACCGGGTCTCCGAAGTCGTTCAGGCACGCCCGGATCAGATCCTCCCGGTAGTCGTCGAGCGCGCGGTCGACGGGGCTGCACGCCGGCTCACGCTGACCGTCGAGACCGGAGTGGAGAAAGCTCCCCGGGCGACGGACGGGAAATTCGTGGAGGTGGGAGTGCTGGGCGTCGGCGCGAAGATCGATCGTATCCGCCTCAGCCCGGTCGAGTCGGTCGTGATCGGAACCCAGGCCGCGGGCCGCGCGTCGATGCTCATCCTGAGCGGCCTTCAGGACATCGCGACGGGTGGCGTGAGCCTGAAGGCTGTCGGCGGCCCGGTGGCGATCGGTCAGCTCACCGGCCACTTCGCGCGACAGGGCATGAGCAGCCTGCTCGGCTGGGTGGCTCTGTTCTCGATCAACCTCGCGATCCTCAACCTGCTGCCGATTCCGGTCTTGGACGGCGGTCACATCTTGTTCCTCGGCATCGAGGCGCTGCGTCGGCGGCCGCTGTCGGCGACTCAGAAGCTGCGCCTGTCCCAGGTGGGTCTCGCGTTCCTGGTGCTGCTGATGGCCTGGGCCTTCACCGCGGACATCCTGCGCCTCGTCGGGTTCTAGTGCCGGGCCCGTCCGGTCCGGGACGCTAGCGCCAGGAAATCGCCATTCCGCACCCGGTCCTCCTCACCCTGACGACGGATCGCTCGGGCACCACCCTGCTGACGTCCAGCTTTCGCTCGGGTTGGGGCGACCGCGCGCGGGTCGAGCACGAGCCGCTGGTCCACGCGGCGCGGCCGCGCCACCTGTTCCGCTGTTTCGACGCCGAGCGCCAGGAAGCAGCGCTGAAGGATCCCGGGATCGGCGGGTTCGTGCGCGACGTAGCTCGCGCGTCCGACCGCAAGCCGGTTCTCATCTTCGGCAACACGATCTCGCATCTGGCGCCGGTCTTCCACCGTGTGCTCGGAGCGCGGCTCCGATTCCTGCACCTGCACCGGGATCCGGTCGTGACCGCGGCTTCGATGTACGTCAGGATCAATCCGAAGTGGTGGCACCGACCGGACTACGAGCACGATCCCTACGGCATGCGGATCTCGCCCTTCGATCCGCACGCGAGGTTCGTCGAATACAGGGATCGATGGGCCGGTCTATCCCTGTTCGAGATGATCCTCTACGAATGGGCCGAACGGCACGCCGCGGCGCTGGAGACGCACGAGCGACTGCCCGCCGCGCCGTTCCTCTCCGTGCTCTCGGAAGACCTGTTCGCGGCCCCCGCACGGGTGGTCGAGAGGCTGGCCGGGTTCATGGGCCTCGACCCCCCGCGGGCGGCCGGGGAGGCGGCTCGACGCAACGCCACCTGGGACCGCTCCCGCGAGCAGCGCCCCCTCGGCGACGCCTGGTGCGCGTACGAGTCGCACCCGGTCGTGCTGGCGCTCGCGGCGCGGCTCGGTCACCCGATCGACCCGGGGGGGCTCGAGCGAGAGATGGAGCGCTACCAGCTTCCGCCAGGTTTGCTGCCCTGGATCCGCCACCGGACGAGATACTGGGAGCTGCGCCGGCGCGCGGCGGGCTGGCTGAGAGAGCGGGGAATCGTCCCGCCCCCCTCCGACGCCATGCGCGGTCTCCCGCCGCGCCGCCTCACGGGAGCGCTCCGCGAAGCGCTCCATCGACGGAGGGGCTAGGGTGGCGGACCGGCCCACCGGCGGAGGAGGCCGGAGCGGCTCCGGCAAGGGGCGCGGCGGCGGGAAGGGGCGCGGTCCCGGCGGGAAGGGGCGCGGTCCCGGCGGGAAGGGGCGCGGCCCCGGCGGGAAAGGGCGACCGGGCGGGAAGAGGGGCCGGCCCGGCAAGCCGCGCGGGGCGGGAGCCGCGGGCCGCGGTCGGCCGACGAGCCGGCCGCCGATGGGGCAGCGGGGGCCGCGGCCGGAGGTCGTGATCTTCGCCAAGGCTCCCATCCCGGGAAGCGTGAAGACCCGGCTCACTCCTGCGCTCGGCGCCGACGAGGCGGCCGACCTGTACCGAGCGCTCCTCGTCGATACGATCGAGGTCGCCGAGTCCGCGGACGCGCGCCTGACGGTCGCCTTCACGCCGGCCACGAGCCGCCGTCACCTCGAGCGACTCCTTGGCCCCCGGCGCCGGCTCCTCATCCAACCGCCCGGAGATCTCGGCGAGCGCATCGAGGCGGTCGTGGGGCAGGTCCAGCGATCCAAGGCGGCGCGGGTCGTCGTGGTGGGAAGCGACTGCCCGGGATTGACGACCGCGCGGATCCACGAGGCGTGGAGCGCCCTGGCGGAGGTGCCGGTCGTGCTCGGTCCGGCGGTCGACGGCGGCGCCTACCTGATCGGCCTCGCGCGCCCGGCAGCCGGCCTCCTGCGTGACATTCCCTGGAGTACGGGCCGCGAGCTCGCGGCGATACGCGGCCGTCTCGCGGAGCTCAGGATCGCGTTTCGCGAGCTCGCGCCCGAGCGGGACCTCGACACGCCGAGCGATCTGTTCGAGTGGTTCGTCGCGGCGCGGCAGGCGGGCCTCGAGTCGTCCTATCCGCGGACCTGGAAGACCCTTCACTCGCTGATGACTCCACGTCGCTCCGCGGAGATCGAAACGCAGTTGAGCGAATCCCGCCCTGCGACTTGACTTGCGACCATCACCGGGGGATCTTTCGCGCGAAGTCCGGGTCGACTTCGGGACCTTTACGCCGTACGAAGGAGACTGCGTGACACCATCGCCATCTGCGGCGCCAGTCCCGGCCACGACCACTGCAAGCCCCCTCTCGGTCGTGACCGGGGCCGCCGTTGAAGACCCCATCCCCCTTGAAAGCGAGTCCCTGCCGAAGCGGGCGCTGGACCTCGCCTTCGGGGGGTTTCTGCTGTTGGCGACCGCACCCGCCTGGCCGCTGATCGCCCTGGCAGTCAAGCTCGAGGACGGGGGCCCGGTGTTCTATCGCCAGCGCAGATGGGGGCAGGGCGGCAAGCTGTTCGAGTTGTTCAAGTTCCGCACCATGGTGCCGGACTCGGACGAGAAGCACGGAGTGGTGGAGGCCTGCGACGAGGACGATCGCGTCACCCGGGTGGGCGCCGTGCTGCGCAGCTTCGGCATCGACGAGCTGCCGCAGGTGCTCAATATCATGAAGGGGGAGATGAGCTTCGTAGGTCCGCGACCGCTGGCGGTCGGAGAGGTGGTGCATGACGACGACGGGAATCCCACCGTTTGGGACCGTTTGCCGGAGTTCCGGCGCCGGATGAGTGTCCGCCCGGGGCTGACCAGCCTGGCTACCCTGTACCTGCCCAAGAACGTGGAACGCAGGCGGAAGTTCCGCTACGATCTGCTCTACATTCGGAAGCGGTCCCTGTGGCTCGACGTTCGTCTCATCGCACTATCCCTGTGGGTCAGCGTTTCCGGTCGCTGGGAGACCCGGCAAGAGAAGATCTGACTCGAGGTCCGGCGTGAAATCCCACCTGCAGACCATCCCCCGCAAGGGGGTCGACAGACCCGACTATGACGTCATCGTCGTGGGCGCCTCGTGCGCCGGGCTGGCCGCCGCCAGAACCCTGGGGGACCAGGGGCTGCGCACGCTGGTACTGGACAGTCGTCACGACTTCGGGACGCCGGAGCGCACCTGGATCGTCACCCCGAAGCTGAGCGAAGTCGCCAATTGCGACATCGAGCCCAGCGTGATCCACAGAACCGGAGTCATGGAGCTCCTGGCCAACGGGACGAGTCGCAGGGTGGAGCTCGCGCAGCCGGACCTGGTCGTCGAGCGGGGAGCGTTGAGGAAGATCCTCGCCCGGGAGGTGGAGAGCGCGGGGGTCGAGGTGCGGCTCGGCGGCCGGGTCCAGGAGGTGGCCGTGGGGTCGCGGGGGCTGGCGGTACGCGTCCGCAACGGCGCCTCGGCGCGCATAACCACCCGGCACCTCCTCGGAGCGGACGGCTCCCGCAGCGTCGTCGCCGAGGCGATGGGGGCTACTCCACAGCGCACGGTTCCGATCGTGCAGGCGCGGGTCGAGCTCGGCGACAGATACGATCCGGACGTTACCCGCGTGTGGTTCGACAGGGCGCGGACCCGCTTCTTCTTCTGGCTGATTCCGGAGTCGCCGACCACGGGGGTTGTGGGTCTCATCGCCGAAAAGCCCTCGAACGCCAGGCAGCTCCTGGAGGACTTCCTCGAGGAGCACGGCTACCGCGCGGACGAATACCAGGGGGCGATGATCCCGCTCCATCAGCCCCGGCGCCCGATCGAGTGGCGCGCCCGGGAGAGCCGCGTGCTCCTGGTGGGTGACGCCGCCGCTCACGTAAAGGTCACGACCGTCGGTGGCGTGGTCTCGGGGATCTGGGGCGCCCAGGCCGCGGCCAGGTCGCTGGTCGTCGGCAATCCGTATCGCCGCGAGCTTCGCGCGCTGCACCGGGAGCTCTACCTGCACGACCTCGTGCGCTGGTTCATGGACCGGTTTCACGGCCGGCACTACGATCTCCTCCTCCGACTGCTCAATCGGGAGCTCGATCTGCTGCTCCGAACGAACAACCGGGACAGCATGGCGTCCAAGGCCTGGTCGCTGGCGCTGGCCCAGCCGCGTCTGTTCCTTCTCGGACTGGACGCCTTCGTCCGAGGGACACGGTGATCGAAAAGAGCGCCATCGACCTCGCACGTGCCAGGATCCTCGTCACCGGCGGAGCCGGCTTCCTGGGCTCGCATGTCGTGGAGGAACTGCTCGAGCGAGGGGTCCCGCGGGACAGCCTGATCGTCCCCCGGTCCGCCGAGTACGACCTGGTGGAGCCCGAGGCTGCGGCGCGACTGCTGGACAGGACGCGGCCGGATGTCGTCATTCATCTGGCGGCCGTGGTGGGCGGGATCGGGGCCAACCGGGCCCGCCCCGGGGAGTTCTTCTACAAGAATCTCATGATGGGCGCGCAGCTGATGGAGCAGGCGCGACTGAACGGAGTGAAGAAGTTCGTCTCGGTGGGCACCGTTTGCTCGTACCCGAAGCACACGCCGGTCCCGTTTCGCGAGGAAGACCTGTGGAACGGATATCCCGAAGAGACGAACGCGCCGTACGGCATCGCGAAGAAGGCCCTCCTGGTTCAGGGGCAGGCGTACAGGCACGAGTACGGATTCCCCAGCGTCCATCTGCTGGTTGTGAACCTCTATGGTCCGCGGGACGATTTCGACCCCTCGACCAGCCACGTGATCCCGGCTCTGATCCGAAAGTGCGTCGAAGCGCGCGAAGAAGGCCGCGACCACATAATGGTGTGGGGCGACGGCACGCCCACGCGCGAGTTCCTGTACGTTACGGACGCGGCCCGGGGCATCGCGCTGGCCACCGAGCGCTACGACGGGGTGGAGCCCATGAATCTGGGAAGCGGGATGGAGATATCGATCCGCGAGCTGGTCGAGAGGATCGCCGGGCTGACCGGCTTCGAAGGGGCCATAGAATGGGACGTTGCCCAGCCGAATGGCCAGCCCCGCAGGTGCCTCGACACGTCACGCGCGAAGAGGATCCTGGGATTCCGGGCAACGACGGGCTTCGAGGATGGGCTGCGGAAGACGATCCAGTGGTACGAATCGCGGAGGATGAGCCCCTCGCACCTGGCCCCCTGATCATCGCTCGCGGCATGACGGCCCGCCATCGGATCCACGGCGAAGCCCTCGACATCGACCCGGGCTACGCTCGACCACCGACGAACATGAAGGAACGATAGCGATGAACGCGAATGGCGGACTCGATCATGTCGCAGAAGACCGCTGGGTCACGGTACTCAGTCCGGAGACAAGATGGTTCGATTTCCGGCTGGGAGAGCTGTGGCGGTATCGGGACCTCGTCGCGCTGTTCGTCCGGCGTGACTTCCTGGCTCAGTACAAGCAGACCGTTCTGGGGCCCGCCTGGCATGTGATCCAGCCGATCCTGACGACCGTCACGTTCACGATCGTGTTCGGGCGTATCGCCCGCATCTCGACCGACAGTTTACCCCCCTTCCTGTTCTATTTCGCGGGCTACGTGATCTGGAGCTACTTCGCCACCACGCTGACCAAGATCTCGAACACCTTCATCGCGAACGCGAACATGTTCGGCAAGGTCTACTTCCCGCGCATGTCCATCCCGGTGTCCATCTCGATCTCCAGCATGATCTCTTTCGGAATCCAGTGCGCGCTGTTTCTCGGCTTCCTGGCGTATTTCCGGATGCGGGGAGCCCCCGTGGATCCCAACGCCTGGCTGCTGGCGGCCCCGCTACTGGTCGTCCTGATGGGAGCGCTGGGATTGGGCTTCGGCATCATCGTGTCGTCGCTGACAACGCGCTATCGCGACCTGACCAACCTGGTCGCCTTCGGGGTCCAGCTCCTGATGTATGCGACGCCGATCGTATATCCGTTGTCAGCGGTCCCCGAAAGGTATCGACTGGTCGTGGTCGTGAACCCTATGTCGCCGCTGGTGGAGGCCTTCCGGTTCGGCTTTCTGGGCGCCGGGACCGTGAGCGTGGGCCATCTGGCCTACAGTGTGGCGTTCACAATCGTGATCCTGATCTGCGGGGTTCTGCTATTCAATCGAGTAGAACGAAATTTCATGGACACGGTCTAGACGTGAGTGTGCAGGCATGAGCGTGATTCACGTCGACAACGTATCCAAGCAGTATCGCCTGGGTATGATCGGCGTCAGCACGCTGAGGGAAGACCTGCAGCGCTGGTGGCATCGCGCCAGGAACGATGCAGAGCCGTGGAAGGTCGGTGATACGATCCGGCCGGGAAACGGCGACGGAGACCGCATCTGGGCGCTGCGTGGCGTCGACTTCAGCGTCGAAGCGGGCGAGGTCGTCGGACTGGTGGGCCAGAATGGGGCGGGCAAGAGCACA
>JAICQP010000045.1 GCA_025937815.1 Gemmatimonadota bacterium
GGGTTCTGCTATTCAATCGAGTAGACCGAAATTTCATGGACACGGTCTAGACGTGAGTGTGCAGGCATGAGCGTGATTCAAGTCGACAACGTATCCAAGCAATATCGCCTGGGTATGATCGGCGTCAGCACGCTGAGGGAAGACCTGCAGCGCTGGTGGCATCGCGCCAGGAACGACGCAGAGCCGTGGAAGCTCGGTGATAAGATCCGGCCGGGAAACGGCAACGGAGACCGCATCTGGGCGCTGCGTGGCGTCGACTTCAGCGTCGAAGCGGGCGAGGTCGTCGGACTGGTGGGCCAGAATGGGGCGGGCAAGAGCACACTGCTGAAGATCCTGTCCCGGATCACCATCCCCACGACCGGCAGGATCGAGCTGCACGGTCGCGTAGGGAGCCTGCTCGAGGTCGGCACGGGCTTCCACCCCGAGCTGACCGGACGCGAGAACGTGTTCCTGAACGGCGCGATCCTCGGCATGACGAAGGCGGAGATCCAGCGGAAGTTCGATGACATCGTCGAATTCTCCGGCGTGGAGAGGTTCATGGATACACCGGTCAAGCGGTACTCCTCGGGCATGCGGGTGCGGCTCGCGTTCGCCATCGCCGCTCATCTGGAACCGGAGATCCTGCTGGTCGACGAGGTCCTCGCCGTGGGAGACGCTGCCTTCCAGAAGCGGTGCCTCGGCAAGCTCGACGAAGTGTCGAAAGAGGGCCGGACGGTGATATTCGTCAGCCATCACATGTCCGCCATCGCTTCTCTCTGCAAGCGCGCGATCCTGTTGAAGGACGGGCAGGTAATAATGGACGGTCCCGCGGCCGAGACTATCGATCGCTACCTCTCTTCGAATCCGAGCAGCGGTCCCCGGTACGGAGAAGTCCGATTCTCGAGCGAAGCGAAGTCGGGTCCCTTTCAGCTCCTGGCTGTCAGGACGCGTTCCAGGGACGGCGAGATCCGTTCCGACTTCAGGAGCCAGGAGCCCGTCGTCGTGGAATTGGAGTTCAGACTCCCGCTGCCCTTGCCCTTCCTGAAAATAGGCTTCGAATTGCACGCGCTGACCGGGGGCCTCGTGTTTCAGACGTTCCACAACGATCGAGAGGAGCTTCTGACTGGGTCGGGTCAAGGTGAAACGCAGGTTCTTCAGGCCACCATTCCCGCCGATCTCCTGAACGGTGGCATCTACCATATAAACCCCTGTGTCACGATCCACGGGCGTGGCTGGCTGGTGAGGGACCTCGAGGGCCCCGCCATAAACGTCGTATACGACGTGCCGAACCCGGACTACGTGGTGCTCGGACGTCCGGGAGAGATCGCGCCCCTGCTGACGTGGCAGGTCGTCCCCGCGCCCGCGTGAGCCGGACATGCGCCCCGCACTGATCTTCATGCACATACCGAAATGCGGCGGCACCACCCTGCTGTCCGTCCTCACGAAAGCGATCCCGGAAGGCCGACGCTTTTTGGTGGATGGGCGAGACGTCGCCGGATCCCGGCAGGCTCTGGCAGCTCTTTCGGACGGCGAGCGACAGCATATCGAGCTTCTGTGCGGTCACCTGAGCTATGGATGGCACGAGCTTCTGCTCCCGAGGCAGGCATGGTACTTCACGCTCGTCAGAGAGCCTGTGGCGCGAGTCGTGTCTCACTACAACTATGTCCGGTCGCACGAGAAGCACTACCTCCACTCCCACGTGGTGGAAGGGAAAATGACCGTGGCCGACTACGTGGAGAGTGGCATCACCACCGAGGTCAATAACGGGCAGGTCAGACAGATCAGTGGCTTGGAGGACATCGTGCAGACGCCGTACGGCGGCTCCGAGGTCGGCTACGGAGTCGATCATCGCGGCCTGCTCGAGCAGGCATGGGAGAACATCGAGCGCCACTTCCTGCTGGTGGGGCTTCTCGAGCGATTCGACGAGAGCATGCGGCGCCTGCGGCGCGTGGCCGGCCTGAAGATCGGATCGTACCGGGCGAAGAACGTCGGTCGCTCGAATACCGCTGATGAGAGTCCGACGCCGAACGAAGTGGACGCCATCCGCCGGTACAACCGCGAGGACTGCGAGCTGTACAGCCGGTGCAAGGAGGCGTTCGATCTGGAGAGCGGCCGCGTCGAGCGCACGAGGCGGCTCCTGATCGACTGGTTCTGACACTTGGCCAGTCTCGTGTCGGTCATCATACCCGTCCGCAACCGACCCCAGCTACTTCTGGCGGCGGTCGACTCGCTGATCGCGACCCGCTATCCGAACCTCGAGATCGTGATCGTCGACGACGGATCCAGCGATGACACGTTGAATCGTGCCCGGCAGCTCGAGGAGCGGTTTCCAGAGCGGATCCGCGTATTCCGACACGACGACGGCGGCAACCACGGACCCGGGGCATCGCGGAACCTCGGAGTGCGGTTGTCGTCCGGCGGATATGTGTGCTTTCTCGACTCGGACGACGTGGCGCTGCCGCACCGATTCCAGACCGCGGTTCCCCTGCTGGACCGGGACCCCGCCATCGATGGGGTGGCCGAGCGCTTCCTGATCCAGGAAAGGGAGGGAGTGCCGCCCGTGGCAGGACCTGAAAAGACCATTCCGTTGGAGGTGTTGCCGGGTCCGGTCATTCGCTGGAGCACGAATACGATCCTTCTCCGGCGGCGGTGCTTCCTGGAGGCCGGTGGGTTCAGCGAGCGCCTGAGGACCTGTGAGGATCTCGCCCTGTGGGTAAAGCTGATTCTCTCGGCGCGCATCGTTCCAGGGGGGCCCGATCCGGTGGTCGTGAATCGGCGCCACGAAGGGAACTCGGCCGTGATCCTCGAGAACAGCCTTCTCGCCTACCTGGAGGCGCTGGAGTGGACGCGCGGCCGCGACCTCCAGGAAAAGCGGATCGCCGATCTGCGGGAGGTGATCTGGGGGAAGACGCTCTTCGTCTGCGACCGGTTGATGCGCCGCGGGGACTCCCGCCTGGCGATCCGCATGCTGCGCGCCTCGGGCAGGGCGAACCCCCGGTTTCTGCTCCGCGCGCGCTACTGGAGGAACATGCTCCGCGCCCTCGTGTCGACGAGAGCCATGGGCGCCCAAGCGGTGGGCCGCTGATGTCCGCTCCCACGATCACGATCGTCACCCCCAGCTTCAATCAGGGTCAGTTCATTGAAGAGACCCTGCGCTCGGTTCTCGACCAGGAGCTGCCCGGCCTCGAGTACATCGTGATCGACGGCGGGAGCAGCGATGGGACCGTGGCCATCCTGCGACGCTACGAGGGGCGGCTCGCCCGTTGGGTGAGCGAGCCAGATCTCGGCCAGGCCGACGCGCTCAACAAGGGGTTTTCGCTGGGCACGGGGGAGATCTTCGGATACCTGAACAGCGACGATCTGCATGCGCCCGGATGCCTGGCGCGCGTGGTAGCGGATTTCCAGTCCGGACCCGATCGGGCATGGCACGCGTACCCGGTGGAGACCTTCTCGGCCGACGGCGTCATCGAAGTCGAGTCGCCTCCGACGTTTGGTCGAAAGCTGAGGGAGACTCTCTCCGCAGAGGAGGAACCCCCCGCGAACGATCTCCTCCAGTGGGTACTCGGCCAGGTAAGCCTTCACCAGCCCGGCGTCTTCTGGCGGCGGGAACACTGGGCCGCGGTCGGGGGCTTCGACATCCGGTACCAGTACGCGTTCGACCGACATTTCTTCATGCGGCTCATCGCGGCGGGCTACCCCCTCGTCTGTCACGGGGGCCCCCCGGCCGCGCGCTTCCGCCTTCACGACAGGTCGAAGACGGTGATGCACCTTCGCGGCGCGGACAATCGCTTCGTCCGGGAACGGATGCGGATCTGTGACGAGCTCGAACGGGCGCTGCCTGTCGGGGAACGGAAACTCGCCCGGCGCGTGAGGACCGAAGACGCTATCTCGACGAGCTGGCGGATGTTCCGCGAAGGGGCGTCGCGGCGCAGCTGCTGCCTGTGGCTCGGCCGCCTGGCACTGTCCCGCCGCGAGGCCCTGCGGAGTCGATTCTTCTGGGGGAGCGCCGCGCGCTTCTTGACGCAGCCGCGGCCGCCGGCCCGGCGGATCGGGCAGCGCCGGTCCCCGTGAGCCGGTCCTCCCGCCCCGGATCCCGGCGCCTGCTGTTCGTCGCCGGCTCCGCTCATCTTCTAGGCGGGCTGGCGAGCTGGCTGGACTACGTCCTTCCTGGCCTCGCCGGACGGGGGTGGGATCCGGTGCTGGGTCTGGTCGAGGGGCCGCGTCATCACCGGCCGGAGCGGTTGATAGCGGCGCATCCGCACGAGCGCTGGATCCGGATCCCGAACGCGACGGGAACGCCGGAGGGGCGTTGCCGCGCGCTGGCCGCAGCGCTCATCGACCAGCAGCCGTCCGTGGCGCTCTCCGTGAACATCCCGGACCTCTTCCCGGCCCTCCACCGGGCCCGAAGCGCGGGGACCGCCGTGCACGGCATCATGACGGTGCACGGGATCGAGCCCGAGCTGTACGCCGATGCCTTTCGCTTCCGGGAGGTGATGAATGGTGCCGTGGCCACGAACCGCCTCGCTTGCCGGCTTCTCGAAGCGATCGGAGGCATCGGTTCCGAACGGGTCTTCTATGCGCCGTACGGGGTGGAGACGCGGTCGTCCGGCGCGCGTGAGAGGGAAAGGGGATCACCGCTCCGCATCGGATACTCCGGCCGGCTCGAGCAGTCCCAGAAGCGGGTCGGCGATCTGCCGCTCGTATCGCGGGCGCTCGAGGCCATGGAAGTACGCCACGCATGGGCGATCGCGGGTGACGGCCCCGAGGAGCGCGGCCTGCGTCGCGACATGCCGAATGGCCGGACGACCTTCCTCGGGCCGGTGGCGGCGGGCGAGATCGACGCGCTCCTGTACGCGCGGATCGACGCGCTGATCGTCCCCTCTGCCTGGGAGACGGGGCCGCTGGTCGCCTGGGAGGCGATGGCGGCCGGCGTTCCCGTAGTCGCGTCGCGCTACCTGGGGTCCGGACTCGAGGAGGCGCTGCGACACGAGGAGAACGCGCTCCTGTTCGACCCGGGCGACGCCGAGGCCGCGGCCCGTCAGCTGGCCCGGATCGCGCGCGAGCCCGGGCTCGCCGACCGGTTGGCCGCCGGGGGGAAGGAGCTCCTGCGGCGGCGCTACACCCGGGAGCGCTCCGTCGAGGCGTGGGAGCGGGCGATCGAGGCGGTCCTCGCGCTGCCGCTCCTCCCGCTGGCCGGCCCGCCGCGGGTCCCGCCGGCCACGGGGCGCCTCGAGCGATGGGCAGGAGCGGGCCGCGCCGAAACCATCCGGGGCCTGCTCGGCCGGACAGGCCCGGACGCCGGCTCGGGGGGCGAGTGGCCCCACGCGTACGGAGCGGGGCTCGAGCGGGGCGAGTTCTTCCGTCGCGCCGCGGAGCTGGACCGGGTCGAGTCCGGGCACGCGTGCTCGCGCCCGTGAAGCTCGCCGCCGGGCAGGCGTGGTCCGCGTGGCGGGGGTATCCGGCCATGCGGCGCACGCTCCTGGCCGCCCGTCCAGGACCGCCCATCCTGGTCACCGGCGTATACCGCTCGGGAACCACCTGGGCCGGGGCGATGCTGGCGCCGGCGGGGCTGTGGCACCTCCACGAGCCCTTCAACCCGAACCGCGGGCTATGGGAGGACGAGCTGGCCTACGCCGAGGCCGGCACCGCCCAGCCGGAGATCGACCGCCTCGTGGCAGAGCTCGTGGGGGGCGGGCACCGCGCGACACTCCGTCTGCCGAGGTCGGGCCGCTGGTTCACCCCTCTGCGACTCCTGCCGATCAAGCCGCGACGCGTGCTGATCAAGGACCCCTCGGCGGCGCTGCTCTCGGAGTACCTCGTGCGCCGGCACGGAATGCGGGCGTTGATCATGTTCCGTCATCCCGCGGCCGTGGTCGGCAGCTTCCTGCGCCTCGGATGGCCGACCGGATCGCTCGTTCGGAGGCTGCTCGCGAGCGCTGCGCTCATGGATGGGCCGCTGGCACGCATGGGTGGCGCGATGGAGGAGGCGGCCGGCCGCGATGACGCGTTCTCGGGGTCCGTGCTATGCGCCTGCGTCGCGCGCGCGCTGTGGGATTTCTCGGAGCGCAACCCGGAATCGATGATCCGCGCATCTTTCGAGGATCTCTGCCGCGACCCGATCGACGGATTCCGCACGCTGTTCGAGCGCCTCGATCTCGCGTACGGCGATCAGGTGCGGGAGGAGCAGGTCCGGCTGACCGCCGGGGGACAGGACCGAGAGGACGGCGAGCACGGAGTCTTGCGGGCGAGCGGCGAGCTAGCGGAGCGGTGGCGGAGTCGGGTTTCGGCCGCGGACCTGACGGTGATCAGGAGCACCTGGGAGAATCTCGGCCCGCCGCTCTATCGGGAGCCCGTCGACTGGCAGCGGGAACAGGAACGCGCATGAGCGGGCCTCCCGCAACCAAGGTGAGCGTGATCATCCCCGTGTTCGACCGCGAGGCCTACGTGGAGGAGAGCCTGGAATCGGTCCTTGCGACAGAATATCCGGCGCTGGAAGTCGTCGTCGTGGACGACGGCTCGACCGACCGGTCGAGTGCGATCCTGGGCGAGATCCGCGAGCGCAACCCGGACGTGGTGCGCGTATTTCGCCATCCCGGTGGGCGGAACCTGGGATCCCCGCGGAGCCGCAATCTGGGACTCGCCGCGGCCGATGGCGAGTATGTCTGCTTCCTCGACTCCGACGACATCATGCTGCCGCATCGCTTCGACCGCTCGGTCGCGCTCCTCGACGAGGATTCGTCCCTAGACGGGGTCGTCGAGGTGACCGAGCTCCTGTTCGAGGACGATGCCGAGCGCGAGCGCTGGGGTGACCGGCGTCGGAGGTACGGGCCGCTAGCGGCCTCGATCGCCGCGGACGGCTTCCTGTCGGCCTGCCTGCTCGAGAGAAGCTGCTCGATGCACACCTCGAACATTCTGGTTCGCGCGGGGCTGTTCGCCAAGGCGGGCCTGTTTCGGGCCACGCGCGAGCTCAGCGAGGACTTCCACCTCTGGCTGCGGATGGCCGCCTGCGGCCGTTTCGCCGTGGGAGAGACCACGCGCCCGGTGACGCTCTACCGCAGGCACCGGGGCAACATCTGGAAGCCCGGCGCGCTGGACAGCGTGCGCGACGTGGGCGTTCTCAGAGACGTCCTCGTCTGGGCGCGGCGTTCGCCGCACGTCGCTCCCGCCAACGTGGCGGCGCTGGGCCGGGCGTATCGCGAGAAGGCGCGCTGGTGCATCGGACGAATGGGCAGCGGCGAAGGGCGGAGCGCGGCGATGCGCTTCGCGAGTCGCCTGGTAGCGCGCGACCTTCGGTGGGCGCTCGATCCCGGGTTCGCGGCCGGTCTGGCGCGCGCGATCCTGCGTCCCGACGGCACCCGGTCCCCGCGGACGCAGACAGCATGATGACCGCGCTCCGGACGAAGCTCGGCGCGATCCTTCTCGATTGGCCGGCCTACGAATGGAACCTTCACGGCGCGAACGGCTCCAGTAGAAGGCACTGGACGCGAATCGGGAATCGCCGCGATCGCATTCGGCACGGTCCGGAGGGCAGGGGCGCGAGCCCGGAAGGCCGCTGGACGAGTCGGCTCCACGCCTGCGAGGTCTTTCCCTCGCTGGGCGGACGCCTCATGGCGCGCGCGCTCCGGGAATGGCCGCTAGCGTTCGCGGATCGGCCGGGGTCCGACCACGGGGACGCCGAGCCCGACGTGACGTTCGTGATCGGCCACCGGGGGATCGATCGCCTTCCCCATCTGTCGCGGGTCCTCGCCACGATCGCGGCGCAGGCCGGCGCGACGGTCGAATGCGTGCTCGTCGAGCAATCGGCGCGGCAGGAAATCGCCGGCAGCCTGCCGGATTGGGTGCGGTACCTTCATACGCCGATCCCGGAAGGGATGCCCTATTCACGCGCGTGGGCGTTCAACGTGGGCGCCCGCGCGGCGCGTGGCGGCGTGCTCGTCTTCCACGACAACGACATGCTGGCGCCGCGTGGCTACGCGGCCGAGGCCCTGTCGGTTCGCGCGAGAGGGTTCGAGGTCATGAACTTGAAGCGCTTCGTCTTCTACCTCGGCGCGCGGGAGAGCGGCCGCGTCCTGGCAGGCGCGCCGGTCGAAGGCCGCCCGGAGCGGGTCATCCAGAACCTCGAGGGAGGCGGGAGCGTGGCGGTCGATCGCGCGGCGTTCTTCGCGGTCGGCGGCTTCGACGAGGCATTCGTCGGCTGGGGCGGCGAGGACAATGAGTTCTGGGAGCGTTGCGCGGTGCGCACGGTATGGCCCTGGGGCTATCTGCCGCTGGTCCATCTCCACCACGACGAGCAACCGGACAAGGGCCGGCTGGACCGCGCCACCGCCCGGCTGCTGGAGATGCGCTCGCGACTCCCGGCGGACGCGCGCGTGCGCGAGCTGTCGGCGCGCGCCTTCGGGCGGATCGAGGGCCCGGATCCCGCCTACGCGGGGTCCCGCGGCACAGCCTCGTGATCGAGCTCGGTCTCGTATCGACCATAGTTCCCGTGCACGACCGACCGGCGATGCTGGTCGATGCCGTCGAGAGCGTTCTCGCCCAGTCGTACCGGCCCTTGGAGATCCTCATCGTCGACGACGGATCGACCGACGACACGCCGGGGGTGGCGGACGCGCTCGCGGTCGATCATCCCGAAGTGCGGGCCATCCACATGCCGAACGCCGGCCCGGGTGTCGCCCGGGAGGCCGGCCGCCGGCAGGCGCGCGGAGAGTTCGTCCAGTACCTGGACAGCGACGACGTGCTGTTGCCCGGAAAGTTCCAGAGCCAGGTGCGCGCCCTCCGCGCGCAACCGGAGTGCGGCGTCTGCTACGGCATGACTCGCTACATCGACGAGTCCGGCGAGGGCGCCGATCGAGCCTGGCGCCGCACCGGAGAACGGATCGAGCGCATGTTTCCGTCCTTTCTCGTCGATCGCTGGTGGGGCACGTCGACGCCGCTCTACCGCCGCAGCGTCACGGACGCGGCCGGCCCCTGGTCGGCGCTCCGGAACGAGGAAGACTGGGAGTACGATTGCCGTGTGGCGGTCCTCGGGCGGCCGCTGGCGTACGTGTCCGAGTTCGTGTCCGAGCAGCGCGGGCATGCCGCGGATCGCCTGAGCCGCGACGGCTCGAGCGACCCGGCCAAGCTGCGCGACCGAGCGGCGGCCCATGCGCTGATCCTGGGACATGCCGAGCGGGCGGGGATCGGACCGCAGCAGGAGGAGATGCGCCATTTCGTCCGCGAGCTCTTTCTACTCGCCCGGCAATGTGGCGCCGCCGGCCTCGGGTTCGAGGCGCGCCACCTCCATGCACTGGCGGTCCGGGCGGCGAGAGGCGGGGAGGACGGCAGAATCGACCTGCGGATCTACGGGGCGCTGGCCTCCGTCCTGGGATGGGACCGCATGGGGAGCCTGACGTGCGCTCTCGATCGCCGGCGCGCGCGGCGGGGGAAGCCGTGAGGAGCGGCGACGTCTTCGTGCACGGGGTGCTCCCCCGGTCGGGGACCAACTACCTGGCGCGGGCGCTCCAATGCCACCCCGATCTCTGCGCGAGTCCCCGGAGCGTGTGGGAGTTCCCGCACCTGTCCAATTCCGATCCGCTGGTCACGTACGCCCGCTCGATGGCACGCGCGCCCAACCTCCCCGAACTGGAAGAGGACGATGTCCTGGAGCTCGTCGGCGACGCGTGGCTGGAGTGGGCGTCCGCCGGGCTCCCGGCGGGGCGCCGCCTGGTGCTCAAGGAACCGTCCGTCCGGAACCTCAACCGTTTCTTTCGATTCTTTCCCCGGTCCTTTCTCGTGGTCCTCATGCGGGACGGCCGCGACATCGCGTGCTCGTCGCTGCGCACTTCGTTCGCGGCGCCTCCCCGCTTCCGTCTCCTCCATCCCGGCACCTATCGCCGGGCATTCCGCAGTCCGCTCGAGGAGCTGGCGCGCCGCTGGCGCGAAGCGAGCCGGTCCGTGCGCGCGTTCCTGGATACCCCCGGGGGGCGTGAGCGGGCGCGCGTCGTGCGCTTCGAGGATCTCGTCCGAGAGCCGGAATCGCAACTGCGCGGGATGCTCGAGTTCCTGGAGCTGCCGCCGGAGGACTTCGCGTGGGAGTCCTTCCAGGCGCTGGGCGTTCGGGGGTCCTCGTTCGTCGGCGAGCCTGGGCAGAAGCTCGACTGGAGCGGCCGCCAGCCGACCCCGGAAGACTTCGATCCGGTGGGTCGCTGGCGGTCGTGGACCGAGCGCGAGGTTCGCCGTTTCGACGCGGTCGCCGGGGACGAGCTAGCGCGCTGGGGGTATGCGGAACCCGGGGAGCCCGTGTGAGCGAGCCCCGCTCGTTCCTGGTCGCCGGACATCCGCGCTCCGGCACGACCGTGCTGACCCGGCTGCTGAACACCCATCCCGAGGTCGAAGCCACGTTCGAGCTGGGCGCGTTCGAGCGGCTGGACGCCCCGTATCCGGAGTATCGGCGGGCCTTGCGCCTGGGCTATCGCGACCGTCCCGTGCGCGGGGTAGGAGCCGGGTCTCCCCGAGCCAGGACCTGGGCCAGCCGGCGCTTCGTGGCCGAGTTCCGGTATCGGCTGTGGAGGCGCCGCGACGCGGTGATCGGGCTGGACACGGTCGCCGAGCTGCTCTCCCGCACCCTCCGCCGCACGTGGGTCGGCGACAAGCTGCCGCGCTACGTGTTCGAGCTCGACGACCTGGGCCCCCGTGAAGGGCTGGACCGCATAGTCATCCTGCGCGACTGCCGCGCGGTCACGGCTTCGACCCTGGCGCGCGTGCGGACCGGATGGAAGGGCCTCAGCTGGACGGAGCGGATCGACACGCCGGCCAAAGTGGCCGCGAACTGGGTGCGCGCGGTCGAGAGCATGGAGCGCAACCTGTCGCGAGTGCACGTCATCCGGTTCGAGGCCCTGCTGGACGATCCGCGCGGATGTGTCGAGTCGTTGGCTGCGTACCTGGGCCTGGACCCCGAAGCCTTCGACACGAGTCTTGTCCGGCGTCCCGGCTCCGGGCCGGATCAGCTCCTCGATCATGCCAGCCGGGCCGCGGTGGAGGAAGTCGCGGGAGAGGCCATGCGCAGGTGGGGATATGACCGTCCATGAGCTTCCACACTTTCTGGGAATCGGGGCCCAGAAGGCCGCCAGCACCTGGCTCTACGGCTGCCTGCGCGCCCACCCCCGCCTCTGGCTCCCACCGATCAAGGAGCTTCACTACTTCACGCACCGCGTCGAAGACGTTCATTCGGGAATCGGGGCGCGACTTCGCGGGAAGGACTGGGTGAATCGGCGACTCCGCCGCATGGTGAAACCGCGTCTTCTGGCCGACCTTCGAGCGCTCGATCCCGCTCTCCTCCGATGGGACCTGCGCTTCTTCCTGGGCAGGCGGAGCGACGGCTGGTACGAGTCCCTCTTCCACGCAGGGTCGTCCCGCGTGACGGGGGAGATCACGCCGGAGTACGCCCTGCTGTCGGCGGACGAGGTCGGCAGGGTGCGCGACGCGTTTCCGAATCTCAAGATCCTCTTCCTGATGCGGGATCCCATCGACCGCGGATGGTCGCAGGTGAGGATGCTCGCCAGGCTGAGAGGTCTCTCCCTCCTTTCCGAGGAAGCGGCTCTGGCGCTCGCCAGGGACCCGGCGGTGCTGGGGCGGAGCGACTACAGGGCGACGCTCGAGGCGTGGGGCCGCCATTTCCCGCCTGAGAGGATCTTCACCGGGTTCCTGGAAGAGGTTCGCGCGGATCCCCGCGCGCTGTTGAGCCGTATCTTCGACTTCCTCGGAGTCCCGACGGACGATTCGGTCCTGTCTCGCGATCTGTATCGGGTCGTTCACGAGGGGGCGCCGAGACCCATGCCGGCGGTGGTCGAGCGCGAGCTCGCTCGAACCTGTATCGAGGATCTGCGAGTCCTGGAGGAGCGTTTCGGCCATCCGGTGAGCGCGTGGAGAGAGCGCGCGGAAAGGGCGCTGCACGAATGAGCGTGTCCGTCAGCGTGGTCATGAGCGTTCGGGACGCTGGGGAGTACCTGGCGCCGACCATGGAGAGCGTCCTCGATCAGAACGGCATCGATCTCGAGTTGGTGGCCGTCGACGACGGGTCGGCGGACCGATCCGGCGAGATCCTGCGCGATTTCGCTTCCCGCGATCCGCGCGTGCGCGTGTTTCGCCAGGAGCGGATCGGCCTCACCGAGGCCCTGATCCTCGGCTGCTCCCAGGCGCGCGGACGGTACATCGCGCGGCAGGACGCGGCGGACCTCTCGCTTCCCGGACGGCTGGCACGCCAGGCGCATGCCCTCGACGCCGACCCGGGGCTGGCTTTCGTCTCCTGCTGGACAGAGGTTCGCGGGCCGCGAATGGAGTACCTGTACACGACGCTGGACTCGGGCAGGGCCCGCGAGCCCGCGGACGTCGTCGTCGAAGAAGGCGGAGAGGCCACCCTGGCGGATCTCCCCACGCATCACGGGAGCGTGATGTTCCGGCGGGAAGTCTACGAGCGGGTGGGGGGCTATCGCCGCGAGTTCTACCTCGCCCAGGACCACGACCTATGGTTCCGGATGGCGGAAGCGGGCCGCTATCAGGTACTGCCGGAAGCCCTCTACGTCGCGCTGGTGCTGCCGGCGAGCCGCAGCTCCTCGTTCCGCGGCGTCCAGCACCACCTGGGGCGACTCGCGCGCCGCGCGTTCCAGCTTCGGCGCGCCGGACGATCGGAAACGGAGGCGCTGGAGCTGGCATCGACCTTGAGACCCGAAGGATCCGCGCACGAGCCGCGACGGATCGCCGCCGCCAACTACTTCATCGGGGAAGCGCTGCGCCGAAACGAAGACCTTCGTTGCCTGGGCTACCTCCGCCGGGCGGTCCGACTGCGACCGCTCCACGCGCCGAGCTGGGTGCGCCTGCTCCAGGCCGGTGCGGGATCGACGATCGGGCGCTGGCGCACCGGGGCCGAATGAGTCCCACGCGCGATAATGACGGGGTCTCGGCCGTGATCGTGACCTATGGTCGCGATCGCGTTCTGGTGGAAACCGTGCGCCGCGTCCTGGAGCTGGATCCGCCGCCGTCCGAGCTCCTCGTCGTGGACCAGACGCCGCGCCATGCGCTGGAAGCCGAGCGCGAGCTCGAGGACCTCGCCGCAGCCGGGGCGATCGACTGGGTGCGGCTCCCCCGGCCCTCGATCCCCGCCGCCATGAACGTCGGCCTCCGCCGCGCGCGATCGGAGATCGTCCTTTTCCTCGACGACGACCTGATCCCGGGCGCCGGGCTCATCGCCGCGCACCGCGACGCCCATTGGAGGGCGGGGGCGTCGGTGGTGGCGGGCCAGGTTCTCCAGCCGGGCGAAGAGCCGATGCCCGGGACGCCCACGCCGTTCCGGTTCAACGCCGCCGGCCGCACCTGGGTCACGGAGGCAGTCGGCGCGAACTTCTCCATCCGGCGCGACCTCGCGCTCCGGATCGGCGGGATCGACGAGAACTTCGTGCGCGCGGCCTACGGATACGAAGCGGAGCTCTGCGCGCGGGCGATCGCGGCGGGCGCCCGCGTGTTGTTCGAGCCGGGTGCGACGGTCCGGCATCTGCGGGCCCCCTCGGGCGGCACGCGCTCCTACGGCAGTCACCTGCGCACGATCCGTCCCGGCCACTCCGTGGGCGCTTTCTACCGCATCCTCCGGACGAGCTCGCCGGCCGCCGCGCCGGCGAAGATCGCCGGGCGGCTGGCCCGCTCCGTCCGCACGCGGCATCACCTGCGGCACCCGTGGTGGATTCCGGTGACGCTTGTCGCCGAGACGCTGGGCCTCCTGTGGGCGGTCGGCCTGGCAGCGCGCGGACCGCGGCTCCTGACGCTCGCGCCCGCCGGATCGCGGGATGGCGCGAGGGCGGAGGCGGCTTCATGATCGCGTGGGACGTCCTGATGGTGGCGGGGGCGCTGGCGCTCGTGTGCGTCGCGCACTGGCGAGCGGGCGTGATCGTCACGCTCCTGTTCGGGCTGGCGCTCGATCCGATGCGGAAGCTCGTGCCGGAGGAGCCGCTGTACCTCAGCGTTCTCGTCTTCGCGCTCGTCGGCGCGACACTTCTTGGCGCGCGCCTGCGCGGGGTCCCGCTGACGCTCCGGCCGCTCTTCGCGCGCGGCTCGGTCATCCGTGTCCCGCTGATCCTGTTCCTTCTGCTGGTCGGAATCCAGAGCGTGGCCGCGCTGGCGAACACGGGTAGCCCGATCATCGCCGCCATCGGCCTCGTGGCGTACCTGGGTCCGATCCCCGGCATCCTGCTCGGCCTCGCGTACGCGCGCACCACACGGGATCTCCGCAAGCTCGTGCGCTGGTACCTGATCGGCGTGACGATCATGGCCGCGGGGATCTACCTGGCGCGCGCCGGATACGACTGGAAGGTCCTGGACGCCGTTGGCGTCGGGCTGGTTGCGTACACGCCCACCGGCCAGCCCCTGAGCCTCGCCAGCGGCTTCTTCCGCGCTCCCGAGGTCGCCGCCTGGCACCTCGCCATGGCCACCTGCTTCCTCGTCATGCTGTTCCTCGCGCGGCGAAAAGTCCTGGCCGTCGTGTGGCCCACCGCGATGCTGGGCCTGTACTTCCTGGGAGCCCTGGTATTCACCGGCAGGCGCAAGGGGCTGGTCGAGATCGCCCTGTTCGTGCTGGTCTACCTCGCGTGTCTCGCGTGGTTCCGGAAGCGGGCCGTGAAGACAGCGCTGGTGCTGGCCGGCCTGTGCCTCGTCGGCTTCGGCCTGTTCGCGTTCACCGACACCGGCGATGCCCTCGGGATCTCCCCCTACTACGAGCGGGGAGCGAGCATCGGCCTGGAGGAGGCGGATCGGTATCGGCGATTCAGCACCCGCGCCATCTGGTTCACCATCCGGCGCAATGGCTGGCTCGGGCTCGGTGCGGGGACAGGGAGCCAGGGCGCGCAGTATTTCGGGGGTGGGCAGCGGCTCGTCGGCTCGTCGGCGGAGGGTGGGCTGGGAAAGGTCGTGGCCGAGCTCGGAGCTCCGGGCCTCGTCATCGTGCTGGTCCTGGGCGTGGCGCTCGGGAGGCACTTGTGGCGCCTCGCGCGAGCGGCGGGGCGCGGAGGCGGATACCGCAGGGCGCGCTACGCCTATGGCCTGATCGCGTTCCTCTTCGCCAACGCCCTCATGTTCGCGGTGGCGCATCAGATCTACGGCGACCCGCTGGTCCTCTACGTTCTGGGCCTCGTCCTGGGGCTGGCGCTGGCGATCCCGGGGGTCCGGGAGGGCGTGCCGCATCGCCCGCCCGCGGCCGACGCCCGCGAGGCGAGCGTCCGCCTTTGAAGCTGGCGATCGCGGCGACCCATCCGGTCCAGTACCAGGTTCCGTGGTATCGCGCGCTCGCCGGGCGGGATGGCGTGGACCTCACCGTCTACTACGCGCTCTTGCCCCGCCCCGAGCAGCAGGGCGTGGGGTTCGGGAGGGACTTCGCGTGGGACGTGCCCCTCCTCGACGGGTATCGATGGGAGGCGCTCGAGAACACCGCCCGGAAGCCGTCGCTACGCGGCTTCCTCGCGAGCCGGACGCCGGGAGTGGAGGGGGCGCTCGCTCGCTCCCGCCCGGAGGCGGTCATCGTTGGGGGATGGAACGCGATGCCGCTCCTCCAGACACTCCGGGCCTGCCGCCGGCTGGGGATTCCGTGTCTGGTCCGCGCCGAGTCGAGCGGCCTCCAGCGACGCCCGGCGTGGGTTCGCGCGCTCCACCGGCGCCTTCTCTCCCGCTTCGACGCGTGCCTCGCCATCGGCCGGTCGAACCGGGAGTTCTACCTGCGGAACGGCGTTCCCGCCGAGCGGATCTTTCCGGTGCCATATTTCGTCGACAACGAGCGATTCGCCGCACAGGCGGCGGCGCGGATGCCGGAACGGGCGTCGATCCGCGCGGGGTGGGGTATCGCCCCGGAGGAGATCTGCTTCCTGTTCGCCGGAAAGCTCGTTCCCAAGAAGCGCGTTCTCGACTTCCTGGCGGCGTGCGGGTCGGCGCGCCGGGGCGATCCGCGGATCCGCGCGCTGGTGGTCGGCACGGGGGAGATGGAATCGGCCGCCCGGGAGCTCGCGGCGCGCCACGCGTCGGGCGCGGTGTTCGCGGGGTTCCTGAACCAGTCGGAGATCAGCCGCGCGTACGTAGCCGCCGACTGCCTGGTGCTCCCCTCCGATTTCGGGGAGACGTGGGGCCTGGTCGTCAACGAGGCGATGGTGCACGGGCTGCCCGCGATCGTCAGCGACCGGGTCGGGTGCGGGCCCGACCTGGTGGTCGACGGGAAGACCGGATGGATCGTCCCCTTCGGGGACCTCGAGGCGCTCGTGTCTACGCTCCTCGCGATGAGCGCGGACAGCGCAGGGCGGATGGAGATGGGGCGCCGTGCGCGAGAGCACGTCGCGTCGTACTCCGCGGAGCGCGCGGTGGACGGCACCCTGCGGGCGGTCGTGTACGTGCGCGGGCGGCGGCGGTGAGCGTTTCGTGCCACGTGTGGCTGCCGGATCTGGCCGCGACCCGCGGCGGCATCCAGCGGTACTCGGGGTTCCTCCTGGCGGCGTTCCAGCGAGCGTGGCCGGAACCCGCGTACGAGGTCTTCCTCAAGAACGACCGCGCGCCGGGAGCGCTTCTCCCCGGCGTGCGTTTCCACGCGAGCGGCGGGGTGCCGCGCCGGATCCGGACGCCGGCCTTCGCGGCCGCGGTCGGCTTTCGCGTCCTGATCGACCGGCCGCGCCTCATCGTCGTCGGCCACCTGAACTTCGCCCCCATCCTCGGCTGGGTCCCGCGAAGGCGAAGCCCGTTCTGGATCGTGGCCCACGGCATCGAGGCGTGGGGCGTCCAGCGGCCGGCGCTGAAGCGCGCGCTCTCCATGGCCGACTGCGTGGTGTCGGTCAGCCGCTACACCGAGCGCCGCCTGATCGAAGAGCAGGATCTCGACCCGTCGCGGATGGCGCTCCTCCCGGGAACCTTCGACCCCGAGCTGTTTCGGCCCCGCGAGCCCTCGGCCGCACTCGGGGCGCGCCTCGGCATCGAGCCCGGGCAGCCCGTGCTCCTCACGGTGGCGAGGCTGGCCGGGCCGGATCGCCACAAGGGGTACGATGTCGTGCTCGAAGCGCTGCCCGCGATCCGCGCCCGGATACCGGGACTCCACTACGTCCTGGTCGGGGAGGGGGGCGACCGGGCCCGGATCGAGGGACGGGTGCGGGAGCTCGGTCTCGAGCGCTGTGTGACGCTCGTCGGGTCGGTCCCCGACGCACAGCTGCCCGACTACTACAATCTCTCCAGCGCGTTCGCGATGCCGAGCAAGCGCGAGGGGTTCGGGATCGTATATCTCGAGGCGATGGCGTGCGGCAAACCCGTGATCGCCGGCGACCGGGACGGCGCGCGGGATGCGCTCCTGGACGGAGAGATCGGGGTGCTCGTGAATCCGGACGACGTGGACGCCTTCGCGGCGGCGGCGGTCGAGGTGTTGAGCGGGAAACACGTCAACCGGATCCTCTATGATCCCGTGGAGCTGCGGCGGCGCGCGGTGGAGAATTTCGGACCGGAGCGGTTCCGGGAGCGGCTCGAGGGGATCCTCGACGCGCGGGGCGTGCGCGGGAGATCGTGAGGGGGCGCGGGGAATCGTGAGCGACCTGGCAGTCGTACACACGATCGCGCGTCTCGCGCAATCCGAGGGTGGGCCGGCACGCTCGGTCGCCGCCCTGTGCCGGTCCCTGTCGAAGGAGAGCGTCGGGGTCGAGATCGTCACGGGCGACGTGGAGTTCGACGCCCGCGTGCCCGTGCGCGCCTCTGGCGTGGCCCGCCGGTGGGGAAGGGTGCAGCCGCTCCGGGGCGCCTTCGAGCGGCTGCTCGAGGAGCGGATCGCGGCGACGCGGGCGGCCGCGGTCCACGATCACGGGATCTGGCTCGACAGCAACCGCGCCGCGGCGCGCGTCGCCGACCGGCGATCGGTGGCGCGGATCGTCAGCCCGCGCGGCATGTTGTCGGAGTGGTCCCTCGCCCATCGCGGATGGCGGAAGCGGATCGCGTGGCGCGCGTACCAGAGGCGCGACCTGGAGACCGCCGACGCGCTGCACGCGACCTCCGACCTGGAGGCAGAGGAGATCCGCGCGGCCGGGATCGGCGTCCCCATCGCCATCCTCCCCAACGGCGTCGAGCTTCCGCCTGAGGCGGAGCGCGATCCCGCCCCGCCGGACAGGATCCGGCGCTTCCTCTTTCTCTCGCGCATCCATCCCAAGAAGGGCCTCGAGGCGCTCGTCGAGGCGTGGCGGGCCGCGCGGCCTGCCGGCTGGGAGCTCGTCATCGCCGGCCCGGACGAGCGCGGCCACCGGGCACAGATCGAGCGCCAGGCGCGCGGCCTCGGCGCGGACTCGGCGATCCGGTTCCGCGACGCCGTGTCGGACGACGAGAAGTGGGGTCTGTACGGGACGGCAGACGTGTTCGTGCTACCGACTTCGAGCGAGAACTTCGGCGCGGTCGTGGCGGAGGCGCTGGCGAGCTCGGTGCCGGTGATCACGACGCGGGCGGCGCCGTGGTCGTCGCTCGTCGAGCACGGCTGCGGGTGGTGGACCGAGGTCGGAGTCGAGCCCTTGTCCGCGGCGATCCGCGAGGCCGCCGAGCTGCCGGACGGCGACCGCCGGGCGATGGGGGCGCGCGGCCGCCGGCTCGTAGCAGAGCGCTTCGCGTGGCCGGTGATCGCACGGCGCATGATCGACGTCTACCACTGGCTGGCCGGGGAGCGCGCCGCCCCGGACTGCGTGCGGACGGACAGTTAGCATGGATCTGTCGGTCATCACCCCTTTCATCCTCACGCTGGACGAGGAGCCGAACATCGGCCGGGTGCTCCACGCTCTCCGCTGGGCGCGACGCGTCCTGGTCGTCGACAGCGGGAGCGCGGACCGCACCGTCGAGATCGCGAGCGCTTTCTCCAACGTCGAGGTGCTCTCGCGCGCGTTCGACTCGCCCGCCGGGCAGAGCAGCTACGCCCTCGCCGCCGTCGAGACCCCATGGGCGATGGCGCTCGACGCGGACTACGTCATCCCGTCCGCGCTCGTGGAGGAGATCGCCGCGCTGCCCCAGGAGCCCGCCGAGAGCGGGTTCTTCGCGCCGTTCGAGTACGTGATCCTCGGCCGGAAGTTGCGCGGGTCGCTCTATCCGCCCCGGCAGGTGCTGTTTCGCAAGGAGCTCGCCGCCTTCGAGCAGGACGGCCACACCCAGCGCGTGCGGGTCGCGGGCGCGAGCGGCTCGCTCCGCACGCCGATCCTCCACGACGACCGCAAGAGTCTCAGGCGCTGGCTGCGGAATCAGGCGACGTACGCGGAACAGGAGGCGGCCAAGCTGGCGGCCTCCCCGATGCGCGAGCTGGGATGGCCCGATCGCCTGCGCGCGACGATGGTCCTGGGCCCTCCCGTCGTTGCGCTGTACTGCCTGTTCGGGCGGGGCCTGGTCCTCGATGGGCGAGCCGGCCTGTACTATACGGCGCAGCGAGCGGTCGCCGAGGGGATCCTCTCCATCAAGCTCATGGAGGCCCGTAGGAAGCGCGCATGAACGTGCTCGGCTTGAACGCCTACCACGCCGACGCGGCCGCGGCCCTCGTCGTCGACGGTCGTCTCGTCGCGGCGGTCGAGGAGGAGCGCTTTCGCCGACTCAAGCACTGGGCCGGCTTTCCCGCCGAATCGATCGCCTGGTGCCTGCGCGAGGGGGGCCTCGACCTGGGCGATGTGGACGTCGTGGCCGTGAATCGCGACCCCCGCGCGAGCCTCGGGCGCAAGATCGCGTGGGGCCTCCGCCACCGGCCGCAACCGGGGCTGGTCCGGGACCGCCTTCGGAACGCGCGGCGGATCGGCGGGCTCGAAGAGGAGCTGTCCCGCTCCGCCCGCGGCAGCTTCGCGGGCCGGGTCGCTAAGATCGAGCACCATCTCGCGCATCAGGCCTCGGCGTTCCTCGTCTCGCCCTTCGCCGA
>JAICQP010000100.1 GCA_025937815.1 Gemmatimonadota bacterium
CTCCGGTTCGATCAGGCGCGGGAAGGCGATCGCGTGGATCGCCTCGACCTTCACGCCCTCGTCACGCTGGACCGCGTAGTGGACGGCGGCCTTCGAGCCCTCGTCCAGTCGACCGGCAGCAGCACCTTTCGGATCCGCTTCAGCGGTCCGTTGCGAACGACGAGGACCGGCAGGGAGCGTGCAGCACGACGTTTCTCGGCCGTGCTTCCGAGCAGGAGTCGCTGGATCCTCGTGAGGCCGCGGCTGCCGACGACGATCGCCTCCACCCGCAGCTCCTCGGCGAGCGCGACGACGGAGGTGATGCCCCCTCGCCCGATTGCCAACTGCGAGGCCGTGCGCTAAAACCCAGAAGGTGGTGAAACCCGGCACCTCGCGTCGATCGACCCGCTTCACGCTGGCATTGGCAGCCGTGCTTGCCGGCTCCGCGCTGGCGGGCTGGCTCGTGTTCGTCAAGCTGGTCGGCGCCCAGCGGGAGCCCAAGTGGGACGAGGTCGCGCACGCGATGAAGGGGGCTCTCATCGCCTACGACCTGCGCGAGCTCGATTGGCTGGGATTTCTGCTCGATTCCTACGTCCAGATCTACTGGCCTCCCGTCCACTCCTGGCTGGTAGGGGGAGCGTTTCTCCTCGCCGGGCAGAATCTCGAAGCTGCGCGCGCGGTGAGCGTGATCGCCTACGTCCTCCTCGCACCGACGCTTTTTCTCGTCGCCTACACCATCGACCGCCGGCGCGGCATCCTCGCCGGAATCGTCGCCGCCGCGCTCGTTCTTGCTTCGCCGGGGGTCATCACCTCCGCCGCTGAGAGCATGCTGGAGCTGCCGGGTCTCCTGGCCTTCGGCCTGACGATCCTGGCGTACTGCGCGCTGGCAGCGAACCCCGAGGCGAGGCCCCGCACCCACGCGCTCCTCGGCGCAGGCGTGGTTCTCACCTATCTCGCCAAGTCGAATTACGCAATCGTGCTCATCATCGGTATCATATTGGCGAAGCTGGCTGCCGCCGACTTCCGCCCGCGCGGGCTGGCTACCAGGAAGAATCTGTATGCGGCCCTTCCGCTGTTTCTCTTCTGCATTGTGTGGTTCGCCTACCCGCCCCGGATCGTCTGGACATGGAGGATGCTCTTCAACACGCCGTGGGGAGGAGAGGCGGCCCGCGGACTGTCGGGACTGTGGTTCTATCCGCGCGCAATCGCGGATCTCTCCGGCTCATGGTGGATGTCCGCCCTCCTCTGGGGCGGCCTCGCGGGAGCGTGGAGATCGCGACACAGGCCCGGGATCGCCTTCCTGGCCTTGCTCGCGCTCACGATGCTGCTCATCGGGACGTTCCATCACACGAAGATCGATCGGCATATCCTACCCGTCTTTCCTTCTCTGTTCGTCCTGACCGGCGTCGCTGCGGGGGAACTTTGGGGGTGGCTTCGGTCCCGGGAGAACATCCGCGCCGTCGCCATCGGGTTCCTGGGCGCCATCGTCCTCGTCCATACGGCCACGCTCTACCGTGGCGGCTGGAAGACGTGGGAGCCCCGGGAGGCATCCGCGCTTCTCGACTACCTGTCGGGACTCACTCGGGCGAACGCGCCAGTGCTCGTGATCGGCGCGCGTGACGCCAGGCCGTCGCCGCCGCTCATCGACTGGCATCTCACCAGCGTGGCAGGTCTCCAGCCCGTGACGGCCGCGTCTTACGTCTACAGTTTTCATAACTTGGAGTCGTTCGTCGAAGCGATCGGCCGCGCGCCGTTGCCCGACCACTTGCAGGCCGCCGCTCATCGCTCGTTCGATCGCTACTACGACCCATCCATGGCACGATCGCTGCACTTGACCGGCAGCTTCGCCGATGATCAGGCGCTGTTCGAGACGTATTTCCGAGAAACGCTCGAACGTACCTCGCCCGGCCTCGTCATCGCCGTGCTTGCGAATCCGGACACGACGGGATTCGAGGGCTACCTCTCCCCAGGTCTCGCGCGTGCCGGCTACCGCGAGGTGTCGGCGCGACCGTTCCCGAGCCTCGGGTCAGAGGTCCACCTGTACCGCCGGCCGTAACGCGTGCGGGATCCCGCTCTGAAAGGGATGCCCCGGGTCAGGCCGAGGCGGACCGAGGGACGAGAAGAGCTATCTGGCGACTTCGCCCCGGATGGCGCGCTTGCGGCGAGTGCCGGTCGAGGTCTTACGGGGGCGAGTCGGCGGAACGACGAGCACCGGCACCTCGGCGCGCCGGACGACCTTCTCGGCGACGCTACCCAGGACCGCCCGGGCGGCGCCCTTGCGCCCCCGCGTCGCGATGACGACGAGGTCGAAGTCGGGGGCCGCGTCGAGGATCGTCTCCGCGGGTTCTCCCAGAACGACCTGCGCGGGGATTCCCTTCGCGCCCAGGCGATCGAGGAACTTGCGGAGCTTGCGCGAGGACGGGGCGTCGTCGGAGAGCGCGTCCCCGAGCTCCGGTTCGATCAGGCGCGGGAAGGCGATCGCGTGGATCGCCTCGACCTTCACGCCCTCGTCACGCTGGACCACGTAGCGGACGGCGGCCTTCGAGCCCTCGTCCCAGTCGACCGGCAGCAGCACCCTGCGGATCCGCTTCAGCGGTCCGTTGCGAACGACGAGGACCGGGCAGGGAGCGTGCCGCACGACGTTCTCGGCCGTGCTTCCGAGCAGCAGTCGCTGGATCCTCGTGAGGCCGCGGCTGCCGACGACGATCGCCTCCACCCGCAGCTCCTCGGCGAGCGCGACGATCTCCCGCCACGGTGTTCCGACGCGCACGAAGCCGCGCGTCCCGGGGACCTGGCGCCGGAGCCGACTGACCAGGGCCTTCATCGATTTCCGTCCCTGCCGGCTCCAGAGCTCGTCCGGATCCTCGGAATGCCGCTCGTGGAACGTGTGCGGGAACATCGGAGGGCGCTCGGCCACGCTGATGGCCGCGAGTGCCCCGCTGGAGCGCTTGACGAGCGAGACGGCGGTCGCCACCGCTTCCTTGCCCGAAGCGGAGAAATCCGTGGCAACCAGGACGTTCTTCCAGGCCAGCATGTCCGCCATGGGCCTGACGTTAGAAGGGGTCACGGGGGCCGGCCAGTCGTCGCTATGGAGAAAAGTGTTCAATTCAGTTACATTGTGTGTCGCTCACCCTACCTCGCCGACCGGAATCCAGGACGAAAATCCAGTGTTGACACAGACTCTCAGCTTCGACGCCGAGCATCACGACGACATCGTCTATCCCTCGGCGATCCCGTTCGCGCTCGTCCACCTGGCCGTGATCGGGGTGTTCTGGAGCGGGGTGACGTGGACCGCGGCGGCGCTCTGTGTCGGCCTCTATGTGCTCCGGATGTTCGCGATCACGGCGGGGTTCCACCGGTACTTCTCGCATCGCTCCTACGACACCAGCCGGGCGTTCCAGTTCGTGCTCGCGTTCCTGTCCCAGACGTCGCTCCAGAAGGGCGTTCTCTGGTGGTCGGCCAAGCATCGGCACCACCACAAGTACTCCGACACGGTCGATGACGTGCACTCTCCCGGCATCCACGGGTTCCTGTTCTCGCACCTGGGATGGATCTTCTCCACCCAGCGCGGGCAGGCGGACTACGGCATGGTGAAGGACCTGGCGGAGTATCCCGAGCTGCGCTGGCTCGACCGGCACAAGTACGTTCCGGGCGTTGCGCTGGCGGTGGCCTGCTTCCTGTTCGCCGGATGGCCGGGGCTGTTCGTCGGTTTCTTTCTCTCCACGACGCTGCTCTTCCACGGCACGTTCGCGATCAACTCGCTGGCGCATTGTTTCGGCCGGCAGCGCTACCTGACCGGCGACGACAGCCGGAACAACTGGTGGCTCGCGCTGATCACCCTGGGCGAGGGCTGGCACAACAACCATCACTACTACCAGGTGTCCACCCGCCAGGGATTCCGGTGGTACGAGATCGACGTGACCTTCTACGTGCTCAAGGTCCTGTCGTGGGTGGGAATCGTCTGGAACATCCACACCCCGCCCGAGGAAGTCCTGCTCGGAGAACGTCGGCTGTCGCGTCGCGCGATCGACAAGGTGGCCCACCGCCTGGCCGGCACGTTCCACGTCGACTCGCTCGTCGAGCAGGCGCGCGAGGCGTGGAGCCAAAGGCCGGACGTCGAGCTTCCCGACATCCACCTTCCGCAGCTGCCCTCGCTGGAGGAGCTGAAGAGGCGCGCGAGCCAGATGGCGCTTCGAACGCCCTCTCTCGACGACATCGCGAGCCGCGCCCGCGAGATCCTCGCCGAAGCCGTGGCGCTCCGACTCGCTCAGGAGCCCGTCCCGGCCTGAGATCGCCGAGCGGGCAAGCAGCCCGCCGCCGTCCGCCAGCGCATCGCCTCTCCCGCCTCGATCGGCATAGTCCCGGTTTCTTCGCGGCCCTTTTCGCTCGGCGCCATCGGCCGCAGTATCTTCCCGCCTCGTTCAACCTCGAAACCACGCCGAAGGAGCGAGAGTGGACTGGTCGTTCACCGACGAGCAGAAAGAGCTGCGCCGCACCGCGAAGCGATTCGTCGACGAAGAGTTGCGTCCGGTAGCCGACGCGATCGACAAGAATCACGAGATCCCGCGAGCCCTGATCGACAAGATGGCGGAGCTGGGCTTCCTGGGCGTCGTGTACCCGGAGGAGTACGACGGCGCCGGGATGGGCGAGACAGGCTACTGCATCCTGCAGGAGGAGATCAGCCGCGCGTGCGCTTCCACGGCCACATTCATCGGCGCCCATCAGTCGATCGGCGGGATGACGATCTACAAGTTCGGCAGCGAAGAGCAGAAGAAGAAGTACCTGGCTCCGATGGCGCGCGGCGAGCTGATCGGCGCCTATGCCCTGACCGAGCCGGAATCGGGCTCCGATGCCATGGGGATGAAGACGACCGCCGTCAGGAAGGGCGACAGGTGGATCGTCAACGGGACCAAGATCTGGATCACCAACGGCGGGCTGGCCGACGTCGTGGCCATGTTCTGCAACGTGAAGGGGGACAGCGAGGCGGAATCCGGCCCCGCCGCGTTCATCGTCGAGAAGGGCTTTCCCGGATTCCGGGTGGGCAAGACCGAAGAGAAGATGGGGATCCGCGGCTCGAACACGGTCGAGCTCGTGTTCGAGGACATGGAAGTCCCCGCCGAGAACCTGATCGGCAAGATCGGCGACGGGGCGCACTACGCGTTCGGAGTACTCGACGTGGGCCGGCTCGGGCTGGCGGCCGCGACGCTCGGCGCAGCCAAGGACGCGATCGACCGCTGTGTCCAGTACGCGGGGCAGCGTGAGGCGTTCGGCAGGAAGATCCAGGAGTTCCAGGCGATCCAGTTCATGCTCGCGGAGATGGCGGCCGACACATACGCGGTAGAGAGCCTGGTCTACCGCACCGCGTGGATGTGCGATCAAGGGATGCGCTTCAGCCGCGAGGCGGCGATCTGCAAGTATTACTGCTCGGAAGCGCTCGACAGGATCGTGGACAAGGCGGTCCAGCTGCACGGCGGGATGGGGTATTCGGCCGAGATGTGGCCCGAGCGCTTCTACCGGGATTCGCGCATCAACCGGATCTTCGAGGGCACCAACGAGATCCAGCGCGTCGTCATAGCGCGCGACGTCCTGAAGAAGGGCGGTTACTGAGCCCGTGGGACGGCACGTCCTCGCTGCGCTGATCGGCGTCGCCCTGTTCACGGCCTGCAGCGAAGAGGACCGCAGGGCGTGGGTCTCGATCCTGCCTCTTCCCGGCGACGAGGCCGATACGACAGCGACGCGCCGGCTCGCCGGTGAGATCGCGATCACCCCCGATTCCGCCGCGGTGCTGATCGGCTCCGACACTCTGTTCACCCGCTCCCGGGTGTCCGGCACGGGCCCCGGCGGCGAGCCGCTCTCGGAGTCGCCGATCGTCGCGATCCTGCCGTCTCCCGACTCCACCGCCATCGCGTTCGTCATCGGAACCGACCGGAGCGGGGTCGGCGTCTGGTCGCGCCGCCGTCAGCTGGCGGCGGTGGCCGAGGTGTATCCGGGCGGCGGTGCCGACGGCCTGAGATGGAGCGCGGAGGGCCGGTACCTGGCCCACCACGGAACGGGCGCCGAAGGCGTCAGGCGGGCGGGCGTCTTCGACGTGGCGGAATTCCGTCCCAAGTCCCATCCGCTCCTGGCGTGGCTCGCGCGCGAGGGCAGGGCGGTCTGGCCGCAGGACTGGATCGATGCGGGACGCCTGCGCCTCCTCGTCGCGCCTGGCCGCGAGATGGAGGGCGGGCTCGCGTACTCGTGGGAGATCGCAGGCGGCGCGCTGATGCTGGAATCGCACCTCGAGCCGCTGGCTCAACGGGCCCCGCCGGGAACCCGCCTCGAGCCGGGCGGCGTGTTCTCGCTGGACCTTATCGGCGACGGCGCGCCCGAGACCGTAGCCCTGTTCCGCGCGCAAGGCGGGGTCCCCGGCGCGCTGGTCATGGAAAGCCGCGGGAGCGATTTCCGCGTCACCCCGTCCGTGCCCCTCGTCTCGGCGGATGCGCTGGGACTGGAAGACTGGGAGTCCGCGGGTCGCGGTGCGGCGCTCTTTCAGGTGGCGACCCTCGGCGGCGCCGCGTGCCTGCTGCTCGACCTGCCCACGAACTCCGAGCTGCGCGCGATCGGGCTGTTCCGGGCCGGGCCGGACGGAGGACTCGAGCCGCTGGTCATCTCCGGGGACGGGGAGGTCCGCCCCGCGATCTTCTACGACGGGATCTTCGGAGACGTAACGTCGCAGCTCGGCCTCGTCGATCTCGACGCCGACGGCTCGCTGGAGGTCGTGAGCGCGGTCGGCCGGGTCGCGGCGGCGCTGGAGCCCGGGATCGAGTGGACCGTGGCGCCCTACCGGGCACGCGCCGACGGCAGGCTCGTGCCTGCCCCCGAGCTCCGCGAGGCGGCGCTCGAGACCGTGCGCCGAGCGACGGGCTCGAGCTGAAGCTCCCGAGCGGTTCCGTCCTGGCCATCGCGGTCGTGGGGCTGGCCGCCGCGATCGCGATCCTGCGCATGGTATGCGTGCCGGTGGGCTCGTTCCGCGAAGCGCTCGACGATCTCGCGTGGGGCCTTCCCGCCGACTCGGTCATCGGGATCCTGGGCGAGCCGAACCGGATCTGCGAAAGCGGCGCGGTGGATCACCTCCCGCTCTCCGGCGCGGACACCGCCGCGTTGCGGGACGCGCTCCGCGCGGCCACGGCCGAGCGCTGGGTCTACACGCGGCGCGGCGCGAGCCGTCCCATCCCCCGCGACGCCGACCCCGCCTGCCGCGCCCCCTCGATCGCCACCGAGCTCGGCTTCGACGCCGTCGGCCGCCTACGCTGGTACGTTCGCGAGATGGATCAGACCGACCTGGTCCACGACCCCGGCCTCCTTGGAGGCGACTAGGATCCGGCCGCGAGGCGCTCGAAGCGGGGGTTCCCGCGAAGCGGGTCGAAGTTCGGGTCGATCCGGAGCCACGCGGGGGAGAGGAAGTATGGCATCTCGAGCAGCGGCTCCAGCTGGTCGAGCGCCTTCTCGGGTTCCCCCACAAGCATGTAGATGCGCGCGAGCTGGTGCTGGTTGTAGGAGCCGGAGTACGCATCCCTGGTGCTCGGCATTAGTGCCACGCCCCGTTCCCCCTGCTGCATCGCTTCGTCCTTGCGGCCCAGATAGGCGAGCGTGAGCCCGAGGAGGACGTGCACTTGGTCGTCGTCGGGGGCGTCGAGGAGCACCTCCTCGAAGGTGATACGCGCCGAGTCCGCATAGGCCCTGGCGCGCGCCTGGTCGCCGCGGAGCGCGTACGCCTGGGCGAGCACGAGACCCCAGCTGCCGCGGTCGCCGAACGCATCCGGGTCGAGCCCGACGAGAAGACGCTGTTGCGCATCGTCCAAGGCCCAGACCAGGTCCCAGTACGTCGCCGTATAGGCCACGAGCTCTGCGGGGTCCACCTCGCTCCGTGGGGCTCTGAGCACCGTCCGGGCGCTCGACAGATCACCGCGGGCCAGCTCGACCATCGCCCTGCCCTCGATGCCGTCGACGATCGTCGGATCGAGGGCGAGAGCGCGGTCGTACGCCGCAGCCGCCTCCGGGTAGCGCCGGAGCCACAGCAGCGAGCGCGCCAGCCGCACGGCTGTAGGCACCGAGCGGGGATCGAGTGCGTGCGCCCGGGTGAAATGGTCGAACGCCGCCTCCCAGCGTCCGAGCGTCTGCTCGACGTACGCCGTGGCAGTGAGCAGGTCCGCATCGGAAGGCGCGCCACGTAACCCCGTCGCGTAGACGTCGAGGGCCTTCGGCGCATCGTCTCGCACGTACGTGTAGTAGTCGCCGAGGGCGAGCGCACTCTCGGGACGGCCGGGCGCGAGCGACATGGCCCGCTCCGCCGCCTCCCGGGCCCGGGCCGCCCCGGCCGAGCTGGGTACACCGACGGCATAGTACCGAGCTTGCGCGCGGGCGAGCTGCGCCCATGCCGGGGCGAAGCCGGGGTCGAGGGCGACTGCCTCCTCGAAGAAGCCGATCGCCCTCTGCACCGAGGGGGCGGCGGCTGCGACCAGCCCGGGGGCGGCCTCCACGCCCTTCAGGTACGCGTCGTAGGCCTCGAGGTTCGCCGTCGGCTTCGCGGCAAGGGCCTCCCGCTCTTCGGATCCGAGCGCCACGTCGAGCGCCGCCGCCACACGGCCCGCGATGTCGGCCTGCACCTCGAAGACGTCGGTCAGCGCGGCGTCGAACGGGGCCTGCCACTTCGTGGTCGGGGCGCGGCCCGGGACGACCTCGACGAGCTCGGGGCTCACCCGCACGCGGCTCTGCCCGTCCGTCCGCTTCTCCCAGCGGACGTTCCCGACGACCAGGTAGTCCGCCCCAAGCTCGTCGGCGATCTGCTCCAGGCTCTTCGTGCTCTCCTTGTACTCCCCCGAGCTCTGGCTGGCGATGACCTGCAGCCCAGGCAGTGTCGCGAGCTTTCCGCGGACCTCGTC
>JAICQP010000120.1 GCA_025937815.1 Gemmatimonadota bacterium
GCGGTAGAGGCTGACGAAGCCGCCGGCGGCGCCGATGAAGGCTCCCAGGATCGTGAGCCACGGCAAGGTCCCCAGCTTGCCGTCCAGCCAGTATCCGATCAGTAGGAAGAAGAGGACCGAGAGCGCCCACGCGAGGCCGAACCCGGTGAATCGTCCCACCTCGCGCACGACGCGCTTCCGCTCCGCGGAGGGATCGGGACCCTGCATTCGGCTCCTCCGACCGCCGCCCCAAACCGGTGTGGGCGGAGGCTTGTGAAAAAAATAACAAGCCCCGGAGCGGGCGTCAACGCGCGCGAATCCGGGGCGGGAGAATAGCTTCCCGAGGTGGACGCGCGCGAGGTCATTGAGCGGCTCGGGCTGGAGGCCCACCCCGAGGGCGGCTGGTACCGGGAAACGTGGCGCGCGGCGGAGAATTCCGCCGGGCGCTCGGCGGGCTCCGCGATCCTCTTCCTGCTCGAAGAGAGCGCGGCCTCGCGCTGGCACCGGGTCGACGCGGATGAGGTGTGGGCATGGCACGGCGGGGCGCCCCTCGAGCTCGCGATCTCGGGAGAGGTCGGGAAGGTCCCGCCGGTCCGGCTCGGCATGGACGCGGGGCGCGGCGAGGTCCCCCAAGCCGTCGTCCCGGCGGGCGCCTGGCAGTCTGCGCGGGCGCTCGGCGCGTGGGCGCTCGTGAGCTGCGTAGTCGTGCCGGCGTTCACGTTCGACGGGTTCGAGATGGCCCCCGAAGGCTGGCGCCCCGGCCCCTCCTCCGTCCCACCCGATCCGCTCGCTTAACGATCCCCCGCCCCGGGCCGTCCCATCCTGCGCCGGCCACATCCTGATTCCACGAGAGGAAAGGAAGGCGACCATGCACGGAAGGCGGAGGTTCCGGCTCGCGCTCGCGGGGATGCTCGCGACCGCGTGGGCATGCAGTGGCGACGGGGAGGGCCCCGTCGGGGGCGGCGACCCGGCCGAGGTCCAGGAGTTCGCGGCCGTCGCGGGAAGCGAGATCGCGACCAGCGGGTACCTGGGCGATCTTACGGAGGAACAGCGGGAGGCCGTGCGGTCCGCCTTCGAGCGCGCGCACGCCGCGCTCGCCGACATCCGGTCGCGGCTCCAGGCCGGCGCGATCGACCGGGAGCAGGCGGCGGCCGAGGCGCGGGCCGTCCATGAGCTCCTTCTCGAGGAGCTGGCGGAGCACCTCACCCCCGAGCAGATCCGGGAGCTCCGCGACCGGCGACACGATCGACCCTGGCATCCGGACTTTCGCCTGACGCCCGAGCAGGCGCGTGAGATCCGCGGGATCTGGAACGCGCTCCACGACGCGCTCCACCAGATCGCGCGGAAGCTCCATGCGGGCGAAATCGACCGCGACCAGGCGCATCTCCTCGCCCGCCAGGCGACCAGCCGGGCGCACGCGGCGATCTGCGGCGTGCTGACCGACCGGCAGGCGGCGAAGGTGCCTTTCTGCAGCTGAACGGCGGTCCCTCCAGCGACTCCCGGAATGGTGAAGAGGACGGTTTGCCCCGCCGCGGCGGGCGGGTACTTTCGCTTCATGATTCGCTGGACGCCTCTCGTCGCCATCGTCGTCGCCGGGCTCCTCGCGTGCGGCGGCGAGGCCGGCTCGCCGTTCGGCGCGGAGGGTGAGCGCCCGGGCACGCCGGAGGCCCTCGCCGCTTTCGAGATCGAGATCGCGGGGAACCAGATCGCGGGCTCGGAAGTGGGCGCCCTCGAGCTCGCGTTCGACCTCGAGGAGGACCAGCGGGAGGCGATCTCGAACGCCCTCGCCCGTGCCCGCGCGGCGCTCGCCGACCTTCGGGCACGCTGGCTGGCGGGCGAGATCTCCGCCGCCGAAACCGTGGCCGAGGCACGCGCGATCCGGGAGACCCTGGACGCCGAGATCGCCGCCGCCCTGACCCCCGAGCAGCTCGCGCGGATCGAGGCCCGCCGCGCCGCCTTCCATCCCGGCCTCGAGCTGACCGACGAGCAACGCGCGCAGATCCGCGGGATCGTCGACGACTGGCGCGAACTGGTGCTGGTCACCGCCCGCGACTTGCGTGAGAACGAGCTGACCCCGCGCGAGGCGGCCGAGGTGCTGTTCGACGGCGCGCGCGCTGCCCGGACCGCCGTCTGCGGCGTGCTGGAACCCGACCAGCAGGCGCTCTTCCCGCGCTGCGACGCGCTCCTCGCGGGCTGACACGGCGGCCGCGGGCCGCCCTTCCCATGCGCACCGATCCCACCCTCGAACGACCGGCCATCTCCGCGGCCGGGCGCTACGACGCGCTCCACGCCGACCGCACCGCGGACGTGGCGTTCTACGCGCGCGAAGCGGCGGCGGCCGGAGGCCCGGTGCTCGAGGTGGGATGCGGCACGGGCCGCGTGTCGCTCGCGATCGCAGCCGCGGGGGTCCAGATCACCGGCCTCGATCGCGATCCCGAGCTCCTGTCGCGCGCCGCGGCGAAGCGCGGGGCGCAGGAGGAATCGCCGAGCGACGTCCGCCCGGAAGGCGGCCCGGGTCGGCTTTCGCTCGTCTGCGCGGACATGCGGGCCTATGCCTTCCGGCGGCCTTTCGCGGCGGTGATGATGCCATTCCGCGTGTTCCAGTCGATGCTCTCGGTGCCCGATCAGCTCGCCGCGCTGGCGGCGGCGCGCGTGGCGCTCGCGCCGGGGGGCCGGCTCGTCCTCGACCTCTTCGACCCCCGCCTCGACGTCCTCGCCGAGGCGGCCGAGGGCCCCGCCGCGCTGGCCGACACCGGGCGCTCCTTTCACGACGCGCGCGGCCGGTGGCGCGAGCGGGTGGCCGCCCGCTACGACCTCGAGAGCCAGATCGTCGACCTCACCTACGTCTACGAGCGGCAGGCCGCTGCCGGCGAGGTGGCGGAGAGGTCGTTCGAGCGCCTCCGGGTCCGCTACTTTACGCGCTGGGAGTTTGAACACTTGCTGGCGCGGGCGGGTTATGAAGTCGAGGCCCTGTACGGAGGCTGGGAAGGCGGGCCGCCGACGCCGGAGGGAGAGGACATGATCTGGATCGCCACCAAGCGAGGAGTCCGGCGGCGCGCGACCCGCGGCCGCGCCTGATCGTGGAAGCGCACCCGAGACTCGAGGCGCGAAGCCCCGACGCCGACGTGAAGACGGCGGAGCGGCTCCTCGCCGCCCGCGCCGCGCTCGACGCGGCGGTGGGGCGTGTGATCATCGGGCAGGAGACCGTTCGGGAGCTCCTTTTGGTCACGCTCCTGTCCCGCGGTCACGCGCTCCTGGTCGGCGTGCCGGGCCTCGCCAAGACCCTGCTCGTGCACGCGCTCGCCAACGCGCTCGACTGCCGCTTCCGCCGGATCCAGTTCACGCCCGACCTCATGCCGACCGACATCACCGGGACGGAGGTCATCGAGGAGGACCCCGACACGGGGCGCCGCCGGCTGCGGTTCCTGCCGGGGCCCCTGTTCACGCACGTCCTTCTCGCCGACGAGATCAATCGCACGCCGCCCAAGACCCAGGCCGCGCTCCTTCAGGCGATGCAGGAGCGCGAGGTGACCGCGGGCGGGACGACGCACCTTCTCGAGGAGCCGTTCTTCGTCCTGGCCACGCAGAATCCGATCGAGCAGGAGGGCACCTATCCCCTCCCCGAGGCGCAGCTCGACCGCTTCATGTTCGAGCTCGAGATCCACTATCCGGAGCGCGCCGAGGAGATCGAGATCGTCCGCGCCACGACGGCGGGTCCCGAGGTCGCCGTCGAGCCCGTCGTCTCTCGCGCCGAGGTGCTGGAGTTCCAGGACCTCGTCCGGCGGGCGCCCGTGCCGGAGGCGGTCGTCGCCTACGCGGTCGACCTCGCGCGCCGGAGCCGCCCCGACCACCCGCAGGCGCCGGACGGTGTCCGGCGGTACGTCGGCTGGGGCGCCGGTCCCCGCGCCGGCCAGTACCTGACGCTCGGCGCCAAGGCGCGCGCGCTCCTGCAGGGACGCCTGGTGCCGGACCTGGCCGACGTGCGGACGCTCGCCGACGCGGTGCTCCGGCACCGGATCGTGCTCAACTACGAGGCCGAGGCGGCGCGGGTGGGGGTCGGGGACGTGATCGGGGAGCTGGTTCTCGCGGTCGACCGCGATGCCGGCTGAGGCGCGCCCGGCGCCGCCTCTCCGCGGCGGGTCCGCGGCGGGGCTCCTCGCCCCCCAGGACATGCTCCGGCTGGGCTCCCTCGAGCTGGTCGCGCGGTTGGTGGTGGAGGGGTACCTGGCGGGACGGCACAAGAGCCCGGGGCTCGGCGGCTCGCTCGAGTTCGCGGAGCACCGCCCGTACGTTCCGGGCGACGATCTGAGGCGGGTGGACTGGAAGGTCTACGGTCGCAGCGACCGCTGGTACGTGCGCGAGAGCGAGCAGGAGACGAACCTGCGCGCGACGCTCGTGCTCGACGCCAGCGCGTCGATGGGCTTCGCCAGCGACGGGCTCCCCAGCAAGTGGGCGTACGGGCGGATCCTCGCGGCGGCCCTGGCATGGCTCTTCCTGGCGCAGCAGGACGCGGTCGGCCTGGCGACCTTCGGCGATCGCATCCGCGCGTACATCCCGCCCCGCGCCGGACGCGCCCAGCGCGCGCGGCTGTTCGCCGCGCTCCAGGCGGAGGATGCCGGCGGAGGCACCAGTCCGGAGGGCCCCTTCCGCGAGCTCGCCGAGCGGCTCCCCAGGCGGGGGCTCCTCGTCCTCGTCTCCGATCTCCTCGGACCGCCCGAGCGGTTCCTGCCCGGGCTCCGCTACTTCCGTCACCGAAAGCACGAGGTCGTCGTATTCCACGTCCTCGACCCCGCGGAGCGGTCGCTGGCCACGCTCCCGTCGGGGGGCGAGATCGTGGACGCCGAAACCGGGCGGGCCGTGCGCGCGCGGCCGGAGGAGCTGGCCGAGGGGTATGGAGAGGAGCTCGAAGCGCTCGAGCGGCTGTACCGGAACCAGGCCCACGACCGCGGCTTCGACTGGGTCCCGGTCACGACGAGCGAGCCGGTATCGACCGTCCTCGGGCGTTACCTGGCGAGCCGTCGACACCGCCTCTGATACAATCGCGCAAGTCGTTGTGCGGCACCCTAAATAGGCCATCCTGATCGATGGGCTTCCTGCACCCGCTCGCCCTCCTGGCGCTGCCCCTTTCCCTCCTTCCCCTCTGGCTCGAGTGGCGGGGCGTGCGCACGGGCCGCCCGATCCCGTTCTCGTCGCTGTACCTGCTGGAGCGCGCGCGCCGGACTCACGTGCCCCGGCTCCCCACCCGCTCGCGGTGGGTGGCGCTCCTCAGGGCGGCCGCGATCGCCCTCCTCGTCACGGCGGCGGCGCGGCCGCTCGGGTGCGGCTCGGGAGATGCCGCGTCCCATCGCCCGACCCGGGCGATCGTGGCGGTCGACGTGTCGGCGAGCGCGGGGCAGATGGCGGACGGGATCACCGCCTGGAGCCTGGTGCGGGCCGCGGCCGACTCCGCGCTGGCGGCGGCGTCGCCGGAGGACAGGGTCGCCCTGGCGGCCGTGGCGGACGGGATCGTCGGGTGGTGGGAAGCGCCGGCCAGCGCCCTCCGCGCGCGGCTCTCCGAGCTCGAGCCCGGGGACCGGCCGAGCGACTGGCCGCGCGCGCTCGCCGCACTGGACTCGCGGATCGAGGAAGATACGGAGGCGTACCTTTTGACGGATGGCTCCGTCGGCGCGGTGCCGCCGACGCCCCTGAAGGACGCGGCAAGGCCCGGGTACCGGGTCGTGATCGTCCGCGGGGCTCCCGCGAGCGGGAACCGCGGGCTCGTGTCCGCGGACTGGGTGGCGGGGGGCGAGGTTTCGCTCGCCGGAATCGCATGGGGCGACGCCCCGGCCGCCGCCGAGACCGGCCGGGGGATCGGGGCGCGCGCCGGCGATCTGCGTCCCCTCGCCCTGGACGGGACGGGGGGAAGCGCCACCTGGGAGGTCGCGGACTCGGCGACGTTCGGCTTCCGCGAGGCCGATGCCCTCCCCGCCGACGACCGGCTCTACGTCGCGCGCGGAGGGGGCGCTGTACAGTACGATGTCGTACGATGGATGCCAGGGGACGAGCCGCCCGAGTCCGGGCCCCTCTTCTGGGAGGCGGCCCTGGAGGCCCTTCCAGGGGCGGCGGAGGTCGGGCGCGCCGGATCGCTCGCGGAGCTCGCCGCCCGCTCGCCCGAGCTCGCGCTCCTGCCGATCCGCTCGTACTCGCCGGGCGAAGCCGCGCTCCTGGAGGCGATGGCGGCGGCGGGAACGCGGCTCCTGTTCAGCCCCGCCTGCGGGACGGCCGCCTGTGTGCCGGCGCCGGGCTGGCTCCCGGCCGGGGGGATCGCCGCGCCCGACGTCCGACTGGAGGAGCGCGAAGCGGCCTCTTCCCTGACCGGCCGTCCGACCGGCTCACGGGCGCTGCCGGTTCCCGAGCCCCTCCTCGACAGGTCGCCGGTCCGCGGAGGGCTCGTTCCGGCCGCCACCCCGGCGCCCGACTGGACCTGGAACCTGGCCACCGGGAGCCCCGCCCTCTGGGCGCGGGGCATGGTCGCGGTGTGGCTCGTCCCCCTGGGCCCGCCGCACACGAACCTGGCGACGACGCCGGTCTTCCCCCTCGTCGCCGGCACGGCGCTCGCGGCATGGGACCCGCGCTGGGAGTCGGGCGGGTCGGGATTCCGGGTCGGCGAGCGGATCCGGGGTCTTCCCGCCGGCGCGACCGTCACCGGCCCGCTCCATGCCGGCGCGGAGCCCGGCGCGTGGGAGGTCCCGGAAGGGGGAGAGGGGCCGACCCTGGACCGGGCCGGCATCTACCGGGTGCGCGACCCCGCCGGAAGGGCGATGTTCGTGGCCGTCAACGGGGACCCCGCCGAGGGAAACCTCGCGCGCGTGCCGCCCGCCGACTGGGAGGCCGCGTGGGGAGCGGCGGTGGCGCCGGACGCATGGCACGCGGCCCTGTTCCCGCGTCGGCGCGGGCCCGAGCTGTGGCCGTGGGCGCTCGTCCTCGCCGTCCTCGCGCTCGCCGCCGAGGCGGCGGTTCGCCGCGTCCGTGTGGACGACTAGCGTTTCTTCCGCCGCGCCCGTTCTCACAAATACGTCTGTAGAGGCCCCCACCATGATCGTCGACCAGATCGGCCAGCGCTTTCGCGCCTCCTCCGCCTTCCGCGCGGTGCGCCGCGAGCTCCGCGGGGGGGTCGGAGGGGTGCGGGCCACGAACCTGGCCGGATCGAGCAAGGCCGTGCTCGCGGCCGCGCTCGCCGAGGACCTCGGCGCTCCACTCCTCGTCCTCGCGCCCACCGCCGAGCGCGGGGAGGCGTGGCTGGCGGATCTCGAGTCGATCCTCGGGGAGGGGTCCGTGGGCTGGTATCCCCAGTGGGAAATCCTGCCCTACGAGGAGCGCGCTCCCCAGAAGGAGATCGAAGGGCAGAGGCTCGAGTTCCTCGCCGGCCTGCTCGAGGGGAGCGTCCGGATCGGCGTGACGACCGCGCGCGCGGCGCACCAGAAGATCCTGCCGCCTTCC
>JAICQP010000047.1 GCA_025937815.1 Gemmatimonadota bacterium
GAGTTCATGAAGCGCTCGGGCTATGGCGACCGGAGCCCGGAGTTCCCCGCCCCGCGCAACATCGTGCTGGTCGAGATCGACCCTGCGACGGGTCTCCTGGCCACGCCGGGGTGCCCGGCCACGCGCTACGAGGCGTTCGTGAGCGGCACCGAACCAACCGAGTCCTGCTACGAGCACGGCGGAGCGGCCGACGACGGGTGGTGGATCTTCTGAGAACCTCGGGCTTCGCTCTCGCCGTCCTCCTGGCGCTGGCCGCCTGCAGCCGCGGCCGGGAAGAAGGCCCGCGGACGGAGCCGGAGGCGCGCGCCGATCCGGCGGCGACCTCGGGCGAGGAAGCCGGCGTAACCGTCGAGCCCCCCGCGCCCCGCGAGATCTCCACCGACACCGCGCACGCCAGCGACCCCGGAGCGGGCACCCCTTCGCGCGAGTCGAGCCAGCGGGTGGTCGAGGAGGGGAAGGGCTTCATGATCGCGGGTCGGACGTCGGAGGCCGCCGGCCGGTTCGAGACCGCGAGCCGCATCGATCCCACCAACGGCTTCGCCTGGTACTGGCTGGGGCGCGCGCGGATCGCGGCCGGTGACAGGTCGGGCGCCGTCGGGGTGCTCGAGAAGGCGGAATCCTTGCTCGGTCCTTACCCCGACTGGCGTGACCGGACACGCGCACTTCTCGCCCAGCTGCGCTAGCTTGTCGAAGGAGAACTGGGCACGGTAACCGGGCGGGAGCGGCGCGTGATCGACTGGGTGATGGAGCGCGAGCACATGGTGCGCTGGCAGATCGACGCGCGCGGCGTGCACGACCCCTCCGTGCTGGCCGCCATGCGATCGGTCCCGCGCCACGAGTTCGTCCCTCCCGAGTACATGGACCTCGCGTATTCCGACCGGCCGCTCCCGATCGGCCTCGACCAGACGATCAGCCAGCCCTACATCGTGGCCTACATGACCGAGGCGCTCGAGCCGCATCCGCAGGACCGCGTCCTGGAGGTCGGCACCGGCTCGGGGTACCAGGCCGCGGTCCTCGCCGAGATCGTGCACCGCGTCTACACGCTCGAGATCTCGCCCGTCCTGGCGCGCCGAGCGGCGCGCAGCCTGCGCGAGCTGGGATACCGCAACGTGTTCGTGATCGCCGCCGACGGACGGCGCGGGCTCCCGCGGGCCGCCCCGTTCGACGGCATCCTGCTCGCGGCGGCGCCGGCCCGCCTTCCCGAGCCGCTGATCGAACAGCTCGCCGAGGGCGGGCGGATCGTGGGGCCCGTCGGCCAGGGGATCGACCAGGTGCTCCGGCGCTGGCGCAAGTGGCGCAATCGCGTCGTGGCGGAGGATCTGATCCCGGTCCGCTTCGTGCCCATGACGGGCGAGAGCCGCTGACGTCGTGACCCATCCGTGGCACGACCTGGACCCGGGGCCCGAGGCGCCGCAGGAGTTCTTCGCCGTCATCGAGATCCCCAAGGGCGGCAAGGTCAAGTACGAGGTCGACAAGCCGAGCGGGATGCTGCGGGTCGACCGCGTCCTCTACTCCTCGGTGGTCTATCCCGCCAACTACGGGTTCATCCCCCGCACGCTCGGCGAGGATCACGATCCGCTGGACGTGCTCGTGCTGATGCAGGAGCCCGTGCAGCCCCTGTCCGTGCTCAGAGCGCGGCCGATCGGACTGATGGTAATGGAGGACCACGGCCTCTCCGACGAGAAGGTCCTCTGCGTCCACATGGACGACCCGGAGTACATGAGCTACAAGCACATCGACGAGCTCCGGCCCCATCGCCTGGCGCAGCTCAAGCGCTTCTTCGAGGACTACAAGAAGCTCGAGGAGAAGGACGTCCGGGTGGATGAGTTTTTGGGCCCGGACGAGGCCGTCCAGACGGTGGCGGAAGCGATCGAGCGCTACGCGGACCGGTTCCCGGGGTCGTGGTGAGCCGCCGCCCGCTCCGTGGAGCGCGATGAGCCGCCGCTCGATCGGCCTCGACGACGCGGTCCACCAGTACCTGCTCGACGTCTCCCTGCGCGAGCCCGACGTCCTTTGCCGGCTCCGCGAGGAGACCGCGTCCCGCGAGAACGCGGACATGCAGATCGCCCCCGAGCAGGGCCAGTTCATGGCGCTGCTGGTCCGGCTGATCGGCGCCGAGCGGACCCTCGAGATCGGGACGTTCACCGGCTACTCCGCACTCGTCGTGGCGCTCGCGCTTCCGCCCCATGGCCGCGTCACCGCTTGCGAGATCAGCGAGGAGTACGCCGCCATCGCCCGGCGCTGGTGGCAGGAGGGGGGCGTCGCGGAGAAGATCGAGATGCGCCTGGCGCCCGCCGCGGAGACGCTCGACCGCATGCTGGAGGAGGGCCTCGCGGGACGGTTCGACTTCGCGTTCATCGACGCCGACAAGGCCGGCTACGTGGAGTACTGGGAGCGATGTCTCACCCTCGTGCGGAAGGGAGGGCTGATCGTGGTCGACAACGTGCTGTGGGACGGGCGCGTGGCGGACCCTGCCAACGACGAGGAGGGGACAGCCGCGATCCGCGCCTTTAACGCGCACGCGCAGGGCGACGACCGCGTAGACCTCTCGCTCGTGCCGATCGGCGACGGGCTGACGCTGGCGCGCGTGCGCTGAGCCGGCGGTGTCGCCCCGACGGGCATCGCGCTCGAACGTGAAGCTCAAGCGTGCCTACGAGCCGGCGGCGGCGGGAGACGGAACGCGAATCCTCGTGGATCGACTCTGGCCGCGGGGGGTCTCCAGGGAGTCCGCCGCGATCGACCTCTGGCTCAAGGAGATCGCGCCCAGCACAGCGCTCCGGAAATGGTTCGGCCACGATCCCGCGAAGTGGCCGCGGTTCCTTGAGCGCTACTTCGCGGAGCTGGACGGGAATCGCGAGCCGGTCGGGAGACTCCTGGAAGAGATCCGACGCGGCCCCGTGACCCTCGTGTACGGTGCGAAGGACCGGGAACACAATGATGCAGTCGCGCTCGCGGAGTATCTGGAGTCGCGCGTCACGGACTGATCTCCACCCGGCTGCAGTATTCGATCGCCGCGCGGGCGAGGGTTTCCGCGGTGCGCTCGACGGACTCCAAGTCCACCCACTCCTCGACCTCGTGCGCCCCCGCGCCCGCGGGGCCGAAGACGGCGGTCTCGATCCCCGCGGCGCCCAGGAGCGCCGCGTCCATCCAGTAGGCCACGCCGATCCGCCGGGGCTCTCGGCCCAGGGCCTCGACAGCGCCTCGCACCAGGGCGGCTGTGAGCGGCCCATCGGGATCGGCTTCGAACGGTTCACGCGACAGCGCGATGCGGGCCGCTACCCGTAGCGGTGCGTCTCCACCGGGTCCCGCGTCTCCGCGGAGCCGCGCGAGGCGGGCTTCGATCTCGGTCAGCGCTCCCTCGGCGGTCTCGCCCGGGATCGTGCGGCGCTCGACGCCCGCCGTCGCGCGCGCGGCGTACGTGCTCCAGCCGGTGCCGCCGGACAGCGTGCCGACGTGGAGCGACGGCCGGCCGACGCGGGGATGCGCGGGGCGGGCCGCGAGCTCCTTCTCGAGCGCGTCGATCTCGGCGAGCACGCGGCCCATCGCCAGGTTGGCGTCCACGCCCAGGTCCGGGCGGCTGCCGTGCGCGGCGCGCCCTTCGACCTCGACCTCGATCCAGGCGAAGCCCTTGTGCGCGAGGCAGACCGCGAGCTCGGTCGGCTCGGTCACGATCGCGCCGTCGGTCCGCGCGCGACCGATGACCGCCATCGTGCCAAGGCTCGCCACCTCCTCGTCCGCCACCGCCGCGATCACCAGGTCGCCTGCCAGCGCCACGTCCGCGTCGCGTAGCGCCTTGACCGCACCCAGGCACGCTGCCAGGGAGCCTTTCATGTCGTAGGCGCCGCGGCCGTACAGCCGCCCGTCCTCGATCCACGGCTCGAACGGCCGTTCCATCCCGTCGACTCCCACCGTGTCCAGGTGCCCGTTCAGCATCAGCGACCGGCCACCGCCCGCGCCGCGCCGCCGTCCGATCACGCTCGGCCTCCCGGGCTCGGGCTCCAGGATCTCGACTTCCATCCCGAGCGATTCCATTACGCGGGTGGCGTGGGCGGCGATCGGCCCTTCCCCCGGCGCACCGGGGACGAGCGCCGGGTTGCGGGAGTCGATCCGGACGAGATCGGCGAGCGCCTCGCGAACGAAGCTGCCATCGACGACGATCGCGCTCATCCTGAGCGGTCAGTCCGGAATGCCCACGTCTCCGCGGAGACGTGCCTCCGGCTCCGCGGCAGTGCGCTCAGCTCTCCCTCAGATCCCTGCCGGTCATGACCGCGGGCTTCGCTATGCCCTGAAAGGCGAGCAGCGTCGGCACCGCGTCGCACAGCGCGCCACCGTCCCGGAGTCGCCCCCGGAAGTCCCGCGACACGAAGATGCACGGCACCGGATTCGTCGTGTGCGCCGTGTGGGGGGAGCCGTCCTCGGCGATCATCGTCTCGGCGTTCCCGTGGTCGGCGAGGATGAGGAGCGCTCCGTCGGGCGCGGAGGCGCGAAAGCCCTCCACGACCCGACCCAGGCACCCATCGACGGTCTCGACGGCGCGGATCGCCGCCTCGAGGCTACCCGTGTGCCCGACCATGTCCGCGTTCGCGAAGTTCAGGACGAACGCGCCGTGCCCACCCTCGGCGAAGGTGGCCACCAGCCGGTCGGTGACCTCGGGGGCCGACATCTGGGGCTGGAGGTCGTACGTGGCGACCTTCGGGGAGGGGACCATGATCCGGTCCTCGCGCGCGTAAGGGGCTTCGCGCCCGCCATTGAAGAAGTACGTCACGTGGCCGTACTTCTCGGTCTCCGCGATCCGGAGCGTCGACAGGCCCTCTCGCTCCCAGACGTCGGCTGCGACCTCACGGACGTCCTTGGGCGCGAACGCGACCGGCACGTCGAACCTCTCGTCGTAACGCGTCATCGTGACGTAGTGGAGATCCCTCAACGGCTCGCGCTCGAATCCCTCGAACCCCGGGTCGGCGAAGGCGCGCGTCAGCTGGCGCCCGCGATCGGCCCGGAAGTTGAAGAACACGATCGCGTCGCCGCCCGACACGCGCGGCGTGCCCTCGACGACGATCGGCTTGACGAACTCGTCCGTGATCTCGCGCTCGTAGCTCTTCTCGAGCGCCTCGACGGCGTTCCTCGTCACGGTGTCCGCGCGGCCGCGCGTGAGGGCGTCGTAGGCGATCCGCGTCCGCTCCCAGCGGTTGTCGCGGTCCATGGCGTAGTACCGTCCGACGACGGTGGCGATGACGCCGACGCCCTTCTCGTCGATCGATGCCTCGAGGTCCCTGAGGAACCCCACTCCACCCGTCGGCGAGGTGTCGCGCCCGTCGGTGAAGGCGTGGACGGCGACGGTCGGCACACCGTGCCGGCGCGCGAGCTCGAGGAGCGCCACGAGGTGGTTGATGCTGGAATGGACGCCCCCGTCGGACTCGAGGCCCATCAGGTGGAGCGTCGAGCCGCGCTCACGCGCGTGGGAGACCGCTCCGAGCAGAGCGGGGTTCTCGAAGAAGCTCCCATCCTCGATCGCCTCGTCGATCCGCAGGATGTCCTGCTTGACGACCCGGCCGGCCCCGAGGTTCAGGTGACCCACCTCGGAATTGCCCATCTGGCCGTCGCTGAGGCCGACCGCGCGGCCCGAGGCCTCGAGCGTGGTGTGGGGATACTTGTCCCAGAGCTCGTCGAAGACGGGCGTGCGGGCCAGCGCGACCGCGTTACCCTCCCGCGATTCGCGCAGGCCCCACCCGTCCAGTACGATCAGCCCGACCCGGGTCACGTCACTTCGAAGTCCTCGTTCAAGCGCCGAGGCGGCTCAAAACGGCCCAGATGCAAGGCGCGCGACGAGGAGATTCCGAGGCGTGGTGATTCCCACGCCGCAGGAAGATCCGAGGAGCGGAACGCGGCAGATGGGCCGTTTTCAGCCGCCGAATCAGATGCCGACTCGCTTGCGGCCCTTGTTGACGTACTCCCCCGCAAACCCGACCGCGTCGGTGGCCGTCTCCTGCCACTTCCCGCTCTTCTTCGCGAGCTTCTTGCGGGTCTTTTCGCCCTTCTCGGGCGCGTACAGAACGGCGATCAGGCCGCCCAGCGCGAGGCCGAACAACAGTCCGCTCAGGAATCCGCCTCTACCCATCGTCTTCCTCCCCTTCGGAGTATTCGTCCATGGAATCGCGGATCGCGGCCAGCACCGCGTCCGCCTCGGCGCGAAGCCGATCGATCGACCCGTCGTTCACGATCACGTAGTCGCAGGCCTCGACCTTCTCCTCGTCGGGCATCTGCGTCTCCATGATGCGCGCGAAGCGCTCGGCGTCCATACCCCTGGCATCGCGCAGCCGTTCCTCGCGGATGCGGGCCGGGGCGGTCACCAGGACGATCGCGTCCAGGACCTCCCCCAGGCCGAACTCGAACACGAGTGCGGCGTCTACGATCGCCAGCCTGGCGCCCGCCGTCCGGGCGCGCTCGAGCTCCCGGTCGAGCCGCTCGAGGAGCGGCGGGTGAACGATGGCGTTGAGGGTCGCGATCCGACCGGGAGCCGAGAACGCGGCCTCCCCCAGCGCCGCCCGGTCGATCCGGCCGTCGGCGCCGCGGATACCGCCGCCGAACTCCCTCACCAGGGCCTCGCGGACCTCCGCATCCTCTTCGAGCACCGCGTGGCCCAGCTTGTCCGCGTCGATCACCGTGACCCCCGACTCGCGCCAGCGGTCGGCGACCGTGGTCTTCCCGCTCGCCACGTTGCCGGTCAGGCCCACGGTCATCATGAAGGGCTACGCGCCCCCGGGCTCGGCCGCGGGTGCCGCGCCGCCGAGCAGCGCCTCCATCTTGCCGAGCAGGCGACTCAGCTCGATCGGCTTGGTGTCGTAGTCGTTGCAGCCGGCTTCCAGCGCCTTCTCGCGATCGCCGGACATGGCGTGCGCCGTCAGCGCTATGATGGGCAGCTCCTTCGTGGTGGGGTCGGCGCGCAGCTCGCGGGTCGCCTCCCAGCCGTCGATCTCGGGCAGGCTCATGTCCATCAGCACCAGATCATAGGCCAGCGTCTTGGCCTTCTCGACCCCCTGGCGGCCGTCCACCGCCATCTCGACGTCGTAGCCTTTACGCTCCAGCCGACGCGACAGCATGTCGCGGTTCATCTCGTTGTCCTCCACGAGCAGGATCTTGACCATGCCGCCTCCTGGGGTCCTGGGTCAGGGCACTGTTCTATGTCTGGGGCTCCGCCACCGCCGTGTTCGCCGGAAGCCGGATCGTGAACGTCGAGCCCACGCCGGCTTCGCTTTCCAGCTCGATGCCGCCCCCCATCATCTCGCAGAACCGCTTGCTGATCGCGAGACCGAGTCCCGTTCCGCCGAACCGGCGCGCGGTCGAGGCCTCCGCCTGGGAGAACGCCTCGAACACGCGCGCCTGCTGCTCCGGGGTCATGCCGATCCCCGTATCGCGGACGCGGAAGATAATGGCCCCGTCGCCGTTGCTGTCGCGCTCCACCTCGAGATCGATCCTGCCTTCGGTCGTGAACTTGCTGGCGTTGGAGAGCAGGTTGAGGAGCATTTGCCGGACCTTCGTCAGGTCGCCGCGCATGTCTCCAACCTCCCCTCCGCAGCGCACCTCCAGCCGATTCGCGTTCTTGTCGATCAGCGGCCGCGCGGTGGCTGCCACATCGTCGATCATCTTCCGGACGTCGAACTCCTCGAGGAACAGTTCCATCTTGCCGGCCTCGATCTTGGAGAGGTCCAGCACGTCGTTGATGAGGGCCAGCAGATGGCGGCCGGCCGTGTGGATCTTCCCCAGGTCGGGGACAAGGGCCGACTGACCGAGGTCCTCGACCTCCTCCTGAAGCATCTCGCTGTACCCTATGATCGCGTTCAGCGGGGTCCTCAGCTCGTGGCTCATGTTCGCCAGGAACTGGCTCTTCGCGCTGTTCGCGGCCTCCGCCTCGCGGCGCGCCTCGAGGAGCTCGGTTATGTCGTGGTACAGTCCCATGAGCCCGAGCTGCTCGCCATCCACGACTACCGGCACGCCCAGGATCTCCACGTCCACGAAGGCGCCGTCCTTGCGGCGGCGGCGGCCGATGCCATGCACCGCGTGGTCGAGCGCCTCGCGGGTGTACGCCTCGGCCTCCGAGCGCGTATCGGCGGTGGAGATGAGCTCGTCGAGCGGACGTCCGACGGCTTCCGCGCTGGAATACCCGAACAGCCGCTCGAAAGCCGGGTTGCAGGAGACGATCTCGTGCTTGAGCCCGAGCGATACGATCGCCACCGGGCTGTTCTGTACCAGCGACTCGAAGTACTGGCGCTGGCGCTGCGCCTCCGTGTAGAGGCGCGCGTTCTCGATCGCGATCGCGGCCTGCGGGGCGAACATGTTCAGGAGCCGCAGGTCCTCCTCGACGAAGACCCGCTCGGGGTCCGAGTGGACGGTCGCGATCGCGCCCACGAGACGCCGGCCGATGAGAAGCGGGGCCGCCATGACGGAATGAACGGTGATGTCGGAGTATTTCTCGGAACGACCCATCCACTCGTGGTACGATGGGATGATCAAGGGCTCCAGGCTGCGCGCGACCGCTCCCATCGCCCCCTCGTCGAGCTTCAGACGCGTGCCGGTCGAGTCCTTCCCGACGCTCCGGCTGGCGAGGATCACCAGGTCCTGCCGTTCCTCGTCCCAGATCGCGACCTCGCCCCCGGACACGCCGAGCTGGGTCACCGCCCGGTCGATGACCGCTTGCAGGACACGCGACAGCTCGAGCTCGGACGACAGGTCCGCTAGCGTGTCGAGGAGCGCCTTGTGCTCGTCCGCACGGCGGCGCTCGGCCTCGATGAGCCGGACGCGGGCAATCGCTATGGCGGCCTGATCGGCCGCTGCGGAGAGGATCTCGAAGTCCTGGTCGTCGAAGGCGTCCCGCTCGTCGCTCTCGACGACCAGCACGCCGATCGTCTCGCCGTCGACCCTGAGCGGGATGTCGACCTCGGAGCCGCGCACGCGGCTCGGCAGGTAGCTCGCCTCGCGCGTGACGTCGGCCGTGTAGTGGAGCGTCCCGTCCTCGGCTGCGCGCGCGCTCAGCCCCTCGCCCTTGTGGACCCGCCAGCTCTCGGGGGCGTCCGGCCACCCCGCGCTCGCCCGCAGGACGCGGTCGCCGGTGTCGGGCTCGATGATGAAGGCGCCCAGGAAGCTGTAGCCCAGCGCCTCGTCGTGTAGCCCGTCGACCATGGCGTGGTAGATGTCGTCCTCGTTGTGGGCCGACACGATGCCGGTCGTCAGCCGGAGCAGGGCGGCCTGGCGATGAGCTTGCGCCGAGCGGCGAGAGGTGCGCGGAGTCACGCCGGCGTGCCCCCGGGTACCGGTCGCGCGTGGAGCGCGACCAGGTCGCGCACCTCGCGCAGGAAGCGGTCGCGCGAGCCCTTCTGAACGATGCGCTCGACCCCGCCGTTGAGGCGCAAGTGGTCGTCCTCGGTCAGCTCCTTCGCCGTGATCACGACGACCGGCACGGGCGAAGGGTCTTCCCCTTCACGCAGCGTCTCCAGGAACTCGAAGCCGTCCATCTCCGGCATCATGAGGTCGAGCAGGACCAGCGCCGGCTCCCGCTCCGCCAGCCGCTCGAGCGCGACCCGGCCGTTCTCCGCCTCGTCGACCTCCCACCCCTCGGCTTCGAGCGCGCGGCGGATCAGCGCGCGAGCCGACTCGTCGTCCTCGACGACGAGGACGCGCCGGGGCGAGCCCGCGCGCGAGTAGCGGGCGAGTACGGCGGCCAGCCGCCCGCGGTCGATCGGCTTGGTCAGGTACTCCGAGGCCCCGAGCGCGATGCCCAGGTTCCGCTCGTCGGTGATGGTGGCCATGATGACCGGGATGTCGGCCAGGTCGGGGTCGCTCTTGAGCTCCTGGAGGACCGCCCAGCCATCCATCCTCGGCATCAGGACGTCCAGCGTGATCACGTCGGGTCTGGCCGCCCGAGCCGCCTCGAGGCCCGCGCGGCCGTCTGGCGCCTCCAGCACGTGGAAGCCGGCCTTGCGGAGATGCCGGGCCATGAGCTCCCGCGCCGTGGGATCGTCGTCGACGATGAGGACGGTTCCGGCCTGCCCGGCGTCGACCTCGTCCGTCTCGGTCGCCTCGAACTCGGCCGCGACTTCCGGCGTGCGCAATGGAGCGACGGCCGGCAACACGACGGTGAACGTCGAACCCTTCCCCTCTTCGCTCGCCACCTCGATGTCGCCGCCCATCATGCGGCAGAACTGGCGGCTGATCGCGAGCCCCAGGCCGGTCCCGCCAAAGCGGGCCGAGGTCGAGGCCGACGCCTGGGTGAAGGCCTGGAACAGCCGGTCCAGCTGCTCGGGGGTCATGCCGATCCCGTCATCCGAAACGACGAAGCGGATCCGGTCGCCGTCCTCGGAGCTCTGCCGCGTCACGTTCAGGCGGACGGTGCCGCCCTGCGTGAACTTGCAGGCGTTCGAGAGCAGGTTGAGGAGCACCTGCCGGATGCGGGTCACGTCCGACCGCATGACTCCGAGGTCCACGATGCCGGACGCCTCGAGCCGCGTCCTGGTCTTCTCGGCCAGCGGTTGGGCGGTGGACACGACATCATCGATAACCGGGCCGAGCTCGAAGTCCTCCACGTAGAGGTCCATCTTGCCGGCCTCGATCTTGGAGAGGTCGAGGATGTCGTTGATCAAGGACAGCAGGTGCCGGCCGGCGGAGTGAATCTTCGCGAGGTCGGCGAGCATCGAATCGTTCCCCGCATCCTCCGCCTCCTCGACCAGCATCTCGCTGTAGCCGATGATCGCGTTAAGCGGGGTCCTGAGCTCATGGCTCATGTTGGCCAGGAACTGGCTCTTGGAGCGGCTCGCGCCTTCCGCCTCTCGGCGCGCCATAAGGAGCTCGGAGATGTCGTGGTAGAGCGCCAGCATCCCGACCATCTCGCCGCCCACCATGACGGGAATCGACGCGATCTCGACATCGACCAGCGAGCCGTCCTTGCGCTTCCTCTGACCGATGCCGGTGGCCTTCTGGCCGGCCATCGTCTGCTCGGTGTACGCCTGGCCCTCGGCGCGCGTGCCCTCCGTCTGGACCAGCTCGTCGAGGTTGATTCCGATCACCTCGTCGGCGCTGTACCCGAACATCGTCTCGAACGCCGGATTGCACGACGTGATCCGGAACTCGCGGTCCAGGTTCACGATCGCGACGGGGTTGTTGACCACGAGGTCCTCGAAGTACCGCTGGCCAGCGGCGAAGAGCTGCGCATTCTCGATCGCGATCGCGGCCTGGGGAGCGAACAGCTCGAGGAGCCTCACTTCCTCGGCACCGAATTCGCGGTTCGGATCCGAGTCGACCGCGGCGATCACGCCGACGAGACGGCTGCCGATCAGGAGCGGCACCGCGAGGCCGGTCTGGATCGAGCTCTGCGTGTACTGCGAGGAGCGTCCTTCCCACTCCTGATAGCGCGGGATGATGAAGGGCTCGTGGGTCTCGGCCACCCGACCCATGGCGCCTTCTCCTATCGCCATCCGCGTGCCGGTCGTGTCCGTCTCCAGATTGTGGCTGGCCACGATGACGAGATCGTTTTTGGTCTGGTCGAACGTGGCCAGCTCGCCCCCGGCCACGCCCAGCAGCGCGACCGCACGCTCGATCACTCCGTGGAGAACCTTCGAGAGCTCGAGCTCGCCGGAGAGGTCGCGCATCGTATCGAGCACCGCCTGCTGTTCGGCCGCGCGGCGCTTCTCGGTTTCGAACAGTCGCGCCTTCTCGATCGCGAGTGCGGCCTGCGGAGCGAACATCGCGAGCTTGCGGAGGTCCGCCTCGCTGAACTCGCGCCGGGCGTCCGAATGGACGCTGCCGATCACCCCGACCAGGCGCGAGCCGATAAGGAGCGGCATCGCCATCGCCGACTGGATCTCGGTCTGCGTGTACTTCCCCGAGCGTCCTTCCCACTCCTGGTAGCGCGGGATGAACAGGGGCTCGTGGGTCTCGGCCACGTGTCCCATCGCGCCCTCGCCGAGGGCCATCCGCGTCCCTCGCTCGTCGGTGGGCATGTTGTGGCTGGCGACGATGACGAGCTCCTTCTTGTCCTCCTCGTAGATCGCGAGCTCCCCGGCGTCGATTCCCAGGAGCGCGGTGGCCCGGCGGAGGACCGAATCGAGGAGCTTGGTGAGCTCCAGTTCGGCCGAGAGGTCGGCCAGGGTGTCGATCAGCGCCTGCTGCTCCGAGGCGCGCTCGCGCTCGGCGCTGTAGAGGCGCGCGTTCTCGATCGCGATGGCGGCCTGGGCGGCGAACAGGTTTAGGAGGCGGAGGTCCGCCTCGCCGAACTCGCGCGTCGGGTCGGAATGCACGCTGGCGATCGCGCCCACGAGCCGCGATCCGATCATCAGCGGAGCCACCATGACGGCCTGGACGACGTCGTCGGTGTATTGCGGGGAGCGCCCCTCCCAGGCCTGATAGTTGGGGATGATCAGCGACTCATGGGTGATTCCCGCGTGGCCCATTGCGCCCTCGCCGAGCTGCATGCGCGTTCCGACCGCGTCGGTCGGCATGTTGTGGCTCGCGAGGACGACCAGCTCCTCGGCCTCCTCATCGAAGACCGCGAGCTCGCCGCCGGTGACGCCGAGCAGGGAGACCGCGCGCTCGAGCACGATCTGTAGCAGCCGTTCCAGCTCGAGCTCGCCGGAGAGGTCCTGGAGCGTGTCGAGGAGCGCGCGCTGCTCGGTCGTGCGCGTGCGCTCGGCCTCGATGAGCCGCGCGCGGGCGATGGCGATCGACGCCTGGCTCGCGGCCGCCGCGGCGATTTCCATGTCCCCCTTCTCGAATGCGCGCGTCCTGTCACGCTGGACGACCAGCTCTCCGATCGCGCTCTGGCCGACCTTGAGCGGGAGCTTGAGCTCGGACACCGCGGCGCTGCCGTCGGCGCCGAACGGGCCGGCGCTCGCCTTGAGCCGGGGATCGAACGCGGAGGAGCCGGCGAGATAGAGGCCGACCGCGTCGAAGCCGAAGGCGTCGGTTCGGAGTCCCTCGACGACGCTCTTGCACACCTCGTCCTCACCGCGCGCCTCGGCGATTCGCGTGCTGAGCCCGAGGAGCGCGGAGCGAAGCCGCGCGATCGCGCTCGTGCCCGTCATGTCGACGCGGCCGCGGGCGCTCACGGCGCCGCCTCCACGACCCGCTCCTGGTGCTGCGGCGCGACGCGCGGCAGCCGGACGGTGAACACGGTGCCCTCTCCAGGAGAGCTCTCCACGTCGACGTCTCCGCCCATCATGCGGCAGAACCGCCGCGAGATCGCGAGGCCGAGACCGGTCCCGCCGTACTTGGCCGCCGTCGAAGCCTCGGCCTGGGTGAAGGCCTGGAACAGCCGGCCCATCTGCTCGTCGGTCATTCCGATCCCCGAGTCGCGGACCTCGATCTCGACCCATCCGGCCCCGCCGGAGCCGTCGGCGCGCGCGGCGAGTCGGATCGACCCATCCTTCGTGAACTTGCAGGCGTTGGAGAGGAGGTTGAGCAGCACCTGCCGGACTCGGGTCGGATCGGAGTGGAGCGTCCCATCGACCGTGCATTCGGACTCGAGACGGTTGCCGTTGCGCTCGGCCAGCGGGATCGCGGTCGTCACAACGTCTTCGATCAGCGGCCCGAGTTCGAACGTCTCGACGGACAGCTCCATCCTGCCGGCCTCGATCTTCGAGAGATCCAGGATGTCGTTGATCAGGCGGAGGAGGTGATGCCCGGCCGAGCCGATCTTCTCGAGATCGGCCACGAAGTCCTCGAGTTCCCTGTCCTCGGCCTCCTCGCGGAGCATCTCGCTGTACCCGATGATCGCATTCAACGGCGTCCTCAGTTCGTGGCTCATGTTGGCGAGGAACTGGCTCTTCGCGCTGTTGGCGGCCTCGGCCTCGCGGCGCGCGTCGAGGAGCTCGGAGATGTCGTGGTAGAGGGCCATCAGGCCGACGCGCTTGCCGTCCACGATCACGGGCACGCCCAGCACCTCGACGTCCACCAGCGAGCCGTCCTTGCGGCAGCGCTTGCTGATGGCCTTGACCCGCTGGCTGCCGAGCGCCTGCTCGGTGTATCCGATCGCTTCCTTCCGCGTCTCTTCGGTCGTGATCAGGTCGTCGAGGTTCTTTCCGACGACTTCCTCCTGGGTATAGTCGAAGAGCTTCTCGAAGGCCGGGTTGCAGGAAACGACGTCGTGGTCGACGTCCAGCGTGACGATCGCGACCGGGCTGTTGTCGACGAGCTCCTGAAAGTACTGCTGCTGCTGCCTGGACCCGGTGTAGAGCCGGGCGTTCTCGACGGCGATCGCGGCCTGCGATGCGAACATGCGGATCAGGCGCAGATCGTCGTCGCCGAATCGGCGGTCAGGGTCGCGGTCCATGACCGCGATCGCGCCCACCAGCTTCCCGCCGATCAAGAGGGGCGCCACCATCACGCCGTGGAAGTCTACCCTGGCGTACTGCGCCGATCTGCCGGCCCACTCCCGGTACGAATCGATGACCAGCGGCTCCAACGTCTGTGCGACGTGCCCCATCGCTCCCTCGCCGATCTTCATGCGCGTGCCGGTCGTCTCGCGCTTCCCCATCGTGATGTGGCTGGCCACGACGACCAGCTCCTCGGTCTCCGGCTCGTAGATCGCCAGCTCGCCGTGGCTGACGTGCAGGAGCGTCACCGCGCGCTCCAGGACCGCCTGGAGGAGCGTCCCCAGCTCGAGCTGCGCCGAGAGGTCCGAGATCGTGTCGAGGAGCGCCTGCTGCTCGCCCGCCTTCTGCCGCTCGGCGGCGATGAGCCGGGCGCGGCCGATCGCGATGGCGGCCTGGTTGGCGGCCGAGGTCAGGATCTCGAAATCGTCGTCGCCGAAAGCCTCCGGTCGATTGCTCTCGACCACGAGGACGCCGACCAGCTCATGGCCGACCTGCATGGGCACGTCGACCTCCGATCCCGTGTTCCGCGTGGGGAGGTAACGCGTGTCCTGCGTCACCTGCGGGGTGTAGTGGAGCCGCCCGTCGAGCAGGGGCCGCTCGCTGAGGCCGGTGCCGGGCTGGATCCGGAGATCGGGCGGGGCCTCGTCCCAGCCGGCGCTCGCTACCAGGACACGGTCCCCGGTTGCCCCGTCGACGAGGAGAAGCGCCAGAAAGTCGTAGCCCAGTGCCCTGTCGAAGAGCCCCTGGACCACGGCGCGGCATATCTCGTCCTCGGTCTCGGCGGCAGCGATGGCGGTGCTGAGGCGGAGCAGCGCCGCCTGCCGCAGGGCGAGGTCGCTCTGCCGCTGGGTCGAGCTCGAGGTCGACGCGCGTGTCAGCCGGATACGCTCCGAGTGTTGTATGGAGAGGGTGCGCACGGTAAGATAGCACGGCTGTCCCCGGAGTCGATCCCCATCCCAGACCCCCCCGAGGCCCGTTGCCCGCTGAGCGCCACGAGTCGCTCCGGATCCGGCTGACCGCCCTGCGCCTGGAGCTGCGGGAGCAGATCGGAGTGGTGGTCGAGAGCGCCGAGCTCCTGCTCGACGATTCCGCCCGGGCTGCCTCCCCGGAGTTCGGGGCCGACGTCCAGCGCATCCTCACCGCCGCCCGCCGCCTGCTGGCGATGGTCGAAGAGGCGTTCGGCCCGAAGGCGCTCGACGCCGGGCCGATCGACACCGACGCGCTGGGGTCCCATCTCCGGCACGAGCTCCGCACCCCCCTGAACCACGTAATCGGTTACGCCGAGATGCTCCTGGAGGACGCCGAGGAGGGAGGAAAAGAGGACCTGGCTCGTGACCTGCGGCGGATCCACGTCGCCGGAAAGCAGCTGACCGGCATGCTCGAAGCGGCGCTCGCGCTGGTGACGGGGACGGCGGACACGACCGGCGAGGCCAACGGCGACACACCCGCCGCGGAGCTCCAGACCCTCGAGGGGCTCGTCACCCCCGACGCGCGCGAGCTGGCCCCGCTCGACGGCCGGATCCTGGTCGTCGACGACGACGAGGCGAACCGCGACGTGCTCTCGCGGCGGGTGCGCTCGCAAGGCGCCGAAGTCGAGGTGGCGGCCTCGGGCAAGGAGGCGCTCGAGATCCTGCGAGAGCGGTCCTTCGACGCGGTCCTGCTCGACGTCATGATGCCGGACATGAACGGCTACGAGGTGCTGCAGGAGATGAAGGCGGACACGTCGCTCCGCGACGTCCCGGTCGTCATGATCTCCGCCCTCAATCAGGTGGAGAGCACGGTGCGCTGCATCCAGCTGGGTGCCGAGGACTATCTCACGAAGCCGTTCGACCCGACGCTCCTCCGCGCACGACTGGGGGCATGCATCGAGAAGAAGCGCCTGCGGGACCGCGAGATCGTACACTTGAAGACGATCGACAAGGAACGCCGGCGCGCGGACGAGCTGTTGCGCGCGATCTTCCCGCCCGAGATAGCGCGCGAGCTCAAGTCGACGCAGGCAGTGCGCCCCCGGCGGTACGACGACGTCGCGGTCCTGTTCACCGACACGGTCGGCTTTACGCAGTTCTCCGACACGCGCGAGCCCGAGGAGATCATCGACCGGCTGCAGCGGCTGGTCGAGCGCCAGGAGGTGCTCGCCGAGCTCCACGGACTCGAGAAGATCAAGACGATCGGGGACTCGTTCATGGGCGCGGCCGGGCTCCTGCGCCCGATGTCCGACCCAGTGATGGCGTGCGTGCGTTGCGGCCTGGAGATGATCGAGGCCGCGCGCGAGCTCGATCCGCCGTGGGAGCTCCGGATCGGCATCCATCTGGGGCCGCTGGTCGGCGGCGTGCTCGGCAAGCGGCAGTACCTGTTCGATCTCGTCGGCGACACGGTCAACACCGCCAGCCGGATCGAGAGCTCCGGCGTCCCGGGCGCGGTGTGCCTGTCGGGCGCCGCCTGGCAGCAGATCGACCATCTGGCGGCCGGCAGATCGCTGGGGAAGGTCGAGGTCAAGGGGAAGGGCGAGATCGAGATCGTGCGCTTCGAGCGCTTCCGGTGACCCACTCGGCGGATCGATGCGCATGACCGAAAAGCGGGACGCGGCGGCCGTGCGCTTCCCCCCGCCGCTGATACCGCTGGCGACGATTCTCCTCGGTGGCTTCCTCGACCGCGTGCGGCCGATCGATGTCGGATTCGAGCTCTCCGCGCCGATTCGCTACGGGGTCGGTGGCCTGGTCGTGACGGTCGCTCTGACCCTGGCGGGCTGGGCCATCGCGCACTTCCGGCGGAGCGGCCAGGACGAGAAGCCGTGGACGCCGACGACGGCGATCGTCGGCGCCGGGCCCTATCGCTTCACGCGCAATCCGATGTACCTCGGAATGGTCCTCCTGTGCATCGGGGCGGCGGTTCTCCTCTCCAACTGGTGGATCCTGGCGCTGACACCTGTCTGCGCGTTCGCTCTGTGGGGGTTCGCGATCCGGCCGGAGGAGAGGTATCTCGAGGAGAAATTTGGAGAGGACTATCGGGCCTACAAACGTCGCGTCCGGCGGTGGCTCTAGCGGGGCTAGTGCCTCGAAGGCCAGATCCGACCATCAGCTGCCCTCCAGGTCCATATTGCCATCCATGAACTTCAGAAGGTCCGCCTCGTCCCCCTGCACGCGAACGACGTGGCTCGTCCCATCCCTCGACGATCCGCTGGGCGGGCATTCGTTCCGGTGCGCCGCCGGTGACGGAGGTCATGTCGAAGAGCACTTCGTCGGCAAAGCAGGAGAGCACGGCGTCCCAGTCCCGGTCGTCGGTGCCTATGAAGAGCCGGTTCGCCACTTCAACCACGGCCTCCCTTTCCAGCAGTTCCATGCACTCCTGGTTCTCGCCGGCGATCATCGGATCCTCATTGCTTCAGCATCTTGAACGCGTGAGTCCACTGGCTCCTCAAAAACCCCGGGATGCACCACAGGATGCAGAGCGGCTCGATCGCGCGCGCCGACTCTACTCCTCCCATGTCCTCGACCTCGAATCCGAACTGCTCGACGATTTCGGCCACCTGCCTCTTGGCCTGATCGTCGTCTCCGCAGATGAACATCGTGGGGCGGACGCCGCCGAAATCGGGATTCACCATGAGCTGATTGCCGACGCTGTTGAACGCCTTGACGAGCCGCGCCTCCGGATGCGCGTCCTGAAGGCGCTCCATGAGGGATCCGTCCAGGGACGTGAAGAAACGCAGGACGCCGTTTTCGGGTGGCGCGTCGGCGATCGGGTTCGTCGTGTCGATGACCGGTTTGTCCCGGAGGTTTTCCTCTCCGGCCAGATCGAGGGCCTCGCCGGCAGCCGACCCTTTCACCGCGAGGACGAGCAGGTCTCCGAACGCGGCCGCATCGGCAAAGCTCCCCACCAGTGCGCCTCGACCTGACGTCGCCTGCCACTCGGCCAGTTTCCCCGGACCGCGACTGCTCAACATGACCTCGAACCCATGCCGCAGGAATCCGCTCCCCAGAGCGCGAGCCACGTCTCCCGATCCGAGAATCCCGATCTTCATCTTCCCCTCCTGAGCAGATTCACTTCGCGTCGTACCACGTGTCGCCCGTCCCCACCCCCACCTCCACCGGAACGTCCAGCTCGATCGCGCCCTCCATCTCCGCCCGCACCGCGCGGCCGAGGTCCCGCGCGGCCGAGCGCTCGACCTCGAACACGAGCTCGTCGTGCACCGTCAGGAGCATCCGCGCGGGCAGCTTCTCGCGCGCGATCCGGTCCCGGACGCGGATCATCGCGATCTTGAGGAGGTCGGCGGCGGTGCCCTGGATGGGGCTGTTGATCGCGGCGCGCTCGGCGAACGAGCGCACGTTGAAGTTCCGGCTGCGGATCTCCGGGAGGTAGCGGCGGCGGCCGAGGAGCGTCGTCACGTAGCCGTCCTGCTTCACCTTCTCGATCGTGTCTTCCTGGTAGCGCTTGACGTCGGCGAAGCGCGCGAAGTAGCCGTCGATGAAGGCCTTCGCCTCCTCGCGCGAGATGCCCAGCCGGCGCGCGAGCCCGAACACACCCATCCCGTAGACGACGCCGAAGTTCACCTCCTTGGCGCGCGTCCGCAGCGCCTCGGTGACCTTCTCTGGGGGGACCCCGAACACGAGTGCGGCGGTCTGCCGGTGGATGTCCTGCCCGGTGCGGAACGCGAGCACGAGGTTGGGATCGCCGGTCAGGTGCGCGAGGATCCGGAGCTCGATCTGGGAGTAGTCGGCGACCAGCAGCGTCCACCCCTCCTCGCTGGGAATGAATCCCTTCCTGATCTCGCGCCCGAGCGTGGTGCGGGCGGGGATGTTCTGGAGATTGGGCTCGGACGACGACAGCCGTCCGCTGGCGGCGACCGTCTGGTTGAAGCTCGTGTGGAGCTTGCCGGTCCTGGGGTTCACCGCCGCGGGGAGCGCGTCGACGTAGGTGGACTTGAGCTTGGCGAGCTCGCGCCACTCCAGGCACCGGCGCGGTAGCTCGTGGTCGACCGCGAGGGCCTCCAGCACCTCTGCGTCCGTCGAGTAGCCGGTCTTCGTGCGCTTTACGACCGGAAGCTTCATGCGCTCGAACAGGATCTCGGCCAGCTGCTGCGGTGAGTTCAGGTTGAACGGCTCGCCCACGATCGCGTGGCAGTCGTGCTCGATGGCTGCGAGCTCGCCCTCCATCTTCTTCCCCATCGCCGCGAAGAACTCCGCGTCCAGCTTGATACCGGCGAGCTCCATCTCCGCCAGGACGGGGATCAGCGGGAGCTCCACGTCCCGATAGAGGTCGAGGAGCTCGCGCGCCTCGAGCTGCGGCAGGAACAAGTCGCAGAGCCGGAGCGCGATGTCGGCCTCCTCGCACGAGTAGCGGGCCGCCGCCTCGACATCGACCTCCGGGAACGGGATCTGGGTCTCGCC
>JAICQP010000176.1 GCA_025937815.1 Gemmatimonadota bacterium
CCGCAGTGACAGCGGCCCGCACAGAGCCCTGGAGTACTTCCGTCAGGCGATCGCCATCGACTCGACGTATGCCGCCGCGTGGGCCGGTCTGGCACGGATGTACGGCCGGGTCCAGTCCACCGAAGATCCGGGCATGCCGATTGAGGACCTGAGAGCCCTTTCCGAGCAGGCCGCGCTCAAGGCGGTAGCGCTGGATGATTCGCTCGCCGAGGCGCACGCCACGCTGGGCATCCTGCGGATGCGACTCCATCAAGACTTCGCGACGGCCGAGAGGGAACTTCGGCGCGCGATTGAACTGGATCCCGTTTACGGCCGGGCGCGTGAATGGCTTTCGGCGCTCTACATCGATACGGAACGGCCGCTGGAAGCGCTGGCGGAAGCCCGGCGCGCGCTGGAGATCGATCCGCTCTCTCCGAGCGCGCACGCGCAACTGGCCCTGGCGCTCCTCGCGAACGATCGCCCGGACGAAGCGCTGGTGCATCTCGGGCACATCGCGGCGGTCCGACCCCCGCTCCTTCGGACACCAGGTATTCTCGCGCAGGCGTACGGGATGAAGGGGATGTGGCGGGAGGCGATCGCGACGGTGGAACCTGTGGACCTGACGGGGGATTCCGGCGATCTCGCGTTCGAGGCGTACATGCTCGCCCGCGGAGGGCGTCGAGAGGAGGCGCTTCGCATCCGGGAGGAGTTGATTGAGCGATGGAACGCAGGCGAAGCCCGGGCTGTCGACGTAGCAATCGTGTATGCCGGGCTCGGTGAGCTCGATCAGGCCTTCGCCTGGATCGACCGAACGGACGAGAGCTCCCTTACAGACTCCTACCTCACTCTTACCGCGCCGATCTTCAACGACCTCCGCCGGGATCCCCGCTTCGACCGGGTGCGGGAGCGGCTGGGAATTCAGAATCGATAGCGCGCCGCGAGCTGGAGCTGGAAGGCCGATTCGGTCGTGAGCGTCGTCCACTTCGGCGCGGTCGCGTCGAAGCGAAAGACCGGCACGGATTCATCAGGTGAGCCGGGAGTCTGGGCGACGTGCTCGAGGAGCGCCGGCGCCGCGACCCGATAGCGGCCCCAGTCGCCGTCCAGCAGATTGAGCAGGTTGAACGCCTCCAACTCCAGCTCCAGCGCACCCGAGCCGATCGGGATCGGCTGCCGTACCGCTGCGATCGTCGTATGGGACCAGGGCTCTCGGCAGCTGTTCCGCTCGAGGATTCTCCCGCGCTGCCGCCGGAGGCATTCGGTGCCCTCGATGAGACGCTCGAAGGCCCCCTGCTGGACCTCGACGCGCTCGGCCTGCGCCGCCGGAGAATTATCGGCGTCCGGCGCGTCCGACCGTCCGCTGAACGTGATCTCGTCCGGATCGAACGCGTCGCGCGGGACGTAGATCGGGTCGTTCGCGTTGGAGCCGTCGGCATTCAGGTCGCCGCGTCGTCCCCCGCCCCAGGATCGATACGTGAAGGGGCCTCCGGACTCGCCCACGTAGTAGAAGGAGAATTCGGTCCCCCAGCGCCAGGGCGCCCGGTAGGTTCCCGCCAGCACGATTCGGTGCGGGATGTCGTTCAGCGAGATCTCCGGATCGAGGTCGTCGTGGCGGCCGGAAACGGCCCGCGAAGACCAGTTGACGATGCCCGGGTTGTTGACCCGTATGGGCGTCTGGACGTCGCGGACCCGCGAGAACGAGTACGCGGCCAACGCCGAGACTCCATCCGAGAACCGTTTCTCGAGCCGTGCGCTGAGCTGGACGGCGTGGTTCTGCGACGTGTTCCTCAGATCGATGACTTCGGAGAAGGCCGATCGCACGACCGGGTTCGCGAGGCCCGTCGAGGCTATCGAGCCGTAGAGCACGCGGCCATACCGGTCCATCGCCTGCGGACCCTCGAGATTGAGGTTCACGAAGACGAAGTCGGACAGTATCCGGGTCGCCAGCGCCTCCCCGGTGGCGATCAAACCCCACGGGAGCTGCCGGTCGTACGCGAGCGAGGCCCGCAACGTCCGCGCCATGCCCAGGTCGCGGTCGAGCAGGTCCACGTCCCCGCGAGGAGCGGTCGTGAGCCCGACGCCGGACGCGCACTCGGTGGGCGCCGAGCGATGGTCGGGGTCGAAGGGGGGCGGCAGTCCGAAGTCGTTGGGCGACGATCCGCAGCGGAGAACGCCGACACCGACCCCATGGCTCCTCAGCGAGGTGTGGAACCAGGCCAGGGGTGGACGTCCGGCGAAGATCCCGATGCCGCCGCGAAGCTGGTCGAGACCCGCGTCGGAGACGTCCCAGGTGAATCCCAACCTCGGCGAGAGGTGGATCCTACGGCGGGGCATCGCATCGGTCCGTCGCCCGAAGATCGAGTCCACTTCGGCGTTGTAGGGCGCGTTTCCGCGGATCGCCAGCACATCGGCTCGGATGCCCATCGTGATGGAGACGCGATCGCCGACCTGCCACCGATCGCCGGCGAACGCGGCGTACTGCCCACCCAGGAGGGGCACATTCGCGCTGCCGAAGTCTCGGCGGATCACGAATCGTTCCGCGAGGCCGGCCGCCAGGGAGTCGAGACTCGAGAATGTCCAGTCACCGAAGGAGCCGGCCAGCCCACCTCGACCGATGCGAAAGCGCTCGGCCTCGAAGCCCAGAGTCAGCTCGTGGGAGGCGCCGAGCGGCAGAGTGAGCGTGTCCTTGAGGTCGAGGTTCCAGCTCTCGAAGGATCCGCCCTGTGCACCGTCGGGAGTTCCCGTCAGAATCGTCACCTCGTCGGCGCTCGTGCTCGGGACCACAACCCGGACGATCGGCTGCTGGACCTCGGGCAGGCTGTTCAGCGACCCCCGTCGACCGGAAACGAGCAGCTCGTTGTAGCCTCCTCCGCCGCCCGGCAGGGCGGTGTTGAGCTGTAGCGAGGTGGTCCAGCTGGTCATGGACGAGGTCGCGGCGAAACTCGTCAACGGAAACAGCTGCTCGTCGCGCGAGAACCCGGTATTGCCCGTTCGCGTGTAGTTCAGCGACACGACGGAGCGGCCGTCCCACTCCGGAAGCGCCAGATCCAGCCGGCTGAAGACGTTTCGGAGCGGGGTCCCGTTCTCGACGGGTCCGCCGGAGCCGGCCTCCAGGCCGTATCTCCCCAGGATCTCGGCGAGCCGCTCGATGTCGGCCACGTTCACGGGGACCGGCGGGACGGCCGTCGAGGGCTGTCCCACCCAAGGCCCTGGCGCCGGTGACTCGAGATGCTGGAGCTCCGGCGCGACGAAAAAATGGAGCCGATCGCGCACCACCGGGCCCCCTAGGGAGAAGCCGTACTGCATCTGCTCGTAGGGATCGGCGGGAGCGAGGTCGCCCCCTCGCGATAGATGATCGTTCCGCCAGTAGGCGAACGCGGAGCCCCCGAATGTGTTCGTCCCCGACCGGGTGACCGTGTTGACCACGGCCCCGGCGAAATCCCCGTATCGGACGTCATACGGCGCGAGCAGGACCTGGTACTCCCGCACCGCTTCGAGTGGCACGGACTTCCCGCCGTTCTGGTTCGACGTCAGGCTGCCCGAGAGGGTGCGCTCGGACGCGCCATCGATCAGGAAGTCGTTGAACCGGAGACCCACGCCGCCTCCCGACATGCTCGCGGCGAGCCCGGTCCTGGTCGAGACCTGAGGAACGAGGCGAACGAAGTCGTAGAGGTTGCGGTTCAGTGTGGGCAGGCGACGGAGCACCGAGTCGGAGATAGCCGTGGCCGTTCCCCCCTGGGCGCTCAGCTGCGGGAACATGGGAGCCACGGCGCGAAGCGTGTCCACGGGAAGCGGGTCGGGGACCATCACCAGCTCCAGGCGCCGCGCCTGGCCGAGTCCGAGATACACGTCCTCGACTCTCTGCGGGAGAAATCCCAGCCGCTCGACCTGGATCGTGTACGGCCCGCCGAGCTCGAGTCCCTGCGCGAGGAAGCGGCTGCCCCGCACCTCCGCCACCACCACGAACCCCGTGGGCTCGTTCGTGACCACGACCCGCGCGCCGTCGACATCGGAACCGTCAACCGCCCGGACGAAGCCCTGGATCGCGGCACTCGTCACCCCCTGCGCCCGCAGGTCCGACGCGAAGGAAGCGAAGGCGCCGATCCCTACGAGCGCGGCAGCGAGGCGGCGATGTCTGCGATCCCTGCCTTGCAACCTCACGGTGTCCCCAAACGATCAAAGTCGATGCATCGCCGACACGTTTATGGCACGATCCATCGCACCGCTGCGCAGCCCCGGAGGGATTCCGGAACCCGTTGCTCCGCCGACGGGTACGACAACGTCCGGTCCTTGCACGGCGTCGATGTCCAGTCTAACGTGACTGCCGGATCCGAACCCATACCTGCGTGATCCATCACATCAAAATCGGAGGATTTCTCGTGGCCGACAGGCCCGCCATTTTCCTGCGCGCCGTGGCCTTGCCCGCGCTCGTCGCCCTCGCCGCCTGCGGCCGCGGCGAGGACGAGAGCGAGGTCGTCGCGCGCGTCGGTGACGAGACGATCACGGTCGCGGACGTCGCGGCCTACATGCAGCGGGCCAACTACGGCGCCAATCTGGCGGACGTCGAGCGCGCGGTGAACGAGGTCGTCGACGCCCACCTGGCGCTCGCCCGGGCGCGGGAGCGGTACACCCCGGCGCCCATCGAGAGCCTGCAGATGGAGGAGTGGAGGAAGACGCTCCTGGTCAACCAGTTCCGCGAGGACGTGATCTGGAAGGACATCCAGGTCGACGAAGCGAAGCTCGAGGAGTGGTACGATCAGAACGTCAGCGAGCGGGTGACCGTCGATCACATCCTGATCCGGCCGGGCGGCGCAGCGACCGCTCCCGGCGGCGCGAGCTCCCCGCCGACCGACGCCGACAGGCAGGCGGCGAAGCGGGAAGCCGATTCGCTGCTCGTGGCGCTCAGGGAAGGCGCGGACTTCGC
>JAICQP010000254.1 GCA_025937815.1 Gemmatimonadota bacterium
CGTATGTGAGGTTCGACGCGGCCGCGGCAAGGGTACTGCCCACCTCTGGCCGGCGCCGCATCCGGGCAAACGTCCCGCCCGGGCCGGGCGTTCAGTCCCCGGTGAAATTCCGCGCCTTACCTGGGGTGATCCCCCGTCGTCCCGCCGCCGAGCGCCGGGGGCGGCGGGGTCGACGCCTCCACCGGGAAGCCCTAGTCTGGCGCCATGCCCGCCGGAGCCTCCCACGTCGCGCTGCTGCGCGGGGTCAACCTCGGCAAGCGGCGGCTCCCGATGAAGGAGCTGGCGCGGATCTTCGAGGAAGCGGGCGCGGCCGGCGTCCGGACGTACATCCAGAGCGGGAACGTCGTCTACCGGGCAAGCGCGGCGCGGGCGCGGAGGGTTCCCGCCCTCGTCGAGACGGCGATCGCGGAGCGCTTCGGCTTCGATGCGCCCGTGGTCACGCGAACGGCCGCCGAGATGGCGGCGATCGTCCGCGCGAACCCGTACGCCCGCGAGGCGGCGGCCGACCCGAAGTCCGTCCACGTGGGGTTTCTCCGGGACGAGCCAGCGGCCAGTGCCGTGTCCGCGCTCGATCCGGACCGCTCGCCTCCCGACACCTTCGTCGTCATGGGCCGCGAGATCTACTTCCACTTCCCGAACGGCCTCGCGAAGAGCAAGCTGACGAACCCCTGGTTCGATTCCCGGCTCGACACCGTGTCGACGATGCGGAACTGGCGCACCGTCATTACGCTCGAGGAGATGGCGCGGGCGTAGCATCATCGTAGAGGCGTTGCCCCCGCCACCACCCTCGCGGTAGCATCCCGCCGCCGTGACCCCCCACAAACAGCGCGAATTCGAGCCCAAGCTCGTCACCGTTCTGCGCGAGGGATACTCGCGCCGCCAGCTCGCCCGCGACGTGGCGGCCGGCGTCCAGGTCGGGATCGTCGCGCTGCCGCTGTCGCTCGCGCTCGCCATCGCGAGCGGCGTCCGGCCAGAGCAGGGGCTGTTCACCGCGGTCGTGGCGGGGTTTCTCATCTCCGCCCTGGGTGGGAGCCGCGTCCAGGTGGGCGGTCCGACCGGCGCCTTCATCGTCCTCGTCTACGGGATCGTTCAGACCCACGGGTACGACGGCCTCGCGGTGGCGACGATGATGGCGGGCGGGCTCATGGTCCTCATGGGATTCGCCCGTCTGGGCAACGTGATCAAGTTCGTGCCTTACCCGGTCGTGGTCGGGTTCACGTCCGGGATCGCGATCATCATCGCGGTCTCCCAGCTACGCGATCTGCTGGGGCTCGACATGGAGGTCGTGCCGGTCGACTTCCTCGAGAAGATCCGCGGCTACGCCGAAAGTCTCGACAGCGTAGACCCCTGGGCGCTGGCGGTGGGCGCGGGGACGGTCCTGTTCCTTCGCTACTGGCCGCGGGTGAACCCGCGGATCCCCGCACCGCTCCTCGCCCTCGTGCTCGCGACGGCGGGCGCCTGGGCTCTGCGCCTGCCCATCGAGACGATCGGCGACCGTTTCGGCGCGATCCCCCACACGCTCCCCTCGCCTCGTCTCCCTGGCGCGAGCTACGCGGAGGTGCGCGCCCTCTTCCCGTCGGCGATCGCGATCGCGCTCCTCGCGTCGATCGAGTCGCTCCTCTCCGCCGTGGTCGCCGACGGCATGATCGGCGGGAGGCACCGCTCGAACATGGAGCTGGTCGCGCAGGGCGTGGCCAACGTCGCCTCGCCCGTCTTCGGCGGCATCCCCGCGACCGGCGCGATCGCGCGCACGGCGCTCAACGTCCGGAGCGGCGGCAGGACGCCTGTGGCGGGGATGGTCCACGCGCTCACCGTGCTCGGGATCCTGTTCGCGCTGGCGCCCCTGGCGGGCCTCATCCCGATGGCGGCGCTGGCTGGCGTCCTCTTCATGGTCGCCTACCACATGAGCGAGTGGCGCATGTTCGTGAAGCTCTTCCGCAGCCCCAAGAGCGACATCCTCGTCATGCTGACGACGTTCCTTCTCACG
>JAICQP010000086.1 GCA_025937815.1 Gemmatimonadota bacterium
ACTGATTCGGTTCAGCCGAATCCTACTTGCCGAGTATGGACGTGGTCAATCCCCCTGTGAAACGCCGTTGAGGCCGGGCTGGCGCCGGCTTTGCCAGAGGAAACTGTGCATGCTGTTGAGGAATCCGCGCGGCTCGTAGAGAACCTCCACTTCTCCCCTGCAACTGTACCAGCAGGCCGTGCACGTGTTCCGCTCGTTGGCCTCGTGCAGGCGTCCCAGCACCGTTCGCATGTCCTCGCTGCGCAGGTTCCCGCAGGGCTCCGTGAGGTTGAACTCGACGCACTTCGAGACGACCATCTGGTTGTCGATGTTGAACATCGCCCGCCCGGCTATGCAGCCGGAGATCCCGTCGTTCACCGCCTCATCGAACCGTTCCAGGTACAGCCGATTCGTGTGGAACGTCTCCGGGTATCGCCGCTTGAGGTCCAGCAGGACCTCGGTTGCGCCCCGCAGGTGGCGTTGGCGCTCGTTGCCGGTCTTCATCACCGAGTACGGCTGTACCTGCCAGTACACCCCCAGCTTGCGGGCCAGCTCACAGAGCTTCGGCATCTCGTGGAGGTTGTCGTCGGTCAGCACGGAGATGATCTGTACCCGCTGATACGACAGGTCCGTGCGCGCCTCCATGAGCTGCTCGATCGCCTTCACTGCCCTCTCGAACGCGAACTTCACGCCCCGATGCTGCGCGTGCTTGTCCGGATCGGCATAGTCGATGGACACGGAGCAGCCCCACAACCCCGCCTCCCAGAGCTGGCGAGCGCGCTTCGTCGTCATGCCGGACCCGGATGTGGTCAGGTACGGAAAGTGGTCTCGCGCTATGACGTCGACGATCTGATGGATGTCGCGCCGTAGCATCGGCTCGCCTCCGGCCAGCGAGACGATGAGGGAACCGAGCTCCGAGAGCTTCCGGGCGCCCATGGCGAAGTCCTGGAGCGAGTTCTCCTCGTGGGGCTTGAAGTCGTTCTGCCAGTACGTGCAGAACGAGCACCCGTAGTTGCAGTTGTACGTCACCTGCCAGGTGACCCACACGGGGCGGTTCAGCAGGAATGCCTTCAGCAGCCGCGCTTTCTTCCCCCAGGTGTGGCGCGGGGTCGACAGGTCGACCGCCTCATGGGGCTCGTCGATCTCCAGTGGCGGCCCGATGGGAAGCTCGATCTCCGGAATTCCGTGGCCATTGCCGTTGGCATGGCCGATATGCCTGCCGTTTCCATTGCTGCGGGGCTGACCATTGGAGGTCGATGCTGGCGGTGCGGCGGGGTTCTGGCGAAGCAGGGACTCGAGCGGAATCGGAGTTGACATATCAGACGCCCCCGGGGGTTGATAGGTCGTGGCGCTCGATCTGCCGCGAACAGTCTAGAGATCTCGGACGGTCAAGTCAAAGGGCCGACTCCACGTACCAGCCCATCGATTCGTCGAGTCCCGCGCGCAGCGTATGGGTGGGCCGGTAGCCCAGCAATCCCTCCGCCTTGGAGATGTCCGCCAGCGAGTGCCGCACGTCGCCGGGGCGGAAGTCCCGGTACTCGGGCTGCGCGTTCGCGATCGCCGGGGAGTGTCTCGCCAGCCGCTCGCGGACCAGGTCGAACAGCTCGTTCAGCGTGGCCCGCTCCCCAACCGCCACGTTGAACGTCTCTCCGAGGGCGGCGGGTTCTTCTGTCAGGGCCGCCAGAACGTTGGCCTGGACGGCGTTGGCGACGTAGCAGAAGTCCCGGCTGGTCTCGCCGTCGCCGAAGATCTGGACGCTCCTCCCGTGCATGAGCGCCGCGATCCATCGCGGGATCACGGCCGCGTAGGGACCGTCCGGGTCCTGGCGCGGCCCGAACACGTTGAAGTACCGCAGGCTCACCACAGGCAACCCGTAGACGTGCCCGAAGACCTCGACGTACCGCTCGCCGGCGGCTTTCGTCACCGCGTACGGCGACAGAGGCCGCCCGGTTCGCGACTCGATCTTTGGCAGGTTCGGCTCGTCGCCGTATACGGAGCTGCTCGAAGCGAATACGAACCGCCGCGCTCCGGCGTCCCGCGCCGCGAGCAGCATGTTCAAGGTGCCGTTGACGTTGCTCTCGTGGCTCGTGACGGGATCGGCGATCGACCGCGGCACCGACCCCAGCGCGGCTTGATGGAGAACGAGTTCCGCTTCGGAGCATGCGCGCCGGCATGCCTCGAGGTCGCGGATGTCACCCTCGTGCATGGCGAACCGCTTCCAATTGCCCTCCCCGACCCGCGCGCGCACATCCTCGAGGTTGGCGCGCTTCCCGGTGGAGTAGTTGTCGAGCCCCGCCACCGACTGCCCATTCGAGAGCAGCTCGAGCACGAGGCCTGATCCTATGAACCCCGCCGCGCCTGTCACCAGCCAGCGTCGCGGCCGGCTTCGAAGGCCCTCGAGGGCCGCTTCGTACGCCGAAGGACTCAAGCCTTCCAAACCTTGCCCGTCGGCGCGTCGATCCCCGCCATGGCGTTGCGTGTATCCACGATGAGGCGCGCCCATTCCGCGAGCCGGGTGTAGTCGATGGCCGAGTGGTTGGTCGAGATCACCACGGCATCGTGGGACTCTATCGTCGCCCGGTCCCAGGGAACCGATTCGAGGCCAGCCCAGTGCGCGTGCTCGCGGCTCGGCTGAATCATCGGAACGTGCGGGTCGTGGTACGCGACCTCCGCCCCGCGCTCGTCCAGGAGGTCCATCAACCGGTAGCTGGGGGATTCGCGATCGTCGGAGATGTCGGGCTTGTACGACAACCCGAGGACGAGAACGCGGCTGCCCTTGACGGGTTTTCCGAGGTCGTTGAGTGCCGCCGCCACGCGATCGACCACGTGCTCCGGCATCCGGGTGTTGATCTCGCCGGCCAGCTCGATGAAACGCGTGTAGGCGCCGAACTCACGCGCCTTCCAAGTCAGGTAGAACGGGTCGATGGGGATGCAGTGGCCGCCCCAGCCGGGTCCCGGGTTGAAGCGCATGAACCCGAACGGCTTGGTCTCGGCCGCGTCGAGGACCTCCCATACGTCGATGCCCATCTTCTCGTAGATCACCTTGAGCTCGTTCACCAGCGCGATGTTGACGGCCCGAAAGATGTTCTCCGTCAGCTTGGTCGCCTCGGCGGCGCGCGCCGAGGAGACGCGCACGACCTCGCCGATCGCCTGCCGGTAGAGCGTCTCCGCCAGGTCCCCCGAGATCTCGTCCACCCCACCCACCACTTTGGGGATCGTGGTCGTCGAGAACTTCGGATTCCCGGGGTCCTCGCGCTCGGGTGAGAAGGCCAGGAAGAAGTCCTCGCCCAGCATGAGACCCCCGGCCTCGAGGCGCTCCCGCATCAGCTCGTCGGTCGTGCCCGGGTAGGTGGTCGACTCGAGGACGACCAGCTGGCCCGGCCTGAGGTGCCGCGCCACCTCCTCGGTCGTGGCCACGATGTAGGTCATGTCGGGCTCGTGATGCACGTCGAGGGGCGTGGGCACGCAGATGACGATCGCGTCCACTTCGGACAGCCGATCGAAGTCCTCCGTCGCGGCCAGCCTGCCCGCCTCGACCTCACCCCGGATCCGTTGCGCGTCCATGTGGGGGATGTAGGAGACGCCCCCATTGAGCTGCTCGACCTTGCGCGCGTCCACGTCGAAGCCCAGCACCCGGAACCCGCGGCCTGTGAACGCCAGGGCCAGCGGCAGCCCCACGTACCCCAGTCCGATGACGCCTATCCGCGCCTCCTTCGACTCGATCGCCCGATTCAGCCGTTCCGCGTTATCGACCATCGCATTCCTTTCGTTGACCAGGTCACGTCGTAGGGGGCTGTTCCAGAATCACCCTTCGATACCAATCCACGAATCGCCGGAGCCCCTCCTCGATTCCGACGCGCGGCTCGTACCCCAGCAGGCGGCGGGCGCGGGAGACGTCGGCGAAGGTCCGGTCGACGTCCCCCGGCGGGACCTGGCGCCGGTCGATCGTGGCCTCTCGGCCGGTGGCCCGCTCCAGCGCCGATACGAGTCGCGACAGGCGTATCGGCTCCGACTCACCGAGATTGACGATGTCGAAGGTCTGGGTCATCAGCACGTGGTCGAGGGCGGACACGACCCCGTCCACGACATCGTCGATATATGTGAAGTCGCGCTCCATAGAGCCGTCGCCGAAGACGGGGATGGGCTCGCCCGCGAAGAGCCGACGGGTGAAGGCGTGGATCGCCATCTCCGGTCGCTGGCGCGGGCCGTAGGCCGTGAAGAACCGCAGGGCGAGGATCGAGAAGCCGTGCACGGCATGATAGACGTGGCACAGCTCCTCCCCCGCCTTCTTGGTCGCCGCGTAGGGCGAGATCGGAGCGTCGACCCGATCGTCCTCGTGGAACGGCACCTTGCGGTTGTTTCCGTACACCGAGCTGGACGAGGCGAAGACGAGCCGCTGGCATCCCGTCTCCCGCATCACTTCCAGCAGGTTCGACGTGCCGATCAGGTTCGTCTCGTAGTAGGCAGCCGGATCGGCCAGCGACGGCCGCACGCCTGCCTTGGCGGCGAGATGCATCACCGCGTCGAACCCTCCGTCGGAGAACAGCGCGGATACGTGCGAGCGGTTCCGCAGGTCGCCCTCGACGATCCGGAACGCTGGGTTACCGCGCGCGGTCTCGAGGTTTCGCTCCTTGAGGGCCCGGTCGTAGAAGGGATCGAAGTTGTCGAGTCCAACGACCTCATCGCCGCGCTCGAGGAGCCGCTCGGTCAGCCAGGAGCCGATGAACCCGGCGGCTCCCGTGACCAGGACGCGTCTCACCGGCGCCTCGCGCACGTCACAGGGAACTCGCCTCGAGGGTCTCGAGGTCGTCGGCGGTGATCAGCACGTCCCGCGGCTTGGTCCCGTCGGGAGGCCCCACGATGTTCGCGCGTTCGAGCTGGTCGAGGATCCGCGCCGCGCGCGAGTACCCCACGCGCAGGCGACGCTGCAGGAGGCTGGTGGACCCCTGATCGTGGTCGACGACGACCCGGGCGGCGGCGAAGAACAGCTCGTCGCGCTCGTCGAGAGCCGCGATCTCTAGCTCGGACGCTTCCGCGATTATGTCCACGGGAGGAGCGATCTCCTCGGCGTTCAGGCGGCGTCCCGTCTCGCGCAGCCAGTCGACCACGCGGCCCGTCTCCTCGCTCGAGATGAACGCGCCCTGGATGCGGAGCGGTTCGGCGCGGTCGGCGGGCAGGAACAGCATGTCGCCGTTGCCGAGGAGCTGCTCGGCGCCGTTCATGTCCAGCACCGTTCGGCTGTCGATCTTGGAGGAGACCTGGAAGCTTATCCGTGAAGGGAAGTTCGCCTTGATGACGCCGGTGATCACGTTCACCGACGGCCGCTGCGTGGCCAGAACGAGATGGATCCCCACCGCGCGCGCCATCTGGGCCAGGCGCGCGAGGGGCTCCTCGATCTCCTGCTGTACGGTGAGCATCAGATCGGCCAGCTCGTCGATCAGCACCACGATGTAGGGCAAGGGGCGCTGGTCGTCTTCCCCGCCCGCGGGGTCGACCAGATCCCCGGCCTTCACCCGGGCATTGAAATCCGCCAGGCTGCGGATTCCGTTCGCCGCCAGCAGACGATACCGGCGCTCCATCTCGGACACCGTCCACTTGAGGGCCTTCGCGGACTCCTTGTGCTCGACGACCACGGGGTGGAGCAGGTGCGGGATGCCGTTGTAGACGACCAGCTCCAGCATCTTCGGGTCGATCATGATGAAGCGCACCGCGTCGGGTCCGTAGCGATAGAGCAGGCTCGTCACGATCGCGTTGATGCAGACCGACTTTCCCGAACCCGTGGCACCCGCGATGAGGAGGTGCGGCATGCGGGTCAGGTCGGCGACGATCGGCGCCCCCGCGATCTCGTGCCCCAGCGCTACCGGCACTTTGCCGGCGAATCCGCTCCACAGCGGGCTCTCCAGCATCTCGCGCATCCGCACAACGCGCGGGCGCGGGTTGGGGATCTCGATTCCGACCGCTCCCTTGCCCGGAATCGGGGCCACGATCCGGATCCGCTGGGCCCGCATCGCCAGCGCCAGGTCGTCCGCGAGGTTGGCTATCTGATTCACCTTGACGCCGGGCGCGGGCGTGACCTCGAACTGGGTCAGGACCGGCCCGGAATGGATCGCCGCGATCTCCCCCTCGACACTGAACGAGCGCAGCTTCTCGATCAGCACCCGGCCGAGCCGGTCGAGATCGTCGGCGGTCTGGCCGGTGTCGACGTTCCCCTGCGCCTCGAGGAGCGACAGCGGGGGAATCCAGCCGGCACCGGCGTCGGCCTCCCTGCGGGGCCGGCGGGGGGTGGCGCCGGCGGCGCGGCGCGGGCGCTCGGGAGACTCGACCGAAGCCGGCGGCGACGGAACGGCGAGCGCCACGGGCAACTCCGCGACCGGCTCCCCGCCCGCGTCGGGAGCGTCTTCTTCCAGGCGGGACCGGCGTTCTTCGCTCCAGTCGGACAGCCGGCCGCCGATCCGGTCGAGCCCCTCGCGGGCGCGTCGGCCACCCGCGCGCCCCGCCTCGACCCCGGCCTCCACGGTGGCGGCCAGCGAGATCCGGAACGTCGCCACGGCGAGGACGATCGCCGCGACGACGCAGAAGATCAGCGCCCCCGCCAACCCCACCGCCTGGATCAATCCGGACGCCGTCGCCATCCCCACCGCGCCCGCTCTCGTCGCCCACGGCGAAGGCCCGGCCGTCCATACGCCGCTCACTCCGAACAGGGCCAGGAGCAGCCACACGGCCGTCAGCGCACCGAGGCCGAGCGTCAACGCCTTCCGGGTCACACGGTCGAGCAGGAGCAGCACCCCGAACGCCGCCAGTCCCGCGCCCAGCGCCAGCGCTCCGAAGCCCAGCGCCCGGTAGAGGTGGAAGGCGCTGTACGCGCCCAGGATCCCCACGCGGTTGAGAGTCTCCGGGCCCCGGGCGAGCCCCGGGTCCCATGGCCACAGGGCGACCAGCACGAAGCCCCCGGTCGCCGCCATCAGGACACCCAGGATTTCGCGCTTCAGCCGCGTCGAGTCTTTTCTCTTCTTTCGGGGCATGGAGTGAAGCTAATACCGTTCAGACGGTTGCGGGCGCGGGGGCGTCTTCGTGGAGCCATTCTTCGACGAAGCGCGTGTGGACATTGCCCGCCAGGAACCGCGGCTCCTGGATCAGCTTCCGGTGAAGCGGAATCGTAGTCGCGATCCCCTCGACCACGAACTCGTCCAGTGCGACCCGCATCCGCGCGATCGCCTGCGCGCGGTCGGTGCCGTGGGTCAGCACCTTCGCGACCAGCGAGTCGTAATAGGGCGGGATCACGTAGGACTGATAGGCCGCCGTGTCCACTCGCACGCCTGGACCGCCGGGCTGGTGGAAGGTCACGATGCGGCCCGGAGTGGGCATGAATTTCCGGTCGGGATCCTCGGCGTTGATCCGGCATTCGATCGCGTGCCCGCGGAACCGCACCTGGTCCTGTCTCAGATCCAGCGGCTCGCCCGCGGCGATCGTCAGCTGTCGCAGGACCAGGTCTTGCCCGGTGACCAGCTCGGTTACCGGATGCTCGACCTGGATGCGGGTGTTCATCTCCATGAAGAAGAACTCGCCGCTCTCGGTGACCAGGAACTCCATCGTTCCCGCACCGAGATACCCGATGCGGGCCGCGCCCCTGATCGCCGCGTCCCCCATGCGCTGCCGGAGGTCGTCGGTGATCCCCGGCGACGGCGCCTCCTCGAGCAGCTTCTGGTGTCGGCGCTGGCAGGAGCAGTCGCGCTCTCCGAGGTGGATGACGTTTCCCTGGCGATCCCCGAGCACCTGTATCTCGATGTGCCGCGGGCGTTCGAGGAACCGCTCTATGTAGACGCGGCCGTCTCCGAAGGCGGCTTCGGCTTCGCGTCGGGCCTGCGGGAACGCAGCCGCGAACTCCTCGGCGTCGCGCGCGATCCGCATTCCCTTGCCGCCGCCTCCGGCCGCCGCCTTGACCAGAACCGGAAACCCGATCTCCTCCGCCGCCAGCCGCGCCTTGCGCTCCTCTTCGATCGCGCCCGGTGATCCCGGAACCACCGGCACGCCGGCCTCCTGCATGAGGCGCCGGGCTTCGGACTTGTCGCCCATCTGGCGGATCTGCTCTGGGGTCGGACCGATGAACACGAGATTCGACTCCCCGCAGATCTGGGCGAACTCCGCGTTCTCCGCCAGGAAGCCGTACCCCGGGTGGACGGCGTCCGCGCCCGTGACCTCGGCCGCGGCGATGAGCCGCGGGATGTTCAGGTAGGACTCTGCGGACGGAGCAGGGCCCACGCAGACCGCCTCGTCGGCGAAGCGGACGTGCAAGGCCTCCGCATCGGCCTTGGAATGGACCGCGACCGTCTTGAGCCCCAGCATCCGGCAGGCCCGGATCACGCGCAGGGCGATCTCCCCGCGGTTGGCGATCAAGACCTTACGGAACAATTCGGCGCCTCCGGGGGAAAGCGCCCGCGCTCAGCTGTTGTAGCCTTCCAGGGCTCGCACGTATCCCTGCTCGATCAGGTACTCGATCACCCGGCGCGCGTTGTCCTCGGGCGAGTGCGCGGTTGTGTCGAGCGTGATCTCAGGGTGCTCCGGGCGCTCGTAGGGATCGTCGATCCCGGTGAAGTTCTTGATCTCGCCGCGCCGCGCCTTGGCGTACATCCCCTTGACGTCGCGCTCCTCGCAGACATCCAGCGGGGTGTCGACGAAGACCTCGATGAACTGCCCCGATCCGACCATCGAGCGCACGTCGTTGCGGGTCGAGCGATAGGGGCTTACAGCGGCGCAGAGGACCAGTCCGCCGTGGCGCACGAGCTCCGCCGCCACGAAGCCGATGCGGCGGATGTTGATGTCGCGGTCCTCCTTGCTGAACCCCAGCCCGTGCGACAGATGGGTGCGCACGACGTCGCCGTCGAGCACGGTGACCTGCCGTCCATGCTCGAGGAGCAGGGTCGTCAGCACGTCCGCGGTCGTCGACTTGCCGGCACCCGAAAGTCCCGTGAACCAGATGCACGCTCCCTGACGATGGCGCGGCGGATGGCTCTCGGCGAGGATGTCCGCCACCTCTGGACGCGTGAACCACTCCGGCAGCTTGCGTCCGTTTCGCAGGTACTCGTCGCGCACCTGGGTGCCCGAGATAGAGGCGATGCGTGCGCCTTCCGGGATGCGCGAGCGCTCTTCGTAGCGTTCCTCGTCCTCGAGGTACACGAGTTCGTGGAACGGAACCGGCGTGACCCCCAGCTCGTCCACGTGCTTCTCCACGAGCTCCTGGGCGTCATAGGGGCCATAGAAGGGCTTGCCCTCGCTGTCCACCCCCGGGCTGGCATGGTCCCGGCCGACGATGAGGTGGTTCGCCCCGTGGTTGCGGCGGATGAGCGCGTGCCATAGCGCCTCCCGCGGACCCGCCATGCGCATGGCCAGCGGCAGAAGGGAGAGCAGGATGCGGTCGGGGTCGTAGTAGTTCCTGGCCAGCGCGATGTAGGTGCGCACGCGCGTGTAGTGATCGACGTCGCCGGGCTTGGTCATCCCCACGGAGGGATGGAGGAGCAGGACGCCGTCCACCGCCTCGATGGCGCGCTTGGTGAGCTCCTCGTGGACCCGGTGGAGCGGGTTGCGGGTCTGGAAGGCGATCACGTTGCCATGGCCATACGACTCGAGCCGGCGCCGCGTCTCCGCCGGCGTCAGCCGCAGCTCCTGGAAGTCATGGTGCTTGGGAAGCTGCAGGACCCGCATGGGACCCGACACGAACCTGGGTCCCCAGCGCTCCATCTCCGCCACCATCGGGTGACGCGGATCGAGCGTGCCGAACGCCCGTGAGGCCACGCGCTTCTTGTCCCACGAGTAGATCTCCTCGACGTCGACCACGGCGAGCAGCTCGTTCTTGGCGTTTCGCAGGGCGAGCTGTTTCCCCTCCGCGACCGGCGCGTCGTCGTCCACCGGAAGCGTCACCGGGATCGGAAACAGGTGGCCGCTCACAAGGCGCATCTCGTCCAGCACGCTATCGAGGTCTTCGCTTCCCATGAACCTATCGAGCGGGCTGAACGCACCCGTGGCCAGGAGCTCCAGATCGCAGACGACCCGCTCCGAGACCTGGATGGAAGGCAGCTCGCCGGCGAGCCGCTTGAGCTCGGCTTGGCTGTCGGCCGGTTCCAGCAAGTCCACGAGATGCCCGCCGCAAGGCTCGATCAGAAGTCCGGCAGTGCGTGTGACAGTCATTCGAATTCCCTTTCTATTCGACCCGGTTGTCGTTCGCGATCTCCCGCACGATGGGGAGCGTCGATTCCCATGCCGCCGGATGGGCGGCGAAGATCCCGCCCGGCTGGGCGGGGTGTTCCTTGCCATAGCGGAGAGGCTCCCCGCGGCAATCGGTGACCCTGCCGCCCGCGGCGCGGAGCATGGCCTCGGGTGCGCAGGTGTCCCATTCCTTCAGATATGGAACGGGATGGACGTACAGGTCGGCCT
>JAICQP010000262.1 GCA_025937815.1 Gemmatimonadota bacterium
ACGACGAGCTGCTTGGTTCGCTCCAGAAGCGTCTCCGGAGCGCCCTGCATGATGAGATGGGGCATGAGATACTCGAACATCGAGCCCGACCACGAGAGGAGCGCCGCGTCGCGTCCGACCGGGGTGACGGGCCGGCCGAGGCGGAACCAGTGCTCGACCGGAACGTCTCCCTTGGCGATCGCGATCAGGCTGGCCTGGTGCGCCTCCGAGGCGAGCAGGTCGTAGTAGCTGTTGTCGTAATGGGCGTCGGAGACCCGGTATCCGATCGCGAAGAGCTTGTGCGAGGTGTCGTACAGGAAGCCGAAATCCATCTCGTCGACCAGCCGCTCGATGCGGGTGGCGAGGGACAAGGCACGCTGGCGGACCTCACGGGAGTTGCGCTCCTGCTCGGCTACCGCGTCCGTCATCCGGTCGAGCCAGGTGAGGAGCTCGGGCCCCGCGACGCCGCTCTCCGCGGCAGCGGCACGGAGGGCCGAGAGCTTGTCCAGGACCGCCGTCCGGCTCGCGCTCGAGTCCGGTGCCAGGAGCGCTTCCCGCAGCTCGGACAGACGGACGGCGTAGCCGTCGGCTCCCGCCGGGGGCGCGGGGGCCTCGGCCAGGAGTGGGGCCCAGGGCGCGAACGCCTCCAGGTCGCGGATGTGGCTTTGCACCCCGCGGAGGACGGCGCCCGCCCAGTACGCGAAGTCGCGCGCGGAGGGATCGGCGGAGCCCTCGGCCACCACGCGGGCCACGTCGACCAGGTCTTCCGCTGCGGTCTCGAGGGCGTCGAGGCGGTCGGCGCGCTCCCACTCCTGGAACGGAGCCGAATCCAGCGCCTCGCGCACGCGCGCGATCGAAAAATCCACGTCACGCCGGGAAACGGTCGTCAGCCGGCTGCCGCCGACCGCCGACCTGGCGGACTCTTCCGCCAGCGACATCGCGTGACCTATCCCCGCGAGCGTGGCCGGCAGTGCGGGCAGAACCCAGAGCGGCTCGCGCAGGGCCTCGGCCAGCGCCAGGAAGTGGCCCGCCAGATTGCCGCTGTCCACGGTCGATATGTAGCGCGGCTCGAGGGGTTCGAGGCGATCGACGTCGTACCAGTTGTAGAAGTGGCCGTGGAAGCGCTCCAGCCGCTCGAGCGTGTGCATGGTGCTCTCGACCTTCTCGAGCTTCTCGTGGGTCCCGATCCAGGCGAAGTTGCGCGCGGCCGCCACGGACAGCAGGTAGACCCCGATGTTGGTCGGGGAGGTGCGCCGAGCCAGCACGGGCTCGGGGTCCAGCTGGAGATTGTCGGGGGGCAGCCAGTTCGACTGCGCGTTGACGAAGGTCTCGAAGTAGCGCCATGTGGCGCGCGCGATCAACGCCAGCTCGTAGCTCTGAACGGGATCCAGCTCCTCGCCGACCGAGGTGGGCAGGGGTCGGCTGAGCCACAGCGCCACGGCGGGCGAGGCCAGCCACAGCGCCAGCATCGGGAACGCCAGATGGAAGGTCTCGGGCTTCAGGAACAGGGATACGAGCGCAGCCGCGAGCCCCAGAGCCACGCCGCGCCACATCGATCGGTAGGCGGACGGGAGATCGTGCATCGAGCCCTTGCCGGCCATCGCGGCCGGGACCCATTCGAGGAGCTTTCGTCGCGAAATGGAGAGCCGCCACAG
>JAICQP010000065.1 GCA_025937815.1 Gemmatimonadota bacterium
GTGGACAAGGGCGCTTTCATCACCTACATCCTCGCCGGCGTCTTCTTCGCTGCGTCCGTCTTCTTCATTCTGCGCTCGTTCTACTCCATGCGCATCGGGCGCCACACGGGAGAACTCACATCCACCAGACCCCCGATTTCCACATCGGCCCCCGAGACGCCAACACCGCACCCCGTGGGCAGCGGGCAGGGAGGCACAGCTCGCTGAGTTCAGAGTGCCTGGCCCTCAGGCCGCCTCCTTCTCCGTCCTGCCTCCGCGCTCTCCGAGGCTGCCCGGCAGGGGGTGGCCTTCCGAGCGCGCCACGTACGTCGCGGCCGTGAGATCGCCGGTCACGTTCAAGGTCGTCCGGCACATGTCGAGGATCCGGTCGACACCGATGATGATCGCGATCAGCGCCGGGTTCACACCCACGGTGGCGAGCACGAGGATGATGAACGGGATGGATCCGGAAGGGACTCCGGCCGTGCCCACGCCTCCCAGGATCGCCAGGTACATCACCATCGCCTGCTGTCCGAGCGAGAGGTCCACCCCCGCGAGCTGCGCCAGGAACAGCACGGTAACCCCCTCGTAGAGGGCGGTGCCGTTCTGGTTCGCCGTGGCGCCCACGGTCAGCACGAAGCTCGAGATGCCGCGCGGAATGTGCAGGTTGTCCTCGGCCACCCGCAGCGCCGTCGGCAGCGTGGCGTTCGAGGATGACGTCGAGAACGCCGTCAGCATCGCGGTCTTGATGCGGCGAAAGAACTCGGTCGGCCGCATGCGAGAGAGAAACGCGACTGAAGCGGAGTAGACGATCCCCATGTGGATCGCGAGCCCGAGCAGGACCGTGGCCACGAACCAGATCAGCGTCATGAGGACGTCCAGGCCGAACCGGGCAGTGTTCGTGAACAGCAGACACGCCACCGCGAACGGGGCGGTCCACATGACCAGGTCGATGACTTTCGCCGACAGGGCGTAGAGACCCTCCATGAACGCGATGAAGGCCGTCGTGACGGAAGTCGAGACGAGGGTCGCGGCGACGCCGAGGATCAGGGCGAAGAACATCAGGTGCAGCATGTTCGGCAGCTCGGAGGCGAGCGAGGCGACGGGATTGCTGGGAACGATTGTCTCTACGGCCTGCATGAGGACGGCCTTGTCTTCCGCGCGACTCGCTTCCGCGGCCAGGACCTGCTCGGAGGCCTCGCTTCCATAGCGAGCCTCGAGCTCGGCGGCCGTTTCTGCCGGAATCCGCTCCCCGGGGCGGATCGCGTTGGCGAGGCCGAGACCGATCAGCACCGAGATGGTGGAGAACACGAGCGTGTAGGCGAGGGTCTTGGCCCCCACCCGGCCCAGGCGCCCGATCTCTCCCAGGCCGGCCACCCCGACGACCAGGGACGAGAACACGAGCGGGACGACGATCATGAGCAGGAGCCGCAGGAACAGCGCTCCGATAGGCTCGCTGACCTCCCTCACGATCCACTCGACGCGCGGGTCCCCCTGGCCGAACGCCGCGTTGACGACCACTCCCGCCACCGCGCCGATGACCAGCCCGAGGAGGATGCGGGTGTGGAGCGGCACCCCGCGCGGCAGGTCGCCCGTCGTGTCGTCCAGGTCGGTGGTCAGCTCGCGCTCGAACGCGTCCCTGTCCCGGGGATCCGTCATCGTGGTGTTTCCCTCTGGATGGAGTGGGGCTGGGGAGCGAGGGTCGGAATGCGGCGGGAGAATGGAAGCGCGAAGCTACAGCCGAACGGAAGCGCGAAGCTACACCGGACTGGCCCTTTGCGCGGGATCGGGCTCAGTCGTCTTCGCGGTCCAGGCTAACGAGGGCCGAGCCCTCTACGTCGTAGCGGACGGATACGTGCCACGGGCGGCAGCATACCGGGCAGTCCTCTTCGTACTCCTGATCCGGTCCGCTGCCCGGGTCGAGCGTGATGCCGGTCTTCTCCGTGCACCACGGGCATCGAACTTCAGCTTCTGTGTCGGCGGTGCCGTAGATCGAAGCCAGCCAGTCTTCCGTATAGGGGCCATTCACGATGCATCCCCCTTGATGAGATCTCTATGCCAACCTATCGTATCGCTACTCCCCATCCTACCAGATCCATGCCGTCTTGTATACCCGTCCCGCGCAGCGCCGATTTCGGAGGAGGCTTCCGATCCCATCCGGCACACATCGACCGCGGCGCGTGCTCGTGACGGGCGGAGCCGGTTTCATCGGCTCGCACGTCGCCGACCGATTCCTGGCCGAGGGTTGCGAGGTCACCGTGCTGGACGACTTGTCGAGCGGCCGCCGTGAGCGGGTCCCGCAGGAGGCCGACTTCGTGGAGATGCGACTCGACGATCCGCAGCTCGAGGCAGTCTTCGAGACAGGGCGATTCGACACGGTCAACCACCACGCCGCCCAGGCCGACGTGCGAGTGTCGGTGGACGACCCGCTGCGGGACGCGCGCTCCAACGTCACGGGACTCCTCAACCTGCTGGAGTCTGTGCGCAGGCACGGGCCGATCCGGGTCGTCTTCGTCTCGTCGGGTGGCGTGGTCTACGGCGAGCCCGAGCGGATCCCCACCCCCGAGCGCCATCCCAAGCTGCCGCTCTCCCCGTACGGGGTCGGAAAGCTCGCGGGCGAGCACTACCTGGCGTATTACGCGAGCGTGCATGGCCTCGAATACGCGGCGCTCCGCTACGCGAACGTCTACGGGCCGCGGCAGGATCCGCATGGGGAGGCCGGCGTGGTGGCGATCTTCGGGCTCCGGGTCCTGTCCGGGGAGCCGATCACGATATTCGGCGACGGAGATCAACAGCGCGATTACGTGTACGTGGGTGACGTCGTGGAAGCGAACTGGCGCGCATCGACGATCGCCTTGCCGGAAGCCGGCGATCTGGACGCGCGGGCGTGGAACATCGGCACGGGACGGGGTACGAGCGTGAATGAGCTCGCCGAACTGCTGATGGGCGTCGCGAGCCGGACGGTCGAGCGCCGGCATGCGGCGGAGCGAGAGGGTGAGCTCAGGCGCAGCGTGCTCGACTGCGCGCGTGCCGACGCGGAGCTGGGCTGGCGCGCGGAAACCCCGCTCGAGGCGGGACTCGCCCGAACCATGGAGCATCTCAGAGAGGAGAATCGATGATCGCGCTGCTCCTGCAGGGACAGCCGGGCGGGCTCGTGGCCGAGCCCTCGATCTGGAGCATGGTCGTCTACAGCGACCTGTTCACCAAGGTTATCCTGCTGATTCTGCTCGGGTTCTCGCTCATATCGTGGGCCATCATCCTCCGGAAGGCGGTCGCCTTCCGGCGACTGAGAGGGAAGCGCCACCGGTTCTTCGACGTGTTCGAGCGCCGCTCGAGCCTGGCCGAGGCCTACCAGGGCGCGCTGGCGATCGCCGACAATCCCCTGACGGAGGTCTTCAAGGCTGGCACGCGGGAGCTCAAGCATCTAAGTCAGCGCCCGGCGCCGGAGGAGCACGCCGGCGGACCGCTCGACTTCGCAACCAGCGCCGGGTCCGTGGCGCCGCCCCCACCGCGTGTGGCCCCGATCACGATCCTGGAGAAGGAATCGATCCACATGGCGCTCGAGCGGGAGGCGGCGCAGCGGGTCGAGGACCTGGAGCGCGGCTTGCCGTTCCTGGCGACGACCGGCGCGGTGGCGCCCTTCTTCGGCCTCCTCGGCACCGTATGGGGCGTGATGGACGCGTTCCTGAACATCGGTCTCCGCGGGACGGGGAATCTCAACGTCGTGGCGCCCGGTATCGCCGAGGCCCTGATCACCACGGTCGCGGGCCTCGCGGTCGCGATCCCGGCCGTCATCGCGTACAACTGGTTCGTGAGCCAGATAAAGGAGATCGCCGACGAGCTGGGCCACTTCTCGTCCGAGCTCATCAACGTGATCGTTCGCGAGCGGAGGGGATAAATGGCCTCCCCGCTGAGACGCGAGCACAGGCTGATGTCCGAGATCAACGTCACCTCGCTCGTCGACGTGAGCATCATGCTCCTGATCATGTTCATGATCATCGCACCGATGAGTCAGGGAGGGATCGAGGTCCGGGTGCCGCAGACCGAGGGTGCGGCGCTGCCGTCTTCAGAAGCGATCATCGTATCGATGGATTCCGAGGGTCGGGTGTTCATCGACAACACGGAGATACGTCCCGAGGCGGTGGGCCAGGTCCTCGAGCAGATCCGCGAGGGTCGCGGGCTCGGCCGCGTGTACGTTCGCGCCGACGAGGCGAACTCGTATGGTCGCGTGATGGCCATGATGGGACAGCTGAGCCAGGCCGGGTTCGAGAACGTGGGGCTCATAACCGAACCGCCCCCGCGGGAGCGGTAGCGCGTAATGCGCCGGTCCCTGCTGGCCTCGGCGGCGCTTCACCTGACGGCAGCCGCGGTGGTGACCGTCCTCTCCTGGCGGGGTGCCGCGCGGGACACCCTTCCACCCGTCTATCAGGTGAGCCTCGTATCCGCCGCCACGCTGGCCCCGGCCGAGCGGAGGCCGGAACCGACGCCGGAGGAGACGGTAGAAGAGGAGACTCCGCCCGAGCCCGAGGCGAAGGAGAAGATCCCGGACCCCGAAAGCGAGCCCGAGCGGCCGGTTTCGCAACCCAGCCGCGAGCGGGCCACACCGGGTCCCGACATGGGTCGCGACACGGGGCTGGATCTGCCGGTTACGCTGGAGGGCAGGCCGTTCCGGTTTCCATGGTACCTGGAGCAGCTGGTGAGCAAGATCGAGCGCAACTGGCGACCTACATCGAACACCATGAGCGCCACCGTGTACTTCCGGATCGCGCGCAATGGAAGGATCAGCGACATCGACATCGCCGAGGAGAGCGGGAACTTCTTGTTCGATCAGTCGGCCCGCCGGGCGGTGGAGGCGAGCGCCCCCATGCCGCCTCTGCCGGACGAATACGACGGGGACTATCTGGGGGTGTACTTCCAGTTCGACACTCGAGTTACGGTCAATTGATGATGGCCGATTTCCGCGTTCCGCTCCTCGCCGAGCCTGCGACGTGGGTTTTCCCACGCCTCGGCTGGGTCTCCTCGCGCGCCTTGAAATCGGCTCATCCTGAATTGACCTCAAAGCTTGCAGCGTTGGCGCTCGTGCCGCTCATGCTCCTGGCACTGAGTGTCGACGCGACCGCGCAGCAGGAGGTACGGCTGGGAATTCGCGGCTATGTCGACGAGAAGATCAACGTCGCGATCGACGAGCTGATGCCCCAGAACGCGGCCGCGCGGACCGTAGCGGAGATCCTGGCGTTCGACCTCGACTACTCGCTCCGCTTCAACGTGCTGGAGGGGAACCCCGGCGTCGTGCGGGCATCCGGACCCGGACCCGACTACGAGTCGTGGGCCATCTTCGGCACCCAGTACCTGGTGACGGGCACCGTGTCCCCTACGGGCGCTGGATACTCGGCCGAGATCGATATCCATCACATCCCGTTCCAGCGCTCGATCAGCCAGCGGACGTACGCGCTCCCCGATCCGGGCGCGGCCGGCTTCCGCATGGCCATCCATGAGATCTCCAACGCCATCATCCGCGAGCTGACGGGCGAGGAGGGGATCGCCGACACACGGATCGGCTTCGCCAGCCGCCGGCGCGGCGACAAGGAGATCTACGCCATCGACTACGACGGCGCGAACCAGTACCGGGTGACGTCGCTGGACACGATCTCGATGACGCCCGACTGGAGCCGGGACGGGGCGCGGATCTGCTTCACGACCTTCGTGTCCGGCGATCCCGACCTGTACTGCGCGCCGGCAGGCGGCGGGCGCGCCCAGCCGATCAGCACGAACCCGGGACTCGACATGGCGCCGTCCATCTCGCCGGATGGCCGCCGACTGGCCTTGACCCTGACCAAGGACGGCAACGCCGAGATCTACGTCCTCGACGTCGGCGGGCGAAGCCTGCGCCGGCTGACCTACAACCTGGGCATCGACACCGCCCCCAGCTGGTCGCCGAACGGGAGGCAGATCGTGTTCGAGTCCGACCGCGGCGGCGTGGCGCAGATCTTCGCCATGGACGCCGAGGGCGCGAACGTTCGCCAGCTCGCCTTCGGCGGCGAGGCCCACAGCCCGGCTTGGTCGCCTCAGGGGGACAGGATCGCGTACGTCGAGCGCATGGGAGGGAGATTTCAGATCGTGACGATCCCCGCCGACGGCGGCGGCGGAACCGTGCTCACTTCGACGGGGGACAACGAAGACCCCTCCTGGTCGCCGGACGGCCTCCACATCGCGTTCTCCTCCACTCGGGGCGGCGGATCGGACATCTACACCATGGACTGGGACGGAGGGAACATCCGCCAGGTCACGCGGGGTGGCGGATACGTGAGCCCGACTTGGTCGCCTAAGCTCGGGTCACAGTAGGGAAGGGCCCGGGGTCGGGAGCCGGGTACGCGCGCTGTCTCCGCCGGCGCGAGCGACTATCTTGTGTGCAGGTCGCGAATTCGGAGCTATCGACCACAAACTGCGACGTCAGCCCCAGGAGGACTCATGCTCGGCAGAAGGCTCACGCTCCTCACGGTCACGGCTCTCGCCCTCGGGTTGGCGGTCGGCTGCTCGCGCAAGCAGCCTCCGGCCACCGACGACCGGCCGCGGGCCGAGCCGCCTCCCGCCACCGAGAACGCCGGAGACGCCGACGCCGCGCGCCGCGCCGAGGAGGAGGCCAGACTCGCCCGCGAGGCCGCCTACGGCTCCATTCAGGACATGATCTTCTTCGACTTCGACCGCTCCGATCTGCGCGAGGACGCGCGCCAGACGCTCCAGACCAAGGCCGAGGCGCTGCGCCAGTTCCCGGACATCCGGATCCGCATCGAAGGGCATGCCGACGAGCGGGGGACGGTCGAATACAACCTCGCCCTGGGCGAGCGGCGGGCGGATGCGGCCCGCGCGTACCTGATCGACCTCGGGATCGACTCCGACCGGATGACCACGATCAGCTACGGCGAGGAGCGGCCCGCCGTCGACGGTCACAACGAAGCGGCCTGGTCCCAGAACCGGCGCGACGAGTTCGTGATCATAGGGGGCTAGTGTTGGGACTCGCGAACGGCAAGCAGGTGAGGCGCGGGGTCGCCCTGGCGGCGGTCGCCGCGCTCGCGCTGGGAGCGTGCGCCACGCGGGGGGACATCGACTCGCTCATGGTAGAGCACCAGCGCGTGCTCGAGCGCCAGGACGATCTCCAGGCGCAGCTGGACGCGGCCCAGCAGTCCCTGGCCCGGCTCGAGCAGCTGCTGACTCAGATCCGCGCCGACTTCAAGGCGGACCTGGGCGCGGTCGTCTCCCAGATGAACGCCGTGGAGAGCGCTCTGCGCGGGACAGAGAGCCGGATCGATCAGCTCAGGCGCTACAACCCGGCTCCGGCGCCGGTGCCGGCCGACACCGGCCAGGCGGCGGCCGGGGAGGTGGACCCGATCGCGCTCTACAACGCCGCGATCACCGACTACCAGCAGGGCCGGCTGGACCTCGCCCGGCAGGGCTTCACGGAGTACCTGCGCCGGTTTCCCGACGGGCTGAGCGCGAGCGACGCACGCTACTGGCTGGGAATCACCTGGTTCGACGAAGGGCGCTGGGACTCGGCCGTCGCGGAGCTCCGCGAGGTGCCGACGCGCTGGCCCGAGAGCTCGAAGGCGCCACTCGCGCTGCGCAAGATCGGCGACGCCTACCGGGCGCAGGGCGACGAGGAGCGCGCGCGGGCGGCGTACCAGCAGCTCGTGCAGCAGTACCCCAACTCGGCGGAGGCGGACGCCGCGAGACGCCAGCTGGGCGACTAGCCGCGTCGTGCGCTGCCCCTTCTGCGGAGCCGACGAAGACCGCGTGGTCGACACGCGGTCCAGCCAGGAGGGGCGCGCGGTTCGCCGGCGCCGCGAGTGCGAAGCGTGCGGCAAACGGTTCACCACCTACGAGTCGGTGGAGCTCTTCCCGCGGCAGGTCGTCAAGCGTGACGGTCGCCGCGAGCCCTACGACCGCCAGAAGCTCCTCCTCGGGATCGTCACGGCCTGCACCAAGCGCCCGGTCAACATCGACACCATCGAAGCCGCGGTCGACCGCATCGAGCAGCGACTCGAGGAATCGGGTCGCGTGGAGGTCGACAGCAGCTGGCTCGGCGAGCAGGTGATGAACGAGCTGCAGGAGGTGGACGAAGTGGCATACGTGCGGTTCGCGTCGGTGTACCGCCAGTTCAAGGACGTGACCGAATTCATGGACGAGCTGCGCGGTCTCCGCGAGCCGGACGAGGAGTAGCCCCACAGGTCCATGCCGATCCTGCCGCGCCCGCATCCCGAAGCCACCATGTCGTTCATCGAGCATCTGGAGGAGTTGCGCCGCAGGATCCTGTGGAGCCTCGGCGCGCTGGTCCTGGGTGCTTGCGTCGGATTCTGGGTCACCACGCAGTACGACGTCATCGGGTTCCTGACCCTTCCGGTTCGCCCGCTGCTGGAGGACGGACGGCTGACGTATCTGCATCCGACGGAGCCGTTCATGGTCTCGATCAAGGTGGGGATCTTCGTGGGAGCCCTGATCGCCCTGCCGATCGTGTTCTATCACTTCTGGCGGTTCGTGGCGCCGGGGCTGATGGAGAACGAGAAGCGGATCTTCGTTCCAGCGCTGGCCTCCAGCGTGCTGCTCTTCCTGGGCGGCGCCGCGCTGGCGTTCTTCGTTGTCATGCCCTTCGGCCTCCGGTTCTTCCTGGGATTCGCCACCGAATCGCTGCAGCCCATGATCACGATCGGCGATTACTTCTCGTTCGCGATGCAGGTCACGCTGATGTTCGGGCTCGTGTTCGAGACCCCGCTCGTGATCCTGGTGCTCGTCTGGCTCGGGATCCTGCCCACGCGGCTCCTGAGGAAGTACCGGCGCCACGCGATCGCCGTGATGGCGATCATCAGCGCCGTGCTGACACCGGCCGACGTGGTGAGCATGCTGCTGATGCTGGTGCCGCTCTATCTGCTGTTCGAGATCAGCGTCGTCCTGGGGATGGCGATCGAGAGGCGCCGCGAGCGCAATGCAGGGCCGGTCGCCGAAGTGCTGGGAGGGGGCGCCGATGCGTAGGGCGCGCGGGGCGATATTCACGGCGGCGCTCGCGGGTGCGGCGCTCATCGCGGCCGCCGGCGCGGCGCGCGCACAGGAGGGCCAGCCGCCCGACAGCGCGGCCCAGCAGGTACCGGGCGTGCTCACCCCCGAACAGCTGGAAGAGCTCCGCGAGCGAGCGCGGGCCGAGGAGGAGCGCCGGCGCGGCGTGATCCGAGCTCCGGCGGAGGCCGATGCTCCCGGCGAAGCGCCGGCCGGAGCTGAGCCGGCGGGCGCGGCGCCCCCGGCGGGCGGGCGCGACGATGCTCCGCGGCGGGCGGCGGCCCCCGGGGACACGCTGACCGGCGAGGTCCCACCCCCCGACGATATCTACGACCGGCTGCTCGAGGGCACCGACACGACCGCCGTGATGGTCGAGGGCGCGCCGATCCGCTACCAGGGGAGCCGGCTCGTGTTCTACCCGGAGGGCGAGGTCATCGTGCTCGAGGGGAAGGCCCAGGCCGAGCAGGGGGGAACCACGCTCGAGGCGGAACGGATCCTGTTCCGGAGTGCCGAGGGCGTGGTAGAGGCCTTCCGCGACGCCTCCGTCGCGCGCGGGCCGTCCAAGCTCGTGGCGGACTCGCTGTTCTACGATCGCGAGAGCGGCTCGGTAGCCACCTTCGGGGCCTCGGTCCTGACGGAAGGCCAGTCCGAGACTCGCGGAGCCGATCTCATGTACGACCTCGAGCGGAAGAGCGGCCGCCTGGGAGGGGGAACCACACAGTACGCTCCCTGGATCCTCCATGGCACCGACATGAGCAAGATCGGCGAATCGACGTACCTGGTCACCGAGGGGAACTTCACCACCTGCGACCTGCCCGAGCCCCACTACAAGTTCGCATCGGGCGAGATCAAGATGCGTCAGGAGGACGTCATCGTCGCATCGCCGGTCGTCCTGTACTTCTCCGACGTCCCGGTATTCTTCCTGCCCTGGTACGTCGAGCCGGTGACCCGTGGGCGTCACTCGGGGTTCCTGCGCCCGCGGATCGGTCTCAACACGATCATCTTCGGCAGCGGTCAGGAGCGGAACGTCCAGGACCTCGGCTACTACTACACGTTCGGCGACTACGGCGACGCGCGCGCGTCGGCTGACTGGTACTCGGAATCCCGCACCGTCGTGCGGCTCGATACCCGTTACGCTCTCCGGCACTCGTTCACCGGCGACTTCCACGCCGAACAGGTGTGGAACCGCCTCGACGATTCGTCGTCCAGGCTCATCCGCTACGCCCACGATCACACGATCAGTCCCGAGACACGCGCCAGCGTCGACGTCAACTGGTCGAACAGCCGCTCGTTCCTGCGCCGGAACTCGTTCGACCCCGAGGAGATCCTGCAGCGCGCGTTCCGTTCGGCCGCGAGCTACAGCACCCGCTTCGACTGGGGCTCGTTCGTGGCCGGCGCCGACGCAGATTTCCGACTCGACGCGAACCGGACGGACTACCGCCTTCCGGACCTGCGCCTGTCGATCAACCAGCGTCCGCTGTGGGGCCGGCGGCCGGTGGGGGCGGGAGAGCCGTCCGAGCGCCGCTGGTTCCAGAACCTCCAGTACAGCGCGAATGCGTCGCTGGTGGCGCGCCTGGCGCGGTCGGCGGTCGATTCGCTCGGCAATCCGGTGACCAACATACCCACCGACTCGCTGGGGAATCCGCTCGAGCTCGACAAAGAGACCATCGAGAACGAGCAGCAGGCGCGAATGCAGTTCACGCTCAATGGCCCGCTGGACCTGTTCGGCGCCATCAAGGCGAACCCCTCGCTGTCCTACTCCGCGCAGGTCGACCACGACCGTCTCGAGGACAATGAGCCGACGACCGGAACGGGGCGCCTCAACGCGGGCCTCAACATGAGCAGCCGGTTCTTCCGCATCTTCGACGATCCGCCCGGCCCGGTTCTCGGGCTGCGGCATACGGTCGCGCCGTCGGTGGGGATCAACTATTCGCCGAAACCGAACTTCTGGGGGACCGAGCCAGAAGACGTGCGGGCGGGCCAGGAGCAGCTGACGGCGAGCTTCAGCCTGAACCAGGACTTCGACGTCAAGCTGCCCGTCGGGGACGAGCGAGGGGATAGGCGCACGGAGGACGCGGAAGGCGAGGCGGTCGACGCCGAGGAGTTCGCCGAGGGAGAGGCGCTAGGCGAGGGGGAGGAGCCGGCGGAGGACGAGGGAGCCGACGCGGAGCCGGAGGAGCGACCGACACGCACCGTCAACCTCCTCAGCGTCACGAACACGATGTCGTTCGACATCCGCCGCCATCTCGAGGAGGACGAGCTCGGCTTCGGCAATCTCAACACCCGGATCTCGACCGGGCTCGGGGAGAGCTTCAACATCTCGCTGTCGATGGATCACGAGCTCGTCAAGCAAGGCGAGGCGCGGCAGATCTTCGTCCCGTTCATGAGCGGGCTCAATGTCGACTTCTCGCTCCGCCAGGGACGCGGAACTCCCGTGCGCCGGCAGCACGAGGACAGCGCCGAGCTGGACGCGCGCGCCGGGCGCGGCTCCGAGGAGAGCCTTCAGGAGGCGCGCGAGAGCCTGGCCGACGCGGGGGCCGACCCCGGCGAGGGGTTCGGGCCGTGGTCCGTGAGCCTCACCCATTCATGGACGCGCTCGCGGGACGGCGAGAACAACCGCCAGAGCCTGGGAATCGGCGCGCAGCTCCTGCCGAGCTCCCACTGGAGCTTGAACTACCGGACGACCTACGACATCACGACCAACGAGCTCCAGGGCCAGACGCTGAACCTGGTCCGCGACCTGCACGACTGGCAGGCCACGCTGGGGATCAACTTCTTCCCGTCGGAGCCCCAGGATCGTGTGCTCGTGTCGTTCGCCGTCTTCCTCAGGGACGTCCCCGACCTGCAGATCCCCTACCGGGTGCGGCGTGAGTGAGCCCCGCGCCGTGAGCGCCGCCGGCGAGATCGAGGTCGACGGCGGCGGGCTCACGCTGGAGGACGTCGAGCGCGTGGCGGACGGCGCGCCGGTCGGCCTCTCGCCCGGCGCGCGCGAGCGCATGGAGGCGAGCCGGGCGGTGGTCGAGGCCGCAATCGCCTCCGGCCAGCCGGTCTACGGCGTAACGACCGGCTTCGGCCGGCTCGCCGACACGGCCATCCCTCCCGATCGGCTGGCCGCCCTCCAGGTCAACCTCCTCCGAAGCCACGCGGCGGGCGTGGGCGAGCCGCTGCCGGAGCGGGTGACACGAGCGATCGCGCTGCTGCGCGCGAACACGTTGGCCGCCGGCCGGTCCGGCGTGCGGCCGGTCCTCTGCGAGCGGATCCTCGACCACCTGAACGCGGGCATCCGGCCGCGGATCCCGGCGCAGGGCTCGGTGGGGGCGAGCGGCGACCTGGCTCCGCTCGCCCATCTGGGGCTGACCCTGATCGGCGAGGGCGAGGCGTGGCGGGACGAGGGCTGGGCCCCGGCGCGCGAAGCGCTGGCCGCGGCCGGGGTCGAACCCCTCGTGCTCGCGCCGAAGGAGGGCATCGCGCTCGTCAATGGGACGCAGGCCATGACCGCGATCGGCGCCCTCGCGCTCCTCGGCGCCGAGCGGCTGGTCGAGGCGGTGGAGGTCGCCGGCGCCATGTCGCTCGAGGCGATGCGGGGCACACGGGCGGCGCTCGCCGCGGCGATCCATGACGCCCGGCCGCACCCCGGGCAGCGGGCGTCGGCGGCACGGCTGCGGGCGCTCCTCGGGGAGACGAGCGGGATCGCGGAGAGCCACGCGGGCTGCGGCAAGGTGCAGGACGCGTACTCGCTCCGCTGCATGCCCCAGGTCCATGGCGCTGCGCGCGACGCGCTCGCCCACGTCCGCCGGGTGCTCGAGATCGAGGTCAACGCCGTGACCGACAACCCGCTCGTCTTCGCCGAGGCGGCGGAGGGCGAGCGGATCGTGTCGGGGGGGAACTTCCACGGCGCGCCTGTCGCTTCTGCCCTCGACCTCCTGGCGATCGCGGTTACCGACCTGGCCTCGATCAGCGAACGGCGCACGCACGCGCTCATGGACCCGGGGTTCAGCGAGCTGCCGGCGTTCCTCGCGCCCGACCCGGGGCTCCAGTCGGGGTTCATGATGCAGCAGGTGACGGCGGCCGCGCTCGTCTCGGAGTGCAAGGCGCTCGCCCACCCGGCGAGCGTCGACTCGATCCCGACCTCGGCCAACAAGGAGGACCACGTCTCGATGGGCGTGTGGGCCGCCCGCAAGGCCGCCCAGACCGTGGAAAACGCCGTGCGGGTGGTGGCGATCGAGCTCCTGGCCGCCGCGCAGGGGATCGACTTCCTCCGGCCGCTCGAATCGTCGCCGCCCCTGGAAGTAGCGCATCGGAAGATCCGGGAGCGAGCGCCGAAGCTCGAGGCTGACCGGCCCGGCTCGCCCGACATCGAGGCGGTCGCCGAGCTCGTCCGGGAAGGCGCCCTCCTCGCAGCGGCGGGATAAGGCCTCGGGAACCCGGTTGCGCGAGATGGATATCATTACACGAGGGCACATCGGACAGATTCGAGGAGGATCATGAGACTGCGCGTGATATCGGCGGGCCTGCCGGCGGAGCTGGACGGCTCGGGCACGGAAAGGGAAAGCCCGCGACGGGAGGCGCCCGACGACGCGGCGCTCCTCGATGCCTACTCGCGGGCGGTGGTGGACGTGGTCGAGCGCGTGTCGCCGGCCGTGATCGGGGTGGCGTGGAAAGGCGATGGCGATTCGCGCCGCGGCCGCGGGGGCCAGGGCTCGGGCTTCACGTTCGCACCCGACGGCTTCGCGCTCACGAACAGCCACGTCGTGGCCGGCGCGGCCGCGCTCGAAGTGACGCTGGCGGACGGGAGCACGGCGGCCGCCCGGGTGGTGGGCGACGACCCCGCCACCGACACGGCGGTCATCCGCGTCGATTCAGGCGCCGAGCTGGCCGTGGCGCCTCTCGGCGAGAGCCGATCGCTCCGGCCGGGCCAGCTCGTCGTCGCGATCGGCAACCCGCTGGGGTTTCAGAGCACCGTCACGGCCGGCGTCGTCAGCGCGCTCGGCCGAACGCTCCGCTCGACGACCGGCCGGCTGATCGACGACGTGATCCAGACCGACGCCGCCCTCAATCCGGGAAACAGCGGCGGCCCGCTGGTCGACAGCCGGGGCGACGTCGTCGGGATCTGCACGGCTACGATCCTGCCGGCGCAGAACCTCTGTTTCGCGGTCGGCATCGACACCGTGAAGCCGGTCGTGACCCAGCTCCTCCACCACGGTTTCGTGCGGCGCGGCTTCCTGGGGATCTCGGCCCAGAACCTCTCGCTCCACGCCGGCAGTGTGCGGCGCCACGGGCTCGCGTCCGGCAGCGGCGTGCTCGTCACGTCCAGCGAGCCGGGCGGGGCGGCCGAGAAGGCCGGGATGCGCCAGGGCGACGTGCTGGTCGAGCTCGACGGGGAGCCGGTCGGCGGGATCGACGATCTGCACCGGCTCCTTCTCGAAGAGCGGATCGGGACCGCGATGCCGGCGACGGTCCTCAGGAACGGCCGCAAGAAGACCCTGTGGGTGACGCCCGGCGAGGCGCCGCGTTGAGCCCCCAGAGCGCGGGCTGCACCCATTTCGACCAGATCCGCGAAGTCTCGGCGCGGACCGGCCACCCGATCGTGCGCTCGGCCGAGCCCGGCGAGTCCTGGTCGTGGTGTTACGCGGACGAGGCGGTGGTGGCGTGAACACGGAGAAGTCGTCCGCCGGCGGGGCGATCAAGGTGGCGGGTTTCGCAGGGAGCCTCCGCAAGGCGTCGTTCAATCGCGCGCTCCTCCGGGCGGCGGCCGAGCTCGCACCCGCGGGGATGACGATCGAGGTGCTCGAGATCCGCGGGATTCCGGTCTATGACGCCGACGTCGAGGCCGAGGGCGATCCCGCGCCGGTGGCGGAGTTCAAGCGCGCGGTGGACGCCGCCGACGGGCTCCTCATCGCGACCCCCGAGTACAACTACGGCGTTCCCGGCGTGACCAAGAACGTCATCGACTGGGCGAGCCGCCCGCCGCGCAAGAGCGTGCTCGACGGCAAGCCGGTCGCGGTCATGGGCGCGACCCCGGGCATGTGGGGTACGGCCCGAGGACAGGCGCAGCTCCGGCAGGCGTTCACGTTCACGAACTCGTACGCGATGCAGCAGCCGGAGATCCTGGTGGCCAGAGCGGGCGAAAAGTTCGACGCCGACGGCCGCCTCGTCGACGACACGACGCGCGAGTACCTGGGGAAGTTTCTGGTCGCGTTCGCGGCGTGGATCGAGCGGGTCGGAAACGGCCGTTGAACTCCGAAGCCGCTCCGTCGGTCTAATGCGAGCCGCGAGA
>JAICQP010000195.1 GCA_025937815.1 Gemmatimonadota bacterium
ACACGAGCCCTCGGAGTCGGTTCGACGTCATCCGGTCAAGCTATCCGACGACTGGGGCAGCGCCACGACCGCCAGGCCGACAGCCCGCGGCCGAGGAGGGACTCCAGCGCGCGGATCTCGGGCTCGTAACGCGGAACGATGCGCGAGACCCCGATCGCGCGCTCTCCGACGCCATCCAGTCGCTGACGCAACGCTGCTACCAGGGCGAAAGCAAGAGGTCGGCTGCCCGCTCGGCGATGGCGTACACCGCAGCCTGCGAGTTCCCGCTCACGGTTGTCGGCATGACCGACGCGTCTGCGACCCGAAGCCGACCGACGCCGCTCACGCGAAGCTCACAGTCGACAACGGCCATCCTGTCCGACCCCATCCGGCAGGTCCCGACCGGGTGATAGGACGAATCGGCCTGTTCCCGGATGTGCGCCGACAGTGGCCGATCGGCGGGTGAGAACTCTTCGCGGATGCCCGCTTCTCTGCAGGCCGGCGTCTGCGCGATCCGACGCGCCAGATCGATGCCGATCTCCAGGCGGCGGGGATCGCGTGGGTCGGTCAAGTACCCGGGATCGATCAATGGTTCCTGCGTGGGGTCCGCTGATGCCAGTCGGATGCGGCCGCGGCTCTGTGGATCGATCAAACCGGTCTCGAACGCTACGAACGCGCCGGGCAGTTCCGGGGCCGCGCGCCATTTGAACACGACCCGCACGTCGGGAACCTCGGTGCTTGCCGTGCTGCGCACGATCGCGGCCACGTCGGCGACGTTGGACGTCAGCAAGCCACGGCTGCGAAAGACATAGTGCGCGCCAGCCGCCAAGAGCGCGGGAAGAGAGGAGTAGCGCGGTCCCGCAATGCGAAAGATGATTGGGACGCGCACGTGATCCTGGAGATTGGCGCCGACGCCAGGTAGATCGACGACCGGCGAAATTCCCAGTCTTCGCAGATCCTCAGCCGCGCCGATGCCCGAGACTTGCAGGAGCTGCGGGGACTTCACGGTTCCTGCGCACAGGATCACCTCGCGTCCGGCGCGTGCCGTGTGGAGGGCGCCATCCTGAAGGTATTCGATTCCTACGGCACGCTGCCGCTCGATGAGAATCCGCGAGACGCGCGCGCGAACGACGAGGCGTAGTTCCGGCTGCGCCATCGCCAGGTACGAGTCCACGGTCGAAGACCTCCGGCCGCCGCGCTGGGTGACATGATAGAAGCCCGCTCCTTCGCCCGATGCACCGCTGAAGTCGCGATTCCGTGGGATGCCGAGCGAGGCGCATGCTTCCAGGAACGCCAGCCCCAGGGAATGTGTAAAACGTCCGGGCGCGACCCCGACCGGCCCATCCGAGCCGTGGTATTCGGACGCTCCCTCCTCGTGATCCTCGGCGCGGCGGAAATACGGCAACAGGTCGGCGTACTTCCATCCCGCCAAACCCCAACGGTCGTAACTGCTGCGGTGGCCGCGGCAATAGATCATAGCATTGATCGCGGAGCTGCCGCCGACGATTCGTCCCGTCGGAAACCAGACGGAGCGCCCTCCCAAGCCCGGCTGTGCAACGGTCCAATGATCCCAGCAGTACCTCCGTGGCCAGCGCAACCAGGCCCACAATCCCACCAGAGGTATGTCCAGAATGTGGGAATACGGTCCACCCGCCTCGAACAGCGTTACACCGTAGCCGCGTGCGGCCAAGCGCGTCGCGATCACGCAGCCGGCGGTGCCGCCGCCCACGACGATGTAGTCCGATTCCTTCACGTCGCGTCGCAACCTGAACGCCGAGACACCTCCCGACAACCGCTGCTCCGTCCTGATCGTCGACCTGTCCTTCGAGAGCGATAAGGGCCGTAGGTCGATGTTTCGCTTAGATTTCCCGCAGATTCTCGAAGTCGCCGGAGGCGCGCCCTCCCGGCTCCGTGCTGCCCTGAACGCCGCTCTCCTCGACGCGGCTTCGATCGTCTTCGTCCTCGGCCGGGGCGAGCCAGTGTTTCGAGATTGAGATCATGAACATCGACGGGCTCCGAGAGTTCTACCATCTGGCGGGCTTCCGCCTGGCCCGTACGTCCACGGCCGACTACCTCGTGCCGGCGAGTCGCCTGTACCACGGCTTCCCGATCGGACCGAGGCCGTTGCCGGCACCCGACGAGATAGCCGCACTCTGTCACCACAAAGGCATCCTGGGGGTCGAGGTCATCAATGACCGGGGACTCGGAGTCCCCGGTGGTCTCTGGGCGCAGAGAGATCGCTCCTACGGGATGCGGTCGTTGCAACGGCAGTTCCGCCAGCACGTCGAGCGGGCGTCGGCCACCCAGATCGCGAGGGAGACGGACTTCGACGACCTCTATCGCCTGGGTCTGGCATGCAACCGGGAAACCCTGCGGCGCCAGAATCGCGACGATCCGTACTTCTCGAACGATCGCAGCTGGCGGCGACTCTGCGACGCCGGTCGCCGATCACCCGGCGCGGGAGTCTTCGCGACGTTCGCAGGGGGGGAGCTCACCGCCTATATGCTCTACTTCATCGTCGACCACACGTGTTACGGATTATTCTCCAAATCTCTGGATCGAGCCCGGCAGACCGGAGCGAATCATCTCCTGTATTTCCACTACACACAGACGATGATCGGCCGGCCGGGTATGACGGGGGTCACGGCTGGCCTGCAGACCATGCCGCCGATGACCGCTGTCGACCGCTTCAAGTGGCACGCAGGCTATTCGCTGGAGCCGCATCACACCGCCGTATTTCTCCGGCCATGGTTTCGCGGGTTGTTGCAGAGCGCCGTGACCTCTGCGTTGCTCCGGTCGGCGACGCACCTGCTCGGGTCGAAGGACGGGATCGGCCGCGTGCAAGCAGTGCGTGAGGCCGCGCGCGTTCGACTGTCCGATCTCGCGTTGGTGCGGGGAGGGTGAGCGGGCTGGAATCTGCTAGGGACCCCCGCCGTCGCCGCTCCCGTGCTCCGGGAGAAAACGACCGTTGGCATCGAGAGAGGCCGAGAGCCCGGCTCGAAAGCCGGACAGGAACGAACGTAGGCGCGCCATTCGCGGCGGACGATGATTGAGGTCGACGACGGGTTTCCTGGCGAGCCAGCGCCAGGCCAGCGCGGCGGTGGGTGGAATCGCCTGCAGCTTGCCGAGGCGGAGCATCTTGGCATTCGTCGCCCCGAGTCCGACCATGTAGTCGTGGATCACGCCCACTCCGACGCCCCACGTGCGGAACCCGTAGTGATACACGGCTGCGTCCGGGGTCTCACAGACGTGGAATCCCGCGAGCAAGGCGCGCATGCCGATGTCGGTGTCCTCGGCGGAGCGCAGACGGGCTCCACATCCCAGCTGTTCGTCGAATCCGCCCAGCGCCTCCAGCACGGAACGTCGTACGGCCATGCAGGCGCCCACGCATTCAACGCGCGCCTTCTCGCGGATGTGACGCGCGACGCGAAACTGCGGAGCGTAGGCCATTACGAACCCCTTGCTGCGGTCGTAGTCCGGCGCGCGCACCGCGCCGAAGACGAGCCCGACGCGCTCGTCCTGAGTCAGAGCCCTCGTCAGTCCATCCAGCCAACCCGTGCACACTTCGCAGTCGTCGTCCGTGAATGCCAGCAGCTCCGCGCTGGTCCGGCGCCATCCCATGTTGCGCGCCCGGGCGAGCCCGATCTCCGTGCTCTTGACCACCGCCAGCCGGCGATCGGAGGCGAAGCGCTCGAGGCCCTCGATCGTGCGCGAGTCGTCGCTCTGATCGACGACGATCAATTCCAGGGCCGTCGCGCTGCCGAGAATCGAACGCACCGCGCGTGCCGCGTCTTCCGGGCGGTTTCTAGTGGCGAGAATGACGGCGAATTTGGGGTCGTTCAGCGACACGCGACGGCTTCCCGAGGAGAAGCGACCGGAATGAGATCCGGTGGCGCCGCGGAGATGCGCACCGGTTGTCCGCTCGAGGCAGAAGCGGCCGCGGCCAGCACCACACGCAATGCCTCGCGCCCATCTTCGACGCTGCACTCGACCGGCTGGCATGTGCGGACGGCTTCCAGCAGATGCCTCCAGGAGCCCTTGTAGGAATCGCCGTAGTCCCCCTGGTGGCGACTGCGCGCGATGCCTCGGGGCAGC
>JAICQP010000215.1 GCA_025937815.1 Gemmatimonadota bacterium
CGCATGAAGCGGCTGTCGAGCGGCTCGAGGCCTTGAACGCGCTCCAGCGCGGGATCGGCACCGCGTACCTGCTGGAGAAGGTCGGCACGGTCCAGGATGTGCTCGTCCAGGGCGAGGCCAAGCGCGGATTGGGGCTCGTATCGGGTTGGACGGAGCAGCGCGAAACGGTCGTGCTTCCCGGCGACCGGGCGCTCGTCGGAGAGATCGTCCCGGTCCGGATCTCGGGCCTCTCGGGCATCACCCTCCACGGCGAGGTCGACCGCACCGACTCGCGCGAGGGCGAGAAGCTGCTCGAGCTGGCCATGCTGGACGCAAGCGCTTGAGAGCGGGCAGAATCGCGGCAACCGCCGGGGCGATCGCGGTCGTGGTCCTCCTGGTCCTGTTCGCGCTCGTCAACCGCGGCCAGCCGATCGCGCTCGACTTCGGGATCTGGTCGTGGCAAGGCGACGCGATCTATGCGATCTACGCGGGAGCCTGCGTGGGCCTAATCGCGATGTTCGCCGTATCACTCCCCAGCGATCTCGCCATCCGCCGCGAGCATCGCCGACTCATGCGGCGAGAGCAGGCCGCCGCCGAACGGTCTTCCGATCCCGGAGGCACCGAGCGCACATGAACCTCCTGCTGCTCTCGCGGCAGCGATGGCTCTACTCCACCCGCCGGTTCCGCGAGACCGCGCGTGCGCGCGGCCACGAGCTGTCGATCGTCGATCCGCTCGAATGCGGGCTGGCCATCGGAGCCGACGGGATCCGCCTCTTCTTCCGCGACCGGGACGTGCCTCCGATCGACGTCGCGATCCCGCGGATCGGCGCCTCGCTGCCGGGGCAGGGGGTCGCGGTCGTCAGCCACCTCGAGGCGATGCGGATCCCGCTCGTCAACGACGCGACAGCGATCCGGCGCGCGCGCGACAAGCTCGCCGCCCTGCAGATCCTCTCCGCGCGCGGGATCGGCGTGCCCCGCACCGTGCTCGCCCGGGGACCCGACCAGGTCGAGCAGGCGCTGGAGACCGTCGGGGGGCCGCCCGTCGTCCTCAAGCTCCTGCAGGGCACGCAGGGCGTGGGCGTGATCCTGGCGGAGACGCGGGCCGCGGTCGTCGCCACCCTCGACACGCTGTGGGGGCTGCGCCAGGACGTGATCCTCCAGGAGTACGTTGCCGACTCGGCCAGCCGGGACATCCGCGTGCTGGTCGTCGGCGGGAAGATCGTCGCGGCGATGCGCCGGCAGGCTCCCCCGGGGGAGTGGCGCTCGAACATCCATCGCGGCGGCACGGGAACGCGAGTCGACCTGGACGCGCCGTACGCGGACGCGGCGGTCGCGGCCGCCGCGGCGATCGGCCTCGACGTGGCCGGCGTGGACCTGCTCGAGGCCCGCGATGGGCCGCGCGTCACGGAGGTCAACGCCTCGCCGGGCTTCGAAGGACTCGAGCGCGTCTGCCGCGTCGACGCGGCGGGCGCTATCCTGGATCTGGCAGAGGCCATCGCTGCCGGGCTTGAACCTCGCCCCGCCCCCGCCCGTTTAGTTTCCGGGCCCTTGCTCGAGGAGACCGAATTCCGCTGACCCGCTCTTCCCGCCTCAGTTCGGCCGTGGTGGTCGTCGCGCTCTTCCTCGGGGCAGTGGGCGGAGCCGCGGCGCAGGAGCGGGGGGCGCAGGCGTTCGCCGCCGGGCAGGCGGAGATGACGGCGGGCGACGCATGGTCGGCGCGCGCGCAGTTCGAGCGCGCCGTGCGCGAGGGCTACCCGCCCGGACCCGGGTACCGCGCGCTCGCGGAAGCCTACCTGCGCCTCGACAACCGCCTCTTCTATGCGCGCGAGGCGATCGAGCACGCCCTCGCCGCCGAGCCCGACGACGTCGCATCGTGGTACCTCCTGGCCGACGTGAACCTGCGACTGGACGGGGGCGACGCCGACGGCCGGGCGCGCGCCGCGTTCCATGAGGTCTTCCGCATCGATCCCTTCTACCGCGACGCGATAGAGCGCTGGGGACGGCTCTACCTGGATCCCGCCGACCAGAGGGCGGTGGCCGACATCCTGCGCGAGAAGCTCGATCGCGAGTACGTACCCGAGGTCGCCCTGCTCCGGATCGACGTCCTGTTCGACGGCGGGTTCTTCGAGGAATCGCGCCGCGAGATCGAGCGCTTCCGCTCGCGGATCAAGGAGGAGCAGTATCTCTCCCGACTCTCGTACTACGCCGGCGTCGTGCGCGCCGCGCTCGGCGACGAGGGGGACGGCGCGGGCTATTACTTCAATGGAATCGCGTTCGCAGACACGGCCGAAGACCTGGAGCCCTACTACGCCGACCTGGAGCCCCTGCTCTCGGACGCCGAGCGAGCCGCTTGGGACGCGGGGAGCGTGAGCGTCCGCCGGGAGATGCTCCTCGGCTGGTGGAACGCGCGCGATCCGCTGCCCCTGTCGGACGTCAACGAGCGCTGGGTGGAGCAGCAGCGGCGGATCCGGGTCGCCCGCGAGACCTACCGCTGGAAGAAGCCGATCACGAAGGAGAAGCTCGTCGATCTCGGCGGCACCGACGTGGGGCTGCCGTCGATCGCGATCCGGCTCGACGGGCGCCCGCTCGACGATCGCGGCGCGTTCTATCTGCGGCACGGAGACCCCGAGGACTCCAGCTATCCCCGACCGGACGAGTGCGGGTTCTGGCACTACGACCGGGACGACCTCCCCGGTGGCGGATTCGCGATCAACTTCAGCGACGGCGGGAATTCCATGGGACCGGGCCGTTTCCTCGGAAATGACTGCACGTTCTCCACGGTGCCCACGACCCCGCGCGGCCTCCAGCACTTCGCGCCGGGATCCGGGGGGCTGGCGCCGTGGGACGCCCCGCGGGTTCAGAACCAGACCCGGGCGCAGGCCGCGCTGGGACTCTCGACGGACTCCTACGCGTACGACCTCGAGCGCCCGATCGACGTCGCGGCCGATCCCGCGACCTTCTCCTACTTCCGCCGCGAGACCGACCTGGCCCTCTACTTCGCGGTGCCGCTTCCCGAGATCGAAGTGCGCGACGACAGGAGCCGCTACCGCAAGGGCCTCGTCCTCTACGACGCCGGATGGAACGAGATCAC
>JAICQP010000026.1 GCA_025937815.1 Gemmatimonadota bacterium
CGGCGGTGCCCAGCACGTCGCAGCGCAGGGAGCTTCCGCGCCCGGTCAGCCGACAGCACGCGGCGTCGACGCCGTCCGCGCTCGTGCCCGACATGAGCCCCAGGACGACCGCGCCCTTCGTCATGCGGAGCGACGCGGCGAACTGCTCCAGCGGGGTGGATGCTTCGGTTTCCTGGGGGCCGGCGGTCATTCGACCCCAACGTAGACGGGCCTTCTTTCCGGGCCAACCCGGTCCGTGGTGGGAGTCCAGGAAATTTTTCCGGCCACGGAACCCCGCGGTCGCGTCAGCGGTATGGAGAGCAGGAAACGCCGCCGCCGTCGAATAGCAACCGCGGCCCCGCGGTGGTGGCGTCAGAAAGCCCCCTTCTACGGAAGGGGGCTTTCGCTTTTCTACGCCCTGTGTATGCTCGGGCGGAAGGCCCGCGCGTCGCCGACGCGCGGCCATGAGGGATCCAACCGGGAGGTGAGGATGAGCGTCCACAAGGTGATCGAGATCAAAGCGCAGTCTCCGAAGGGATGGGAGGACGCCGCGCGCCTGGCCGTGGCCGAAGCCGGCGAGACGGTCAAGGGGATCAAGGGGATCTGGATCGAGGGGATGCAGGGCGTCGTCGAGGGTGGGAAGATCACGGCGTACAGGGTGAACGCGAAGATCACGTTCGAGGTCGAAACCAACCGCTGAGCCGGACGACCTCCGAGGCGCCTGTCTTCTGGCAGGCGCCTTTCGGGTCCGCTACTCCTTCCAGGCCTTCCGCAGGAACCCTCCCGCTTCGTCGAGCAGCCGCTCGGCTTCCTCGCGGCCCACGTCGCGGCGCCGCATCACGAGCGCGGTCTTGACCCTTCCGCCGGAGGTCTGGAGCAGCTCCCCCGCCTCCTCGTAGCTGACTCCCAGCAGCTCGCGGAGGATGCGACGCCCCCGGTCTTCGAGCTTGGCGGCGGTGACCCGAAGATCGACCATCAGGTTCCCGTACGTCTTCCCGAGCCGCACCATCGCCGCCGTCGTCACCATGTTGAGCACGAGCTTGGTCGCCGTACCCGCCTTGAGGCGGGTCGATCCGGCGATCGCCTCCGGGCCGGTCAGGGGCGCCACCACGACGTGGACTTGGGACGCGATCGGCACGTCCGCCGGGGGCACGCAGGTCAGGAACACCGTTGCGGCGCCGCGCCGGATCGCCTCCCGCAGCGCCCCGATCACGAACGGTGTCGTCGATCCTGCCGCGATCCCGAACACGACGTCGCGCGAATCGACGTCTCGCTCGGCGATCGCGGCCGCGCCCTCCTCGGCGGAGTCTTCGGCGCCCTCGCGCGAGCGCCACATCGCTTCCGGTCCGCCCGCCAGGATCGCCTGGACCATGGTCGGCTCCGTGCCGAAGGTCGGCGGGCACTCCGCCGCATCGAGCACCCCGAGCCGTCCGCTCGTCCCCGCGCCGATGTAGACCAGCCGGCCGCCGGATCGAAACGCGCGCACGACGATGTCCACGGCGGTGGCGACATCGTCCAACACCTCCCCCACGGCCTCCACCGCTCGGCGATCCTCGGCGTGGAGCCGGTCGAGGATCGCGCGCGGCTCGAGGGTGTCGATGTCCGCGGTACGGGGGTTGTTCCCTTCGGTGGGAAGCCGTGAGCGGTCGACGCTCACGGGCTCAGTCCCGGCCGCCGGGCTCGGCCTGGCTCCTCAGGGGAAGTCGAGAACGTCGACCTGAGCGGTCCGTTCCACGCAGAGCTGCGCCGCCCCTCCGGCCTCGCAGATCGTGACGCGGTAGAGTGGATCCCGGGCCGCCTCTTCGGAGATCCTCGCGATGGTATCCTCCGGCTTCTGCAGGAGCACGGTCGCCACCACCGCGAAGGTCTGGTCCTCGTTGGCTTCCTCGAACGTCACGGTCAACGGGTAATTCACGAGCGCCGCCTCCGTGACCCGGACCTCGATCTGTACCAGCTGCTTGGTCGGCACCGAGCTCGGGGCAGAAAGGACGAAAATGAGCTCCTTACCTGCGGGGCCGGCAGGGCCGTCGTCGTCAGAGCAGCCGGCGATGCCTGCCAGCAGGGCCGCGAGCCATATCAAGGTCGTGTGCTTCACAACCCACCTCCGTTCGTGACGTAGTGCAGTACGTCGAACTTCGTCAGGATGCCGACGAACTGTCGGCCCCTGCACACCAGGAGGGCGCTGTCCCCCGAGGTCAGATGCCCGATCACGAGCTTCATGCTCGCCGATTCGTCGACCGTGGGGAACGGCGGCTCCAGGTAGCCGGAGAGCGGGCGGTCGATCGCCTCCGGTTCGGCCAGGACGCGGTTCAGGAGCGCGCCCTCCGACAGACTGCCGAGCTGATCGCTGTCGGAAATCACCGGGATCTGACTCACGTTGTACTTCTCCATGAGCCGCAGCGCCTCGCGAACCGTGGCCTTGTCGTCGATCGCGATCAGAGGCGGAGCCTCGGCCCGCGCCTTGCGCTCGAGCAGGTAGGCGACCTCGACCCGCTCGTCCTCCAGCATGCGGTTCTCCCGCATCCATTCGTCGGAATGGAACTTCGAGAGGTAGCGCTCCCCGACGTCGCAGAGCATGGTCACGACGCAACGGTCGGGATCGTCCAGCTCCCGCGCCACCTCGAGCGCCACGTGCGTGATCGTGCCCGACGAGCCGCCGACGAAGAGCCCCTCTTCCCGAGTCAGCCTGCGCGCCATGCGGAACGATTCCTTGTCGGCAACGTTCCGGATCTCATCGACGTACTCGATGTCGAGCGTCGCGGGGACCTTGTCCATTCCGATTCCCTCGACCATGTATGTCTTCCCTTCGCCGATCTCACCCGTCTCCTTGTAGCGTTTCAGGATCGATCCGACGGGGTCGGCGCCGACGACCTTCACGTCCGCGTTCCGCTCCTTGAGATAGCGGCCCGCGCCACTGATCGTGCCGCCGGTGCCCATGCCCGCGACGAACGCCGCGATCCGACCCTCTGTCTGCCGCCAGATCTCCGGGCCCGTCGTCGCGTAGTGAGCATCGGTGTTGGCCCGGTTGTAGAACTGATCGGCGAAGATCGCGTTGGGCGTCTCCTCGGCGATCTTGCGGGCGGTGTTCAGGTAATAATCGGGATGATCGGGCGGGACCGCGGTCGGCGTGACCACGATGCGCGCGCCGAACGCCTTGAGCAGCCGCTGCTTCTCGAGGCTCATCTTGTCGGGCATCACGAACACGCACTTGTAGCCTTTGATCGCCGCCGCCATCGCCAGCGCGAGGCCGGTGTTGCCGGCCGTGGCCTCGACGATCGTGCCTCCGGGCTTGAGGCGACCCGACTCCTCCGCCGCCGCGATGATCGGCACCCCGATGCGGTCCTTGACGCTGCCGCCCGGGGTCAGATGCTCGGCTTTCGCGTACACGGGTGTCCGGATCCCGCGCGTCACGCGGTTGAGGCGGATCAGCGGGGTGTTCCCGAGCCCCTCGAGAACGTCGTCATAGACGCGCCGGGACGGGTCGTGGAGGTCGAGCGGCATGGCTCGGGCGAACATAGATTGCGGTTCCGACCCCAGCAAGCGCAGGAAAGACCGCCGATGAACGCATCCACGACGGTGCAGGTCGCCCGGGCGGCGCCGCCCGATCTCGACGAGCTCCTGCCGCTCATGCGGGAGTTCTACGCCGGCGAGAGGCTGCCGTTCGACGAGTCCGTCCTGCGCCGATCGCTGGCGGAGCTGTGGAGCGAGCCGCTCCACGGCGGGGCCTGGCTCGCGCGCGCGGGCCTGGAGCCGGTGGGCTACGGCGTCCTCTGCTGCGGCTTCAGCCTCGAATACGGCGGGCGCGACGCCTTCGTCGACGAGCTCTACGTCCGACCCGCGTGGCGCGACAGAGGCATCGGGAATCGTGTCCTGGACGCGATGGAAGCGCGCTGCCGGGACACGGGGATCGCCGCCCTGCACCTCGAAGTCGATCACGACAACCCGGACGGCAGGCGGCTGTACGCGCGGCGCGGGTTCGTCGATCATCGCCGGCACCTCATGACGAAGTGGCTCGACCGCTGATCGACTGTCTATCATGCGCGGCATGCGGAGCTCGCCCCGGTCGATCCTGACGTCAGTCGTGACTCTCCTCGCGGCGGGGTGCAACGCGTCTCCGGCCGCGGCCCAGGTGCAGATCGTCGACGTCGGCCGCTTCAACTTCACCGGCGGCGGCAGCGCGGACCCGCGACTGGTCGCCGAGGAGCTGAGCGGTTTCGCGCGCGTGGAAGGCGATCGCTACGTGGCCGTCGGTGACGACCACGCCGCGCTGTACTTCCTGGATATCGCCATCGACCAGCAGACGGGACGTGTGCGATCGGTCTCGTTCGACCGCCCGATCCCTCTCCTCGATTTCGAGGGTCGACCCCTCACCGGACGGGGACAGAGCGCCGACCGCGAGGACGTGATCTACAATCCCGAGCACCGGACAGTATGGATCGCGGACGAGCGCGACGGCGGCGACGTCGCGCGGCCATCCCTCGTCGAGGTGGACCCCCGGAGCGGTCGCGAGCTGAGCCGCCTCGCACCCGGGGCCGACGCCCCGTTCTCGGTGTACTCGGCGATCCGCGCGAACTACGGCTTCGAGGCGCTCACGAGGGAAGAAGACGACGGGACGATGTGGACCGCGAACGAAGAGGCGCTGGCCATCGACGGGCCGCTGGCCTCCCCCACCGCCGGGACGATCGTCCGCATCCAGGAGATCGTAGCGGAGGGGGCCCCGACGAGGCAGGCCGCGTATGTCACGGACCCCACCGATCACGCGATAACGAGCCCCGCGGGCGCGCTGGGCGAGGACCGGAACGGAGTGTCCGCCATCGTGGCGCTCGACGACGAGCGGCTGCTCGTGCTCGAGCGCGGGCTCGTGGGCGACGCCTCGGGCATGGCGGGCTTCCGGATCCGCATCTACCTGGCCGACCTGGAAGAGGCCACCGACGTATCGGTCCCGCCATACCGCAGCGGCCTGGCCGGGCGGACGGACTGGGAACCGGCGCACAAGACACTGCTCTTCGAGCGCCGCTTCGGATTGCCGGTGTCGAACTTCGAGGGGATGGCGCTGGGGCCGCGGCTGGCGAACGGCCAGCGATCCCTGCTCCTGATCGCCGATAACGGCGGCGGCACCTGGCAGTCGATCTATGCCCTGAGGCTCTCCCAGGAGTAGCCGCCTCGCAGGGCAGATAGGCAGCGCGCACGCAAATAGGAGTCAGCGGTGGGTGGGCGTTCGTCCACTGGCCGCGGTATTCTTTCGTCGTGCTCCGCCTTACTCCGCTGCTCTTCCTGCTTCCGGCGCTGCTGAGCTGCCAGCAGGCCGTCACCGACCCGCTGCGCGAGGGCTTCGCCGTCGACCCGGCGCCCGTCGTCGGGACGTGGACGACGACGCTGGACAGCCCCACGGGGACGTTCGACGTACTCGTCGAGCGCGAGGCCGGCCAGTTGTCGGGCTATTTCGAGTATGCGCTGTGGGGACGCCGGTGGATGGTGCGCTTCCACGACGCAACCTGGGACGGGGATGCGATCGCGTTCGTCGACCGGACCGATTTCGGCCAGCAGGAAGCCGACTCCCTCGTCTTCTGGACCGCCTCGTACGCGCCGGCCAAGGCATTCCCCGCCGGTTCCCGGCCGGCATATCTGAGGCTCACCGCGGCGTTCGGCACGCCTCTCCGGTGTTGCGTCGTCGACATGAGCTACTACCGGCCTGGGCAGCAGCCGGTCCCCTCCGATTCGCTCATTCTGATCCCGCTCGCGGGTTCCCGCTCGACTCCATAGCATCGGCGGCGGGCACGCGCGAGGCGCGCAGGATCGGGTAGCGAGTCGATCCCTCCAGCGCCTCGTCCAGGATGTTCCACGCCACCAGACCGTCGTCGCTGCGCGGTTCCAGCAGGTAGAACGCCAGCCGCCCGAGGGGCTGGGCGCTCGGCACGATCACGGTTCCGGCCGCCAGCTCTTCGCGCGACGCTTCCCAGACGCCCTCGAGCGTGCGCTCGCGGTGCTGCTGGAACTCGCGCTCCGCCTGCGTCGAGCGCGTGATCGCGAATGCCTCCACGTCGATCGTCAGCGGCTCGACGAGCGTCGACATCCTGACGCCGTGCGCGGCTAGGCGATCGATGGCGGGTTCGAGATCGGCGGGCACGATCCAGATCGCGGGGACCCGCGCGGTCTCGGTCCCCCGGAACGACGTGCAGTCGAGCATCGTGTCCGGCCGCTGGACCGGGAGCCGCCGCAGCATCCGCTCGCCCGTGTACGGATGCCGCTCGGCCGCCACCTCGCCCATCAGGATCTCGACCTCCGCCCCGCACGCGTGCTCCGCGCGGACCGGCAGCTCGCTGCCCGAGATGTCCACCGCGTCGGCCGCGTCGGTAAGGCGCCGGATCTCGCTCGCGCGCGCGGCCGCGAAGTCCAGCGAGGCGACGACGAAGTCGTGGGTCACCGCGATCCGCTCATCGAAAGGCAGATAGGAGTAGGCTTCGGACAGCAGGCCTATCCGATTGCGCAGGCCCTCGTAGTTGCTGCCGAATCGCGGCTGGTGGCTGAATGTGTACCAGCCGCGAGGGCCCTCGAAGCCCTCGAAGTCCGGCAGGTTCCCGTAGTACCACATCGACCATTCCGATGACAGGGTGCGCGTGACTTCGGCCAGCCAGCGCTCGCGCGCGAAGCCCGAGATCGCCGGGTCCGTGCCGGGATGCAGAGGGGGCGAGTACGTGAGGTGGTAGCCGTGATAGGTGCCATTCGTGGTATGCAGGTCGATCGTGACGTGCGGATCGTATGCGGTGAACAGTCCGACCAGCGAGCGCGCCTCGGGCGTCTCCAGCTTCATGTAGTCGCGGTTGAGGTCGAAGCCCTGCGCGTTCGGACGCTGACCCATCCCGCCCACGGGGCCCAGCTGGTCCGGCCGGTTGTCGAGCCGCACGCGCTCGTTCCCGTCCGCATTGTAGATCGGCGCGAACAGGACCACGAGCGAGTCGCGCCACGCGGCATGCTCTCCCGCCGCGATCGCTCGCAGGAGCTCGAGGACCGCCTCTTTCCCCTCGACCTCCCCCGCATGGATGTTGGCCATGACGAGCACGCGGGTCTTGCCCGTGGAACGCACCGCCTCGGCCGTCGCGGCCTCCGCGCCCCAGACGGCGAGCGGAAGCCGCCTTCCCTCATAGGAGTAGCCGAACGACCCGATGTGGATATCCGGACCCGCGTCCTGGACGGCGTTCAGGAACGTCACCACATCGTCATACGTCGAACTTTCGACGTAATCCGTAGCCTCTGCCCTGGTGAGCGGGACCGCCGGCAGGCCGCCGGCACGCTGCTGACCCGCTGCAACCGAAGGACTGAGCAAGAGCGCCAGGACTACGAAGCCAAGTCTCCTCACCGGACGCGGATCTCCCCTTCGAGCAGCGTCCACGGCCCAAAGCGCGGCTGACCGTACCTGCCGGCTTCCACCGCGAACGTCCCGTCCAGCCGGTAGTCCAGCCGATCGCCGCCTATCGCCGCGCGCGCGATCCGGGCGAGGGACGGCAGATCGTCGAACCCGATCGCAACGTCGAGCGGAATGACGGTGTCCTGGAAGGCGACGAGCGGCAGGCCGAGCGGGAACTCGACATCGAGAGCGCCGGCGTCGGCGATCGAGAGGTCGCCCGCCACTTCCGTCAACCGCAGTCCGAACCCGTTCGGGTTCTCGACGTGCGCCCACAGACGAAGGGCGGCGCCGCCGAGGGGGCGACCCGGGGAAGGATCGAGGAGCCGGAGCTCTGTGCCGCGGTCGTCGGCCGACTCGAACCGCAGCGCCTGGATCCCCAGCTGCTCGAGCGCGGCGCACCCCAGCGCTACGGCTCCGGCGAGCGCCACGATGCCGAGCGCAGCGTCGCGACGCGAGTGCCCGGCTCTTGGACACATAGCGCGCATGGCCGTGATCTTAGCCGACCTCGCTCGAACGAGCGACCGGCTCCTAGTGGAGCGAGTGACTCGCGGTGGTCATGGCCCTGCGGAACTCTCGCGTGTTCGCCCGAATTCGGGCGACCGGAGATTAGTCTTCCTCGGAAGGCCGCCGATGCTCCGCGAGAAACGCCACGGTCGCGGCGAGGATCGCCGCATGGATCTCGTCTCCGTCCTCGTCGTCGAGACCGATCGCCGGCACCGCCAGACCGGCCGACGACATGGGACCGAGGTCGGTGAAGTCCGGATGCATGGCCCCGGGGACGGTTTCGACTCGCAGCGGCGCGGCGATCGACTCGAGCGCCGAGAGGTCCTTGCGGTCCTCGTCCGGCGCCCTCAGGTGAAGGACCGGAGCGAGCGCCCGTTCGGGACGCCACCCAGGCAGCTCGACGTACGTCGGCACGCGATCCGCGAAGCCGATCGATCCATCCAGGCTGACGACCGCCGATACCGTCGTGTCCGCCATCGAGTAGAGGAGAGCCACGCCGCCGCCGAAGCTGTACCCCACGACCGCGGGCCGAGCCGGATCGACGAAGTCGAAGGATTCCGCGAGGGACGCCACCGCCCTGAGGTCTTCGAGCTGGGCCTCGATGTCCGGCGGCCCGAATTCCATCGCGCGGCGGCGGGCGCCGAGCCCGCCGGTCGAGAAGACCGCCCAACCGCGGGCCGCTAGCTCCTCCCCCAACAAAGCGTGCATCGCGGGTGAGTCGTCCCTGCCGACGGACAGGAGAACGAGAGGATGCCGGCCTCGCGCCACTGCGGCGTCCTCACACGCCCGGACAGGGAAGCCCAGCGCACTCCGCGCGGCGGTCGTGTCCCCTTCCAGCGAGCCGATCCAGGCGACGAACTCGTTCCGTCCCGCTTCCGCGCGCTCGGCGTCCAGGGCTTCGTGTCCGCCTTCGACCCCGACCCATTCCACCACGTCGCCCCATTCCATCGGTGCGGGGCACGAATCGGCGGCAGGGTACCAGCTGTACACCTGAATGGGCCGGGCTCCCGCCTCCGCTTCGGGATGGAAGTGGAAGGGTCGGGACGGCACCGGAAGGCGGTACACGCGAAACCCCACCGGATGCGTGGATTCCTCGACCGGGATAGGTCCCTGGGAACACGCCAGAGCCGGCGTGGCCAGGAGGAATGCCAGCGCGAGGGTGGCCTGAGAGGACGTGGTGGAAATCGGCTACAGCGGGATCTCGATCCCGCCCGTAAGCTCGATGTTGTGGAGCGCGTCGTCCTCGAAGCAGGCATCGATCGCATCGGCGTCGAACTCCTCGGGCGCCTCGCAGAAGTCGACCTGGTCCTTGAGGTCCGCCCGGATGCGCAGCGACCCAATCGGGATCGCCACCCCCGCGCCGTAATTGAGGAGCACGTCCGTGCCTCCGCCCTCGCCGTCGAAGTCGGTGTCGATCCCACCTACTCCCCCCGAGAGGAACAGATCGAGCGGCCCCGTCAGCGGCAGGTGCCAGTTCAGCGCGCCGTAAAAGAGCTGGATCGTCGCGTCGGTCGAGAAAGCCACGTCGTCGCCCGACAGGACCAGATCCTGCGCGTCGATCTTCGTACGTCCGTACGCGGCGTCGAGAGACCATCCGCCGATCCCGCCGATCGCCAGCCTGAGTCCGTAGATCGGATCGGACTCGACGTCCGACGTCTCGAAGGCCTCTTCGAAGGAGCTCTCATCGAAGTGGTACCAGCCGACGTACGGGTTGAGCCGGAAGCGGGACTCCTGTCCGGAGGCGGTCGCAGCGAAGACCAGCGCCGCCATGGCCGCGAACGCGGCATTCAGCCACCGTCGGACCTTCATGCCGCCTCCTCCAGCTCCGCATAGTCCTCTTCGGACAGCTGGAGCGCGGCGGCTGCGACGTTCTCCTCGAGATGGCCGAGGCTCGTCGTCCCGGGAATGGGGATCATGACCGGGGAGCGCGCGAGCAGCCACGCCAGCGCGACCTGCGCGGGGGTGGCCTCCAGGCGCTCGGCGATCCGCGCCAGGGCGCGTCCCGGTCCGCGGCGTCCACCCTTCGCCAGGTCGCCCGTGGCGAGCGGGAACCACGGAAGGAACGCGATCCCGAGCTCCTCGCAGCGGTCCAGCACCTCGTCGGAAGAGCGGTCGGCCAGGTTGTAACGGTTCTGCACGCTGACCACATCCACGATACCGCGCGCGATCTCGAGCTCGTCCAGATCCACGTTCGAAACCCCGATGAGCCGGATCTTCCCTTCGTCCTGCATCTCCTTCAGCGCCCCGATCGATTCCTCGTACGGCACGTCGGGATCGGGGGCGTGGAGCTGATACAGATCGATGCGCTCGACCCTCAACCGCTTGAGGCTGCCCTCGAGGGCCACGCGGAGATGCTCAGGCCGCGCATCGTTCGTCCACTCGGGAGCCGTGGGTCGCCTCAGTCCCCCCTTGGTCGCCACGACGACGTCGCCGTACCCCTCGAGCGCCTCGGCGATCAGCTCCTCGGAAACGCTCGGCCCGTAGGAGTCCGCCGTGTCGATGAAGTTCACGCCGAGCTCGGTCGCGCGGCGCAGCACGCGAATCGCGTGATCGGTGTCTTCGGGAGGTCCCCAGACGTCCTTGCCCGTGATCCGCATCGCGCCGTACCCCAGGCGGTTCACCACGAGTCCGTCCCCGAGATCGTGGGTGCCCGCCGAAGCCGCCGAAACCGCGTCCATTGCCATGTGCCCTCCTCCGCCACCGTGACGATCCGATTCCCGCAATTGCAGGGCAAAGTATCGCATCGCGGTCCATGTCGGGTTGTCATGCCCCGAACACGGTTGACGCGCTCCCTCTCGATCGCCTATGATGGACGCTCGTTGCTGACCCCGTCTCGAGAGGCGAACGTGAGAGTCACCGCCATGCGCATCAGCATCCGACGAATCGCCGATCCTCATCTGGATCGGTCCTTCGTCTAACCCCGCGCGGGCGCTCACGGTCGGCATCTTCCCCGTCTGACAGAACCGCCGCTGTTCCTCCTCGGAGGAACATTGCCGTAGCCCGCGGAAGAAGCGTCTTCGCTTCGCCTCCGTGAACGCCCGCGCATCGATCGCCGTCGAGTCCAGACGTTCACGAGGCCGTCATGTCCGATAGCGAAGAAGTGCTTCCCGAAGAAGCTCTCGCGCCGCAGGAGCCGGCGCCTGACCAGGGGAGGATCGCGCTCCTCAAGGAGGCCCTGCGAGGATCGTCGCTGGACTACACCCAGGGCCCGGTCGGGCGCGCGCTCCTCATGCTCGCGATCCCGATGGTGCTGGAGACCGCGCTCGAATCGGTGTTCGCTCTGACGAACATCTTCTGGGTCTCGCGCCTGGGTGCCGGGGCGATCACTTCCGTCGGCCTCACCGAGTCGATCGTCACGCTCGTCTACACGATCGCGATCGGCCTCTCGATCGGCGTGACCGCGATGGTCGCGCGCCGGATCGGTGCGGGCGATCCGGAGGGGGCGGCGCGCTCCGCAGTGCAAGCGATCGCTCTCGGCGTCGGGCTCTCCGCGGCCATAGGGCTCTGCGGCATCCTGTTCGCGCCCCAGTTCCTGGCCCTCCTCGGCGCCGAGCCGGAGGTCGTGGCGGAAGGATCGGGATACGCCCGCGTCCTTCTGGGCGGAAACGCGACCATCATGCTGCTGTTCCTGCTGAACGCGGTCTTCCGCGGCGCCGGGGACGCGGCGATCGCGATGCGGCTCCTGTGGCTCGCCAACGGGATCAACATCGTGCTCGACCCGTTCCTGATCTTCGGCCTGGGTCCGTTCCCCGAGATGGGGCTGACGGGGGCGGCGGTGGCGACCACGATCGGCCGCGGCACGGCGGTCGTCGTGCAGCTCGCGACGCTCTTGCGGCCGGGGTCCCGAGTGCGGATCCGGCGCCGTCACATGGGCCTCGACACCGCGCTCCTCTCCCGGCTCGTGAACCTGAGCGCCACGGGGACGTTCCAGGTCTTCGTCGGCATGGCGAGCTGGATCGCGCTGATCCGGATCCTGGCCGGGTACGGGACCGAGGTCGTGGCCGGGTATACGATCGCGATCCGCGTCATCATCTTCGCGCTCATGCCGTCCTGGGGCCTGTCGAACGCGGCCGCCACGATGGTCGGCCAGGGACTCGGCGCGGGCAAGCCGGAGCGGGCGATCCGATCCGTGCGCCTCGCCGGCTGGTGGAGCGCGCTCGCGCTCGGCGCCGTGGGACTCGTGTTCGTCGCCTTCGCTCCCTGGATCGTGCGGCTCTTCACGGACGATCCGGCGACGACCCGGTGGGCGGTCATGGGGCTTCGCATCGTGGCCCTCGGGTTTCCGTTCTACGGCTGGGGCATGGTGCTCGAGCAGTCGTTCAACGGCGCCGGCGACACGCGCACGCCGACCTGGATAAACATCGCGTGCTTCTGGGCGCTCGAGCTGCCGGCTGCGTGGTTCCTCTCCCGCGCGGGAATGGGACCGATGGGGGTGTTCGTTGCCATCGCCGTGGCGTACTCGGCGGTTCCCGTGATCGCGGGGCAGGCCTTCAAGCGCGGACGGTGGATGTCCGCCCGGGCATAGAAGGGCCGACTCGCTTGCGTGGACGGATATCGGTCGCGTACCATGTGTTGTTTCCCGCTAGAGCAGTTAATTCCCACCGACAGGAGCCGCGTGCGTCGACCGGCTGCGTGGATTCGCGTCGCCCTGGCCGGGCTGAGCCTGGCCGTGGCTGCGACGCCGGCGTTCGCAGATCCTGACCTTCCCCGCATACGCTGGAACGACAACGACCGCCCCGCCGGAACGCTCGTCGACGGCGTCCTGACGTTGCGCCTCGAGCTCGTACGTGGCGAATGGCGCTACCTCGGAGACGGCCGCGCCGGCGTCGAGGTCCTCGCCTTCCGCGAGATCGGCCGCGATCCGCAGAACCCAGGCCCCATGATCCGCGTGCCGCTCGGCACCGAGATCCGGGTCACCGTCTCGAATCCCCTCGACGTTGCGCTGGTCGTCCATGGTCTCGCCGCCCGCCACGTCGCGGACATGGACTCGCTCGTCGTGCCCGCCGGCGAGGAGCGCGCGGCGCGCTTCGTCGCCGACGTCCAGGGCACCTACTACTACTGGGGGACGACGACCGGGTCCCGGTTGGTCTTCGAGCAGCCCGACTCGCGGCTCTTCGAGGACAGCCAGCTGAACGGCGCGCTGATCGTGGATCCGCCGGGGGCGGTCGCCGGTCGCGACAGGGTGATGGTGATGTCGATCTGGTTCGACCGCCCGCCGGCCGGGCAGGAGCTCGACTGGCAGACCGAGACGATGACGATAAACGGCCGGCCCTGGCCTCTGACCGAGCGACTGGAGTACGCGCTCGGCGACTCGGTCCACTGGCGGCTGATCAACCTGACCGACCGCGGCCATCCGATGCACCTCCATGGCTACTTCTTCGACGTCGATGCCGTGGGAGGCATCCAGCGCGCAGACCCCGTCTGGCCGGGCGAGCGCCGGCTCAATGCCACGCACTTCATGCGGGTCGGAGAGACCGCCGACATCTCGTGGCTGGCCGACCGGCCGGGCGGCTGGCCCTTCCATTGCCACATCAGCTACCACGTCGTTCCGAACGCCCTCCCCGGGGATTACGCGGACGGCGCGGCGCGGGAGGACGCGCTGCTCCACGGCGTCCATGCCGAGGATCCCAACCACCATGTCGTCGAGGGGATGGGCGGCCTCGTGATGGGAATCACGGTCCGGCCGCCGGAGGACTACGCCTACGAGGTCCATCCGCGACGGCTGCTGCGCCTCTTCGTGCGAAGCGATTCGCTTCCCGACGAGAGGCGCCGGTTCGCCTTCGTCCTCGCTGGTGAAGACGGGGATCCGCCCCCCGGTCCGGTCGCGTGGCCGGGGCCGACGCTCGTGACCTGGGTCGGCGAGCCGACCGCGGTGCGCGTGTTCAATCGGCTCGACGAGCCGACCCAGATCCACTGGCACGGACTCGAGATCGACAGCTACTTCGACGGCGTGGCCGGGATCGGCGGCTACCTCGGCGCGACGACGCCCGCGATCCTGCCGGGGGACTCCTTCGAGATGCGGATCACTCCACCCCGCGCGGGCACGTACATGTACCACACGCACTTCAACGACATCCGCCAGCAGAGCGCGGGGCTCTATGGGGCCTTCGTCGTGCTGGAGCCCGGCCAGCCATGGGATCCCGAGACCGATCGGGTCCTCATGCTCAGCACGGGCTCAGACCCTGACATGCTTCCGCTCCTGAACGGCAGCCGCGCTCCCGGACCACTGGCGCTCACGGCCGGCGTGGTCTACCGCCTGCGGCTCATCAACATCACGCTGTTCAACGCCGGCGCCGAGTTCCGACTCCTGCACGACGGCTTCCCGGTCTTCTGGCGAGCCCTCGGGAAGGACGGAGCCGCGCTGCCGGCTCGCCAACGCAAGATGCGGCTGGCCGACCGGACCCCAATAAGCGTCGGCGAGACGATGGACTTCGAGTTCCGCCCGTCCGAGCCCGGCGAGTACCACCTCGAGGTGCGCTCCCCTGTGGGAGAGCTGTTCGTGGATCAGCGGATAGACGTCAGCGCGCCCTCGACCCAGGCATCCGCTTCCATTTCGCCGTAGGACCGGGGAGTTTCCGGGCGCGTCCGATCAGCGGCTGGACCAATGGACGTGCAGGATCTTCCAGCCGGCGTCCGTCGGCAGCAGGACGATCGTCTCGGTGCCGTGCGAGTCGATCGCCCGGCCGCGGAACTCGCCCTCCGATTCGCTCTCGCTCACCCATAGCGCCATGTCGGGACGCACGATCACGCCCTGCTCCAGCACCGTGGTCTCGACGGCAGCGCTGAACTCCATGTCGGCGGCGAGATGGCCGGCGCGGTACTCGGCGAGCGTCTCGGCGTGACCCGCTTCGTAGACGACGAGGTCGGGGTGCAGATGGCCGAGGGCGGCGGTCGAGTCGCCGGCCGCCAGCGCGTCCTTGAATTCCTGAACCACCGCCCGGACCGCCAGCTCGTCGACCGCCGCTTCCGGCTGCTGCGCGAGGGACGGCACCGCGAACACGGAGAGCGCGGTAAGGGTGAGTGCGAGGCGGCGCCTCATGGATTCCCTCCGAACGCGAGAAGTGGCTGCTTGGGTCGTGTGGGCTAACATACCGGCCAGCCGTGTCGAAACCACGCCTCGCCTTCTGGAGCGCCGCGATCGCCGCGCTCGAGCGGCTGCCGCAGGGCGCCCTGTCGCGCTTCGCCGGCCGCATCGCGGATGTGCCCATTCCCCACGTCATGCGGCGGCCGGTCCTCTCGGCGTTCGCGCGGGCGGTGGGGGCGGACCCCGGCGAGGCCGAGCTGCCGCTCGAAGAGTACGCGTCGCTCGACGCCTTCTTCGTGCGCCGGCTCCGTCCCGGCGCGCGGCCCTGGAGGGCGGATCCTTCGGGTGCGGGGTCGCCGGTCGACGGCATCGTGGGGCAGGCCGGGCGCACCGCAGAGGGGCGCCTCGTCCAGACCAAGGGCATCGAGTACACGCTCGAGGACCTGCTCGCTGACGACCGCCTCGCCGCGAGCCTGGACGGCGGATGGTTCGTGACGCTCTACCTCGCGCCCCGGCACTACCACCGCATTCATTCGCCGACGCGGGGCTCGATCGGTGCGGCGCGGCACGTGCCCGGGAACCTGCTCCCGGTCAACCCGCCTTCGGTGGCCGCGGTGCCGGGCCTCTTCGCGCGCAACGAACGCGTGGTCTGCGAGCTGGACGGAACGGCGGGCGGCGTCGCCGTCGTCGCGGTAGGGGCAACGAACGTGGGACGCATCGAGTCGATCTTCGATCCGGCCTGGAATGGACCCCGCGGCGGGGTGACGAATCGGGCCCGCGAAGGAGCGGCGCGGGGGCGCGCGATCGACTCGCGCCGCTACGACCCGCCGCTCGAGCTCGACGCGGGCGACGAGCTCATGGCGTTCCACCTCGGCTCGAGCGTCGTCGTGCTGCTCGAGGCCGGCCGCTTCGACCTCGATCCGCGCGTCCTGCCCGGACGCGAGATCCGGGTCGGCGATCCCCTCGCGAGCGCGATCCTCGCGGTACAATGACGCGACTCCTTGTAGCGATCCATCGGCACTCCTCGATGGCCTCGGTCCTGCTCCTCACGGTAGATTCGAACGGCCCCGACATTCACGAGAACCTCCCCAACGTCTTGACGAGTCGGTGAATGCCATGGAGCGCAGACTCTCGGCGATCCTCGCAGCGGACGTAGTCGGCTACAGTCGTCTCATGGGTCGCGACGAAGAGGGGACGCTCACGTCCCTCAAAGAAGTTCGGGCGAACGTCGTCGATCCGGCGATCGCGGAACGCCATGGCCGGATCGTGAAGACCACGGGCGACGGACTTCTAGTGGAATTCCCTAGCGTGGTCGACGCGTTGCGCTGCGCGGTTGACGTGCAGCAGAGCATGGCCGAACGCGGCGCGGAAATCCCGGAAGATCGGCGGCTGCAGTTCCGCGTCGGGATCAACCTTGGAGACGTCATCATCGACGGCGATGACATCTTCGGGGACGGGGTCAATGTCGCGGCGCGGCTCGAGAACATCTCGGACCCCGGCGGGATCTGCATCTCTCAGGGTGCCTGGGACCTGGCCCGGGGAAGGGTGGACGTCCCGTTCCGCGACCTCGGCGAAGTCACGGTCAAGAACATCGCCCGTCCGGTCCGGGTCTACGGGTTTCGCTTCGACCCCAACCGGGCGCCCGGAGCGGAGGTCAAGGATCAGGCCCCGGAGAAGCGATCCATCGCAGTCCTTCCGTTCGCGAACTGGAGCTCGGATCCGGAGAACGAATTCTTCAGCGACGGAATCTCCGAGGAGCTCATCAACCTCCTGACCAAGCTGCCCCAGCTCCAGGTGTCCGCCCGCACGTCGTCCTTCGCTTTCAAGAAGCAGGAGATCGGTGTCCAGTCGATCGCCAGGGAGTTGGGGGTCAAGACCGTCCTCGAAGGCAGCGTCCGCCGCGCGGGCAAGCGGATCCGCATCACGGCGCAGCTTATCGAAGCGGACTCCGGCTTTCATATGTGGTCCGAGACGTTCGACCGCGAGCTCGAGGACATCTTCGCCGTGCAGGACGAGATCGCGCGCAGCATCGTGGACGCGCTGGAGATCACACTCAGCCCCAAGCAGGAGCGCGCGATCGAGAAAGCCCCGACCGCGGACATCAACGCCTACGACTGCTACTTGCGCGGCCGGAGGTTCCTGCACGATCAGCGCGGGGGGCTGAAACCTGCCCTGGAGGAATTCTCCCGTGCGATCGCGATCGACCCCGGGTTCGCTCTCGCCTATGCCGGACTGGCGGACACCGCCGTGGTACTGTACATGTGGTACGAGAAGGACGAGGCGGTTCTCGACCGGTCCGACGAGGCGAGCCTCAAGGCGCTCGAGCTGGATCCGGATCTGGCCGAAGCTCATGCCGCTCGGGGGCACGTGCTTACGCTGCGGAAACAGTACGAGGAGGCGCAGCGGGAGTTCGACACCGCAATCCGCCTGGACCCGACGCTGTACGAGGCCTACTACTTCTACGGCCGTGCGGCCCTGATGCAGGGCAAGTACGAGACATCCGCCCAGATGTTCGAAGGCGCAATTGCCGTACGACCGGACGATTATCAAGCTCCGCTGCTCGTCACCCAGGTCTACCGATCTCTCGGGCGGGAGGCGGAGGTGCGCGCCGCCTTCGAGCGTGGCGTGCGGCTGGTCAAGAAGCAAATCAAGCTCAACCCCGACGACGTGCGCGCGCTCGTTCTGGGGGCACACGCGCTCATGGAAGTGGGCGAGACGGAGACCGCCGACGAGTGGGCGAAGCGGGCGCTCGAACTGAGTCCCGATGACCGCGGAGTCCTCTACAACCTGGCTTGCTATTATTCCCTGTCGGGCGAGAAGGAGACCGCGATCGACTGCCTCGAGAAGGCCGCCGCGGTAGGGCGTGTGACGAGAGAGTGGATCGAGCATGACAGCGACCTCGATCCGCTCCGGGAGGAGCCCCGCTACCTGGCCCTTCTCGAGAAGATCTAGCCCGCTCCGCGTCCGTTCCGAGAAACCAGCGCTAGATCCCCAGCCAGTACGTCAGCTTGACGAGGAACACGTTGTCGGCGGCCGTAGAGAACAGGTCGTCGGCGTCCCTGCCCAGGTCGAAATCCCCTTCGCCGAGCTCCGTGTTGCGGTCCTGCGTCCATACGAGGAACAGCGTCGATCCCGGCACGTACTCCCAGCGATAGACCAGGTTCCCGCGCAGCGAGCTGAAGCTGAAGTCGGGATCGTCGAAAGTGAACGTCTGCGCGGGTCCCGCGTCGTCCGGATCGACCGCGTAGACGCCTTCGTTCAGCGCGATCGTCCCCATGTCCTCGCCGTACACGAGCTTGTCGAGCGTGCGTGGGGCGGCGAACTCCTTGAAACGCGAGAACTCGTTGCTCGAGAAGAAGGGCTGGAGGAAGAGCTCGAGCGACATCCTGGGCGTGAACGTCCAGTCGAGTCGCGTGTTCATGGAGAACGTGTTCTGATCCAGGTCGGAGAACACGTACCTGCTGCCGTAAAACGCCTCCGCGGTCGCGTCCGCGACCGTAGTCACGTACTGGGCCGAGGACTCGCCGTGCTCGAAGTACGGCCCCAGCGAGAGCGAGATGTTCGAGGCCGGCTTGTACGTGAAGTTCAGGTAGAGGGCGTATTCCCGCTTCCCCTCCTCGATCCAGGTATAGGTAGGCTCGACCGACGCCACGAACCGCTTCCGCGAGTCGGTGGCCACGAACAGGCTGTGGAATCCGTGCGCCGGCGACTTGACGACCGGGCCGCCGCGGGTCGCGCGAGGATCGAATGCGGACGGCCGGGCCATGTTGAACAGCGAGACCTCCCAGTAGTTGGGCAGCTCCGCGTATGCGCTCCAGTGGAGCTGCCGCTCCTCCAGGTCCCCGTCGAAGTTCGTACGGTTCTGCGCCCCGAGCGTCGTTTGCAGGTACCGATAGCGGCTCGTCGGCTCGGTCCAGCGGCGCTGGATGTTTCCGTGCAGCCACACCCAGTCCGCGCGTGTCTGGAAGCCGAGGTCGTTGACCTCGAACCCCGGGCTGCGCGCGGCGAGGGAGCTCTCCCAGCGCCACGATCCCGCCTCCTTGGCGACGCGGCTGTACATCCCCCAGCCGCGGATCGACTCCAGCGTCGGGTCGAAGCGGTCGGTGAAGAGACCGTTGGAGCCGTGCTCCCGGTCGGGGCGCTGGAAGTAGCGCGCGCTCGACTGCTGGATCCGGAGAATCGCGTCGGGGTCCCCCGAGACGTTCGAGACCGCCGCGCTCCCCAGGAAATGGTACGTGCGGTCGTTCCACCACCACTCCGCGTCCCCGCCGACCGCCTCGGCGTGCGAGGGTAGCAGATCCCCGAGGTCCTCGTCGTCGAAGCTGCGCGTGACCGAGGTCACGATCCCGCCGACCTGGAGGTCTCCGTCGAGGAGGTCCTGCTTCGCCCGTCCGACCAGGTAGCCGGTCAGCGGCTCCACTTCCTGCTCGAATTGCTCTCCACCCATAAGCGCCACATCCGCGCGCTCGCGCTCGGTGACCGCGCCGAGGACCCCGATCGAGGTCCCGGCGCGCGTCCGCCCGGTCAGCTTGGCCGCGCCCAGGATCGTGGTCGCGTCCGGCACGTCGGCGAAATCGCCCGCGTCGAACGCCAGCCCGTTGCCTTGCGGGCTTCGCCCGATCCGGCGCGTGAACAAGAGATCCAGCGAGGAGACGTTGCTGCAGGTGAAGCACCACAGGCCGCCGTAACTGAACAGCCCGCTCCCCTCGATGAAGAACTCGCGCTTCTCGGGGAAGAACGTCTCGAAGGCCGAGAGGTTGACGACCGCGGGATCGACCTCCGCCTGGCCGAAATCCGGATTCACGGTTGCTGAGACCGTCAGGTTCGACGTCAGCAGGTACTTGAGGTCGGCCCCGAAGCGGTAGTCCTGGTCGCGCTCCTCAGCGAACGGATCGTCCGCGTCGATCTCGGCCGCGGTCTCCATCTGCGCGACGGCGTAGGGCAGGAGCTCGAAGCGGTTCGGGCTGGCGTTGGGGATCGAGAGGCCCGTCAGGTGGCCGTAGCGGGATGGGCCTCCCTGCTGGTCGCGGGTCCAGAAGGACCAGAGCTGGAACTCGTTCAGCCGGCTGACTTCCCGCTCGATCTGGAGGCCCCACACCTGCTCGGCTCCGCGTGGGAACCGGAGCTGCGCGAACGGAATCGCGATCTCGGCCGTCCAGCCGAGGGAGTCGATCTCCGCTTCGGCGCGCCACACGGGATTCCACGAGTAGTCGAGATTGGAGCCCCCCGGCCCGTAGGCATCCATCCGCGTCTCGGTCGGATTGATCGTGAACTCCGTCTGGCCGAGATGATCGAGGAACGTGTCGAACCTTATCGTCAGCCGGTCCCCGGGCGGATCGGAATCGCGGCGCGCGAGCCGTCCGACCACGCCGCGCGGTCCCAGCGAATCGTACATCCTGGCGCCGATGTACAGGGTCTCGTCGTCGTAGACGAAGCGCACCTCGGTCGGCTGCGACGCCGGGCGGCCGTTCTGGGGCTCGGTCTGCAGGAAGCGCGTGACCGCCGGCGCCGTGCGCCAGATCGCCTCGTTCAGCTCTCCGTCCAGCTCGATCTCGCCCTCCAGTCGCACCGCCTCGGCGACCGGCGCGAGCCGGTCGTGCTCGGCCGTGCCCGCCGCCGGCGTGGCCAGCGCCTGGGCATCGGTCGCACCGTTGGCGCCAGGAAGCGGCGCAGGTCCGCTCGTCTGGGCGCGCAGGACGACGGGCATCGACAGGACGGCAGCGAGCGCGATCGAGCTCCAGCGGAACATCGACATACCTCCGACGATATGGTCCGAGCCTGGGATTCGGCCTCCCGTAGTAGGATGCCCTGATGGCCCCCAGGGTTGCAGCCGGGCGGAAATCCGGAAGATTCGAGTCCCGGGGCATTCGCTACGGACCCGTTCCGAGGAGCTCCTATGGCCGAGCGCGTGGTACTCCGTGTGGGAACCGAGAAGGGGCTGTACGCATTCGATTCGGACGCTGACCGCCAGACGTGGCGACTGGTGGGCCAGTCGCTGCCCGAATGGCGCGTGGACGCGCTCCTCATGGATCCCGCCGATCCCGACCGGGTGCTCGTAGGGACCTCCCACATGGCGTGGGGAGCCACCGTACGCGAGACCCGCGATGGCGGCGGGAGCTGGACCCAGACTCCGCTGCGACCTCCCGACGCGCCCGCCGAGCACCCCCTCACGCGGATCTGGCAGCTCACGCGGGCGCCACACTCGGGCCGGATCTACGCTGGCGTGGCCGACGCCGCCCTCTACGTCAGCGACGACGACGGGGCTTCCTGGCGCGAGCTCGAGGGGCTGACGCGGCATCCGTCGCGCCCGCACTGGCAGCCCGGGAACGGCGGGCTCTGCCTCCACACGATCCTCGTCGATCCTCACGACCCGGACCGCATGTGGGTCGGCGTCAGCGCGGTCGGGGTCTTCGGCTCGACTGACGGAGGCGAGTCATGGGCGGCGCTCAACGAGGGTCTTCCCCCGATGACGATGACGGGTTCGCCCGACGAGGACGCCATGTTCTGCATTCACAAGATGGTCCTCGACCCGTCGGACCCCGACCGGCTCTTCATGCAATTCCACGCGCACACGATGACGTCCGACGGCTCCCGCAGCAGCGGTGTGTTCCGGAGCGACGACGCGGGGGCGAGGTGGCAGGCGATCGACGCCGAGCTGCCACACAAGTTCGGGTTCCCGATGGCGCTCTCGCAGGACGGCGAGCTGTTCGTGATTCCGTTGCTGTCGGACGAGAACCGCCTTTTCGATCAGGGGCGGGCCGTGGTCTGGCGATCGGGCGATGCGGGCGAAACGTGGGTGCGGCGCGAGGTGAGCTCCGCGGGCGAGCGCATCTATTCCGGCGTCCTCCGCGACGCGATGGCACTGGACGGCAGCGAAGAGACCGGCGTCTACTTCGGCACCACGGGCGGCGACGTGTACGCCTCGGCCGACGCCGGCGACAGCTGGCAGCGCCTGCCCGCGCGGCTCCCGCGCGTCCTCTGCGTGCGCGCGGAGACGTACTAGCGGAGGTCCGATGGCGCAGGTCACTCTCGAGGTCCCGCGCATGCTTCGCGACTGCATCGACGGGCGCCCCGCCGTGGAGATAGAAACCGAGCGCCTCGACACCGTCGCGGATGCGATCCGCCGCCGCTGGCCGGTCCTCGCCACGCACGTCTTTACGGAGGCGGGTGATCTTCGGCCCCACGTGCTTCTTCTCCACAACGATCGGATGACGCGATGGATGCCGCGCCTCGACGTGCCGCTCGCCGACGGTGATAGACTGGCGATCGTACAGGCGGTCAGCGGGGGCTGACCGCGGTTCACATCAGGAGGAGGACGGGACGATGGAAGGAAGATCATTCTCGCGTGACGTGGCCGGCACTTCGCTCGGAATCGCATGGAGCGCGATCGTCGCCGGAAGCCTCGTGGCCATCGCCGTGGGACTGGTGCTGGCGATACTCGCTCTCGGTCTGGGCCTGGGCGCGGTAGACGTGGTATCGGGTGAAGACGCCGATGCAGGCACGGTCACGGGCGCCGTGGGCGTCTGGTGGACGGTGTCCGCTCTGCTCTCGCTCTTCGTCGGGGGCTGGGTGGCTGGGAGGATCGCGGGAGGGCCGTTCGTGCCCGGAGGCGTGTTCGTGGCGATCCTCGTGTGGGCGCTCGTGACGCTGGCGTCCCTCTACATCCTGACAACCGCGGTGAGCACGGTGCTCGGCGGCCCGCTGGCCGTGGCCACCGACAGCGTATACGCCGTCCTGCGAGACGCCGAGGTCCAGGCGGGCGTGGACGTCGCGCCGATCGAAGGCCTTCCCGAAGAGGACGCCGAGGACGTCGAGGAGATGCGGGCTGAGGCCGCGCGCGAGCTGGCGGCCCGCGCAGAAGGTGCCATGGCCGCGGGGATGTGGGCAGCGTTCACGCTGCTGCTCGGTGCCGGCGCCGCGGTGGCGGGCGCGTGGTTCGCGACCGAGCCGCCGTATTGGTCGCGGCCCCGGCCATTCGTCTGAGTTTCTACTCCGACCCGGCCCCGAGCGTGTCGATCGTGCGGATGTGGTCGCGCGCCTGATTCAGCTGGCTGTCCACGCGGGCCGTCGTGCGCTGGATGCGCCCGCTCGTGTCGGCGGGCTGGGGGTCCGGATCCCCGGTGCTGCACGCGAGAGCGCAGACCCCCACGAGGAGCAGCGCCCCTGGCCTCACGGCGTCACCCGGTCGGCCGAGTTCTCACGATACAACCAGGCGCCCACCATCGTCGCGATCGGCAGCTCGAAGAGCCCCCAGACTGTCGAGGCTCCCACCATATCCTGAGGGAAGAGCTCCCACGCGATGTTGTAGACGTACCAGAACGCGTAGAGGAGCACCCAGCCGAAGAGCCCCGCGACGATCGCCGCCTTCGGGCCCGGGCCGTACCGCGGCCGGATGGCTGCGTAGAGCCATACCAGCAGGATTCCCAGCACGAACGTCATCGCGACGAAGATCCCGATGTCGGACCCGGCCGGCGTCTCCATTCCCATCTCGGCGGCGGCCGCCTCCATTCGCTCGTGCAGGATCACGTCGTGCAGGAGCCACTCGCCGAGATTGAGCACGCCCCCCGCCGCCAGCCCGCCCACGATCACGCGACCCCGGTTGATCCGGCTCACAGCGCCTCCTCGATCGTCTACCATGCGTGGAGTCAGACTCCCATTGTATCCGCAAGTCGCGCCATCCATCAAGCGGCAGGCGATGATGTATGATCTTCCCCACCGCAATCGACGGGGGATCACACTCTGAAACGTCAGGCCTGAAGGAGAGATGGGGCGACCGGGATTCGAACGCAGATTGGCTGCCATCCTCGTCGCCGATGTCGCGGGGTGGAGCCGCGAAATGGAGCGCGACGAAGAGGCCGCGCTACGATCCCTCAAGGACATCCGTGGGGCGGTGCTGGACCCCGCCATCACCAGATATGGCGGGTGGATCATCAAGAGCACGGGGGACGGTGTCCTCACGGCCTTTCCGAGCGTGGTAGAGTCGGTCCACTGCGCGCTGGAAATCCAACGCGCGTTATCGGAGACACCACGGCCACCCGCGGAGCCACGACTGCAGCTCCGCATCGGCATCAACCTGGGAGACGTCATCGTCGAGCAGGACGATGTCTTCGGAGACGGCGTCAACGTGGCCTCGCGACTCCAGGCCCTGGCTGCCCCGGGAGGGATCTGCGTTTCGCATGCCGTACGGGAACAGGTTCGCGGTCGCGTCGCCGCCGAGTTCGCAGATCGGGGCGAGGTCCAGGTCAAGAACATCGAACGGCCGATCCGGGTCTATGAAGTCAGAACGGGGACCCCTGCCGAGGAGGGCGTGGCCGCGAACCTGGACTCGGCGGGCCCTCACAAGTCGATCGCCGTCCTTCCATTCGCCAACCTGAGCTCCGATCTGGAGAACGAGTTCTTCAGCGACGGCATCTCCGAGGAACTGATCAACCTTCTTACCAAGCTTCCGCAACTTCGCGTGGCCTCCCGCACCTCGTCGTTCGCATTCAAGGGGAAGAACCTCAACGTACGGGCAATCGCGAGGGAGCTCGGCGTGCAAACCGTGCTGGAAGGCAGCGTGCGCAGAGCGGGGAACCGCGTGCGCATCACGGGCCAGCTGATCGATGCGACCTCGGACTCCCATCTGTGGTCCGAGACCTACGACCGGCAGCTGGACGACATCTTCGCGGTGCAGGACGACATCGCGCGGCGGATCGTCGAGGCTCTGGAGCTGACCCTCAGCCCCAGGGTCGATCGGCTGATCCGCAAGGTGCCGACCTCCGACGTGCGCGCCTGGGACAACTACCTGCGCGGGAGGAGGTTCTTTCACGAGCAACGCGGCGGCAGCATGGACGAGGCGGTTCGGATGTTCGAACGAGCGATCGAGATCGACCCGCGCTTCGCGCGCGCGCACGCGGGCATCGCAGATGCCGCGGCCTACAAGTACACCTTCTACGACGACGCGCCCGCGAACCTGGAGCAGGCGGATGTGGCCAGCCGGAGGGCGCTCGAACTCGATCCGGAGCTGGCCGAGGGTCATTCCGCCCGCGGGCACGTCCTCGCGCTCCAGAAACGGCACGACGAGGCGGCGCTAGAGTTCGAGACCGCGATCCGGCTCGATCCGCAGCTCTACGAAGCGTACTTCTTCTACGCGCGCAGCGAGTTCCTGCGCGGCAACATCGAGAAGACAGCCCGGCTTTACGAGAAGGCGAGCGCCGTACAGCCCGAGGACTTCAAGGCCCCGATCCTGGCCGCGTCGATGTACGAGCGGCTGGGGGACCCCGACGCGGAGCGAACCGCCCTGTTGCGCGGCCTGCGGACAGTGGAGCGCCACCTCGAGCTGAATCCGGACGACCAGCGCGCGCTCTCGATGGGGGCCACCGCCCAGATGCAGACCGGAAATCGCGACCGCGCCCTGGAATTGGCGGAGCGTGCCATGCGACTCAACCCTGGCAGTTCGACCGTTTACTACAACCTGGCCTGCTGCTTCGTGCGCGCAGGGGATTTCGAGAAGGCGCTGGAATGCCTGGAGCGGCGGATCGAGGGTGGCGCTCTGCCGCGCGCCTGGATCGACAACGACCCGGACTTCGACCCGATC
>JAICQP010000010.1 GCA_025937815.1 Gemmatimonadota bacterium
CATGGGCGGCGGACCGGCGATCCGCACGTTGTCCGGCAGGAACACCGCGAAGGGTCCCTCCTCCGTCCAGGCCTCCGCCGCCAGCACCGCGCCCACCACTCCCGTGGGTGGCTCCTGCCGGAACACGAGGATCCGGGCGACTCGCGCGGCGTCCGCGAGGGCCGGAAGCAGGCCGTCCTTCCAGCGCTCCTCCCGCACGTACGCCTCGAGCGCGGGCTTGGCTTCCGAGGTCACGACCCCGATCTCGTCGAACCCTCCCTCCAGCGCCTCGGTCAGGCACCACTGGAGCATGGGGCGCGTCCCGACTGGAAGGAGCTCCTTCGGAACCGAGCGGGTAACGGGACGGAGCCGGGTGCCGAGCCCGGCCGCGGGGATCAGGCAGCGCGCGCTCATCCGTGATCCGAAACGCGCGCCATCTCCGCCGCGCTCACCGCAGGAACCCCAAGTACCACTCGAGCAGCGGTGCGCCGAGATAGAACGCGAGCGCCGCGCCGAGCGCGAGGAAGAGCCCGAAGGGAACCAGCCGATCGGACTTCCACGCCAGCGGAACGAACACTAGCGTCCCCGCCAGCGCGCCGAGGAACACGGTGAGCAGCGCTCCCTTCCAGCCGAGGAAGGCGCCGATCATCGTCATCATCTTGATATCGCCTCCTCCCATCGCCTCCTTCTTGAACGCCAGTGTGCCGAGGATCGCGACGAGCCAGAGCGCCCCACCTCCGATCACGGCGCCGAGCACCGACTCGGTCACGGTCGGCGCGCCCGGCAGGAACGCCAGCGCGACGCCGAGCACCGCACCGCCGAGAGAGAGCCGGTCGGGGATGACGTAGAACCGCGCATCGGTGACCGCGATCGCGAGGAGGATGGTCAGGAACGCCACCGCGCGGTATGCCTGGGGCTCGAGACCGTACGCGGCCACATTCCCCGCCCAGATCGCCGCCGTCGCGACCTCGACCAGCGGATATTGCCAGCCGATCCACGCGCGGCACGACGCGCAGCGTCCGCGAAGGGCGATCCATGAGGCCAGGGGGATGTTGTGATACCAGCGCAGGGGGGTCTCGCAAGCCGGACAGCGAGAGGGCGGAGAGACGATCGACTCGCCGCGCGGCCAGCGGAGGATCACGACGTTCAGGAACGAGCCCACCGCCAGGCCCACCAACCCGCTCAGGATGATCGCGAGACCGTCCACAACCCCTCCGATGAGTTTTCCACAGGATCGGCACAGGATAGAGAGCGGGGGGCGTCAAATCAATGTGGATGGCCGGTGGATTCTTCCGCCACGTGCCGGACCTCGTTCGCCGGCGCGGCGGAATCGGCGTGGAAACGCGGATCGAAGTCTTCGCGCTCGATCCCGAGGAGGCGCAGCTTGTAGATCAATGTGGTGCGATTGAGGCCCAGGATCCGCGCCGCCCGCGTGACGTTCCCACGGCAGAGTCCGAGAACCCGCAGAACGTGCTCCCGGCGGACCGCGTGCCACGACAGATCCGCCGGGCCCGATCCATCGCCCGCGGCGAGCCCCAGCTCCTCGACGCCGATTCTCCTGCCGGCCGCCAGGTGGAACCCGCGGTCGAGCACGGCGTTCAGCTCGCGCACGTTGCCCGGCCAGTCGTGGCGCGCGAGCGCCTCCCAGGCTTCCAGTCGCAGGGTCTTCGAGCGGCCGTAGCGCTCGTTCAGCGCGTGGAGACGCAATTCCACCAGCGGCATGACGTCCTCCCGCCGCTCCCTGAGAGGCGGCAGGTGGACGCGGAACCCAGCGAGGCGGTAGAACAGGTCGCGGCGCAGACCGCCGTCGGCCAGCATCGCGTCGATGTCGCGGTTGGTGGCGGCCATCACGCGGAAGTCGGAGCGCTTCTCGCTCCGCCCGCCGACCGGTCGATAGCGCTGCTCCTCGATCGTGTACAGGAGCTTGGCCTGGATCTCGACCGGGAGCTCGCCGATCTCATCCAGGAACAGCGTGCCCCCGTTCGCCTGCTCGACCAGGCCCACAGCGTCGCCGACCGCCCCGGTGAACGCGCCTCGGACGTGTCCGAAGAGCTTCGACTCGAACAGGTTCTCCTCGAGGTTCGTGCAGTCTACGACGATGAACGGCGCCTCCTTCCGCCGCGCGTCGGCGTGGAGCTGGCGGGCCAGGAACGTCTTCCCGGTACCCGACTCGCCCTCGATCAGGATCCGGACCTCCGAGCCCGTCAGCCGCTGGAGCCTGGTCATCGCCGCTCGGATGGACGGGCAGCGGGTCAGAAAGGCCGGGAAGGGCTCGGCTGTACGGCCGCGCACGGGGCGGTCGAGGACCGCCACCACCCGCGCGTAGTGCGCGCCGAGCGCCCGGATTCCCTCCTCGTCCCCGAAGATCGAGCGCGCGAGTGTCTCGTACCGCTCGTCCGGGAGTCCCCACCGCCGCGCGCACGCCGCCGCCATCAGGTACACCATCCCGGCGTCGTAGCGCAGGTCGCGCGCGTGCAGGTCGGCCGCCGCCGCTTCCACGTCCTTGAGCACGCCGCCGTCGGCGCGCTGGCCCGCGATCGCCTTCCACGCCAGCGCGCGGGCCTGGACCGTGGGGAGGGGAACCTGGCCGGCCAGCCGGGCGGCGGCGTCCAGCCGTCCGAGCGCGACGAAGACCTCTCCCGTGGCGAGCTCGGCCTCGGCGCTGCCCAGGGCGAGCACGGCGTCGAGACGCAGGCAGGTACCCCCCGGCACCAGCTCGCGGGCGCGCTCGAACAGGTCGAGCGCCTCGTCGTATCGCGCCTGTAGCATGGCGTGGATCCCCATATTGCAGAGGACGAGCCCCGCGTTCGCGGCTTCCCCGCGGTCCTCGAGCCGGCTCAGCGCGGTCCGGTTGAGCCGGATCGCCTCCCCCGCCAGCCCCACCTCGAACCGGTGCCGCGCCCGATTCGCCATGACGTAGGCCGCGAACGGGTCGTCCGGACGCGGGCGCGAGGCGTTCAGCGCGAGACCGAAGTGGCGCTCGGCGGCGTGGAAGCGGCAGAGCTCCATCAGCACCGTGCCCATCAGGTTGTGGACGCACACGCGGCTGACGGCCTCGTGCTCCAGCTTCTCGAGCGTGCGGATGAGCCTCAAGGACTCGCCCGGCGAGCGATACGTCGTGATCCGCGCGAGATCGAGCGTGGTCGTGGCCATCAGCCGCCGGTCCGAAGCGCGCGCCGCCGATCGATGCGCCCCGCGCAGGACCACCTCCGCCTCGGCCAGGCGACCCTGGCTCGAGAGCCGGAGCCCGATGGATCGCTGCTGCGATGGCGGGGGCAGCGCGGCAGGGTCCGCGCCTCCCCGCGCCAGGGATTCGAGAAGCTGCTGCGTCTCCGGGTCGTGGTCCGGATCGTCGTGATCGAGCATGGATCCTCGGAAGGCGGCGGGACGCGACCCGCCGGGCCGGCTGGGGGTGGCGTTACGGGTTTTCTTGTCTTACAGCATCCGTGAGGCGCTTGTCAACGCGGCGCCACGCAATCGCCGAGCCACGCCCGGAACGCTGCCCTGTGCGGGCGAGCCGGGCCCGAGCGGCGCGTCGAATCCCCGACACCTTCGATGTGGAAAACTCGGCGCGTGCGTCGAGGTCAGGGGAACGGCAGGCTCGCGTGAATGTCGAACTCGCCGGGATGCACGGCCTCGTCGCGCCGGAGCACCGCCGTGCGCGCGATCATGGCTCCGTTGTCCGTGCACAGGACCGGGGCCGGCCACACGACGAGCGCGTCGTCGACCCGCGCCCGCATCGCCTCCCTGAGCGCGCCGTTACAGGCCACGCCGCCGGCCAGGATCACGGTCGGCACGCGGAGGTCCGCTGCCGCCTGCCCGCTCTTCTCGACCAACACCTCCACGACCGCCGCCTGGAACGCGGCGCATACGTCGGCCCGACGGGCGGCGACATCGGCGGCGTCGCGGCCTTCGATCCACTGGAGCACCGCGGTCTTCAATCCCGAGAACGAGAAATCCAGGTCGCGGCTGGCCAGCATCGGCCGCGGGAAATCGATGGACCGCGGGTTCCCGGCGCGCGCTTCTCGCTCGATGGCCGGCCCACCGGGAAAGCCCAGGCCGAGGAGCTTCGCCACCTTGTCGAACGCCTCCCCGGCGGCGTCGTCCCGCGTCCGGCCGATGACCTCGTACGCCCGCCATTCCCGGACGTGGACCAGCAGCGTGTGCCCCCCGGACACGACCAGGGCGAGCGCCGGCAGCTCCAGATCCGGCCGCTCGAGCAGGATCGCGACGATGTGCGCCTCGAGGTGGTGGACGGGAACGATCGGACGGTCGAGCGCCAGCGCGAGCCCCTGGGCGAACGCGCCGCCCACGAGGAGCGAGCCGGCCAGCCCCGGCGCGTGCGTCACCCCGATGAGATCGATTCGCTCGGCATCGACCCCCGCCTCCGCGAGGGCCCGCTCGAAGATCGGCAGGATGTTGGAGACGTGCGCCCGGCTCGCCAGCTCCGGCACGACTCCCCCGTAGGCCGTGTGCACCGGTTGAGAGCTGACGACATTGGCGAGGAGCGCGGTCTCGTCCTCGAGCAGCGCGATCGAGGTGTCGTCGCAGGAAGTCTCGATCCCGAGCGTCAGCACGGAGACCGAGCTATTGGGAGACGGTGGCGGTGTCAGGCACCGCGCGGCCGCGGATCCGCACGGTGTCCGGGGTGACGGTGACGGTCCTCAGGCTCTCCGGAATCGCGATCTCCATGCGCTCGTCGAACTCGCCGTCGACGTCGTCGATCTGCGACAGGTCGAGCCCCAGCGAGCCGATCGGTCGCACCTCCGCGGTCACTCCCCGCACGCGCACCGTGCTGGGTGTCACCTGGACGCTTTCGATGCGGTAGCCGTCGGCGGGACGCGGGGCGCCGACCGTGGACAGGGGCACCGTGCGCTCCATGAAGCGGTCGGTGACGACGGTGACCTGCCGCGGCGTGATTCCGATGGGCGTGAGGGCCAGGTCGGCCGGCTTGCGGATGTCACCCAGGTCGAGCGTGACGACGATGGAGTCGTTCTCGCCTCCCTGCACGCGCTCCTGCACCGCGAGGTCATCCTTGTCGAGCCGCAGCAGCTCCTTGCCGGTGCCGCTGAACGCCACCTCGACCTCGGGTGGAAGCTGCTGCTGATTCGTGATGATCATGTCCGCGCCCTCCACGGCGATCTGGAGCGGCACCGGGTACTCGATGACGGTGGTCTCGTCGGAGGTGACGTCGTACCACAGCAGAAGCGCGAGCACCAGGGCCACCGCCTTGTAGCCCAGGTTGCGGGTGAAGAAGTCGCGGATCGGAGCGGCGAGGGCCAATTACCGCGGCCCGCCGTCCCCGGAGCCCCTGCGCGTGTGCTTGACGGCGCTCATGACCGCGATTCCGAACAGGCCGAGGCAGACCACGAAGATCCACTGGGCTCCGATCCCGATCATGTTCATTCCCATCCCGACCGCGGCGATCAGAGCCAGAAACCCGACGAAATACAGGTAGAACCAGTCCATGAACCCCTCCCTCCCCGCGTGGATTACGCCTGCTTCAGACGGAAACTAGCTCGCCGCGCCGACGTCGTTCAAGGCATCCCAGGATGCCGCTGGGCGGTCAAAACGGCTCAGATGCAAGGCGCGCGAGGAGGCTCTTCCGAGGCGCGGTGAATCCCACGCCGCAGGAAGACCGACGAGCGCAACGCCGCAGATGAGCCGTTTTCACCGCCCAGCTCAGATGTTCTCGGCGATGAAGGGGAAGAGGGGTAGCAACCAGCGGTTCAGGTACGCCGCCAGGACGGCAAAGTAGTTCGTGAAGATCAGGAGCCCGACGGCGACGAGAACGATCCCGCTCGCGATCTCGATCGGACGGAGCCACCCGCGGACGCGGCGGAAGGCGGTCAGGAAGACGTTGAAGCCGAGCGCCGCCACGAAGAACGGCAGCCCGAGCCCGAGACCATAGACGACCAGCAGCCCCACGCCGGCGCGGAGCTCTCCGCTCGAGCCGGCCATCGTCAGGATCGCGCCCAGGATCGGGCCGATGCAGGGCGTCCACCCGGCGCCGAACGCGAATCCGACCACCACCGACCCCAGCATCCCCTCGGGCCGCTCCTGGAGATGGACGCGCCGCTCGCGGCGCAGGAACGCGAAGTTCAGGAGCCCCGTGATGTGAAGCCCGAAGAGCACGATCACGAGGCCCGCGACGCGCCGGATCCAGACCTGGTTCGACCGCAGGAACTGCCCCAGCGCGGTGGCCGAGGCGCCGAGCGCGACGAACACGAGCATGAATCCGAGGATGAACAGGAGCGAGTGCAGGATCGTCAGCCGGCGGACGCGCGCGCGCGCGTCGGGCCCCGGTGCGGAGAGCTCGTCGAACGTCAGCCCGGTGATGAAGGAGAGGTAGCTCGGGAAGAGCGGAAGGACGCAGGGACTGAGGAACGAGACGACGCCGGCGCCGAAGGCGACCGCCAGCGACAGCTCACCGCCCATCCCCGTCCAATGCCGCGGTCTCGTCCGCCATGAGGTCCGCCGCCGCCGGGGCGAGCCCGAGCGCGACCTTGATCCCGTACTCGAACTCCTCCTTCGGCCGCGGGCCGATCCATTCCTCGACGATCGTGCCGTCCTTGACGAGGAGCGACGTCGGAAGCCAGGGCGAAAGCTCGTAGGACTCGAGCATGCGCGGCGTCCCGATCACCGAGACGTAGCTCATCCCGACCTCGGCGGCGAAGTCGCGCGAGTCGCGCGGCAGGTCGTTGACCGTCACCCCGAGGACCATGAACCCCTTCGGCCCGTAGGTTTCGTCGAGGGCCATGAGATCGGGGATCTCGATCTTGCAGGGACCGCACCACGAGGCCCAGAAGTTCATGAGGATCACGGGGATCGAATCGAGCGACGCCAGCGTCAGGGTGTCGCCGTCGAGCGTCTCGAGCTCGAACGCCGGCGCCTCGCGGATGGCCTCGAGCGCGTAGCCATCGCCGCCTTCACCGTCGCCCGTGCGCGCGCCGCTCTCGCGGCCGCACGCCGCGGCGAACAGTGCGAAGGCGGGCACGGCGAGCAGGCACCCCGGGGTCCGCCGGAGCATCGATTGGATTGGCGACATGGACGGAAAATGTACCACGCCGTGGGGCGATGCGAAAATCGGGCCTGCGGCGCTCCGCTACTCGATCTCGCCCAGCGCCCAGGCCGCCACGCGGCGGACGCCCGGGTCCTCGTCGCCGCCGAGAACGGGGATCAGGAGGGGTATCGCTCGCGCGTCCTCGATCTCCCCCAGCGCCCAGGTCGCGGCCGCCCGGACCTCCGGGCTCGCGTCGTCCAGCACGCCCCCGAGCGCGTCGATCGACGCCGGGTCCTCGGAGTATCCCAGCCCCAGCGCGCCGATCGCCCGCTGGTCCGGGTCCGCCGAGGCGAGCGCCCCACGAAGGGCGTCCATCCCGCGCGGGTCCTGCATGCGGCCGAGCTTGAGGGCCGCGATCCGACGGACACACGGGTCCGGATCGGCGAGCGCCGTCGCCAGGGGCGCGACCGCCGCTGCCGATACGACAGACCGCTCGTCCTCCCCGTCACCCACCGCCCACTGGATCGTAGCCCGCTCGAGCGCGGTCAGCGGCGCCCCGACGCCGGCCAGCTCGTCGGCGGTGGACGACCAGCCGTGGCGCCCGTCCACCGCGCGGACTGCGAGCTCGCACACGACGGGATCGGACCCGCGCACGGTCGCGAGAAGCGCGACCGCGAGAGAATCGGCGGGGATCGCCGGGGCCGCCGCCTGGGCCTGGGCTGCCGGCCCCGCATCGCCGGACCGGCAGACCACGAGGATCGCGGCCGCCAGGACGAACAGGCTCGCTATCCCCGCGGCTCGAACGGGAGTGCCGCGCTTCACATGTCCCCCAGCGCCTCGGCGGCCTTCCTGCGGACCTCGGGGTCCTCGTCCTTGAGGAGCTGGACGAGAACGTCGTACACGGACGCGTCGTCCATCTCGAGGAGCGCCCAGATGGCGGTATCGCGGATCTCCGCGTCCGGATCGTCGAGGAGCGTACGGAGCGCCGGGATCGCCGACGGATCCTGGATCTCGCCGAGCGCCCAGACGGCGGTCTTTCGCGTCTCCTTGTCGCTGTCGGAGAGCGCCTCGGTCAGCGGGGCGACGCCGCGCGCGTCCTGGATCTCTCCCAGAGCCCAGACGGCCTTTCGCCGGACCTCGACGTCCGAGTCGCGGATCACGGCCCTGAGCGCATCGACGCCGCTGGGGCTCTGGATCTCGCCGAGCGCCCACGCCGCGGTCGCGCGGACCTCGGCGTCGGAGTCACGGAGCGCCCCGCCGAGCGCGGAGACCGCCGCCGGGCTTTCGATCTCGCCCAGCGCCCACGCGGCCTTGCGCCGGATCTCGACGTCGCCGTCGCGAAGCGCGGGCGTCAGCCACTCGACGGCTTCGGCGCTCTCGATCTCGCCCAGCGCCCAGACCGCCATGCGCCGCACCTCGAGATCGGAGTCGCGCAACGCCGCGCCGAGCGCGGGCACCGCCTCGGGGCTCTCGATCTCGCCCAGCGCCCAGACCGCCATCGCGCGGACGTCGACGGACTCGTCGGAGCGCGCGGCCTGCGAGAGCCCGCCTACCGCGGCGGGGCTCTCGATCTCTCCCAGCGCCCAGGCGGCCATCTTGCGGACGCCCGCGTCCGGATCCGTGCGGAGGGCCTCCAGCAACGCCTCGACGGCGCGCGGATCGGACAGCGAGCCCAGCGCCTGGGCGGAGCTCAGGCGCACCGCCGCATCCGGATCGTCGAGCGCGGCGGAGAGCGCCACGATCAGCCGCGCCTCGGCCTCCTTCTGCTCCTTGGTCTTCGTGTAGCTCTGCGATTCGCTCTGGGACGTCGAGACGCTCGTCTGGTACTGGAACGGCGCCAGCTTCTCGACCGTCACGACACCGTCTCCGATCCCGTTTCCGAGCCCGTTTCCGATCCCCCCGGCCTCGGCCTTCGGGTCCTTCTTCTCGACTTCCTCGTTCGCGCTCGAGGGATCGAACGCGATCCAGTCGGCGGGGAGATTCTCCGCCTCCCAGGTCTGTTCCTCCGCGGTTACGCCATCGGGTCGCATCTGAGCCGGCGCCATCGCGGCCAGCGGCAGGACCACCAGCGCCAGGCCGGCCGCGAGCGCGAGCTTGCGCCGCGCCGTCATCGCGTGCCGGGCGACGCCGGGCTCGAGGATCGCCAGGAGCCGTCCCTCGAAGCTGGACCGCTGGGCCATCGGGACGGCGGCCGCCGGCGCGTTCGAGCGCCCCGCCGCGCGCACGATGTCGAGCAGGTGCGCGGCGTACTCGGAGGCGCGCGTTCCGGCGCCTAGCACGAGGTCGTCGCAGGCCCGCTCGCTTTCGTGCCGGAGCCGCCGTGCGGCGATCCACGCGAGCGGATGGAACCAGTAGAGCGCGCAGGCGACCCAGGCGATGAGGTGGGTGGCGAGGTCGCCGCGGTGGACGTGCGCGAGCTCGTGGAGGAGCACCGCCTCGCGGCGCTCCTCGCTCCAGCCGTCCGACTCCTCAGGCAGGACGACGGCCGGCCGCAGCACGCCGCACGTCACCGGCATCGCGGCCGCGTCGCTCCGGACCACGCGGACAGCCGTCCGCAGGTTCAGGCGCTCGGTTACGCGGCCGAGAGGCAACAGCCACTGTGGCCCCGAGAGCGGCTCCGCGCGGCGCGCCAGGCGCCACATCCACGCCATCCCCGCCAGGATCCGCAGCAGGATCAGGGCGGCGATCGCGAGCCACGCGGAGAGAGCGAGCCGCCACGGGTCGCGCGCGAGGCGGCCGAAGAACCCGGACGATTCCGTTCCTCCGGCGCGGTCGGTGATTCCCGCGGATGGACTCCCCGCGGTGCCGGCAGAGCCGCCGCCGTCGGCGACCTCGTCGTTCCAGGTCGTGGGTGTCGGAGTCGGCATGGGCGTGTCCGCCAGCGCGTCGGCCGAGATCGCGGCCGCGTCCCCGGACGGTGCCCCCCAGCCCGGCGGCAAGACGTCCATCCGCCACGGGAGGACCATGGTCAGCGCCGGCACGGCGATGACGCCGACCAGGGCGGCGCTCCACACGGCGTGCCGCGCGGCGGCCGAGGCCCCGCGGAGGAGCGCGGTCAGCCCGAAGGCGGCGAGGAGCACGAGCGTGACCTTGACGATGATCGCTACGACCGCCGATTCCATCATCTGCCTTCCTTTCGCGCCTCTTCGATCCGGGCCGCGAGCCGATCGAGCTCTTCCGGCGCGAGCGCGGTGTCCGACATCCGGAGTAGCGCGACCGCCGCCTGCTCGGCGGAGCCGCCGAAGAACGTCTTCACGATGTGCTGGAGCGCGCTCCTGCGGGCTCGCTCGGGGGCCACAGCGGGATGGTAGACGTACTTGCGGCCTTCCTCCTTGTGGCGCAGACGTCCCTTGTCCTCGAGGACGCGCATGGTGGCTCTGACGGCCGAGTAGCTCGGCGGATCGGGCATCTCTTCCAGGACTTCCTGGACCGTCGCGCTGCCACGCCGATAGACGACGTCCATGATCTGACGCTCGCGCGGGCTGAGGCCGATGGGGGGCTTCTCGCTCATGCATCCTCCGGAACGTGGAATCGATCGTGGGTCCCGCTTCTGCTAGAATTCTAGCAGAACAGCGGATTCGCGTCAAGCCCTTCGCTTGACCGCGTAACCGGAGCCGTGGTAGGCTGACGGCTCTTTTCCACCAGGAGGTTTCTCGTGCAGAACGCCCATCGCATGCTCACCGTGCTGCTCCTGCTCGCCGTCGCGTGTCAGCCGCCCGCCGAAGAGGTCGGCGAGACCACTGCCGTTCCGGACACGACTCCGGCGGTTCGCCCGCGCGTGAGCGCCGCGGACCCCTTCGATGGCTGCTACTACCAGGGACAGCGGTTCAGCATGGGCGCGGTGAAGATCCAGGACGGGGTGCTGAAGAAGTGCGTCGAGGAGAGGACCTGGCACAACGTGGACGGCTTCGGCAACCTGATCCCCGAGGATCCCGCGGTGGAGGACACGCTCTCGGCTCCCGCCGCGGAGGCCACGACGGAAACCGGTTAATCGATCGAGCCGGGCTCCAGCTCGACTCGTGTGTCGGCGAATAGCGGTCCCAGCGCGCTCCCATGGACGACCGCGCGCTCCAGGTCCAGTAGCCGCCGCTTCCGCCACAGGCCCCCGCCATACCCCGTCAGCTTGCCGTCGGCCCCGATCACGCGATGGCAGGGGATTACGATCGCGATCCGGTTGTCTCCGTTCGCGCGCCCGACCGCGCGGACCATCACGGGAGGCTGACCGAGCCGCCTGGCCTGCTCGCCGTAGCTCCGCGTCTCGCCGTAAGGGATTCTGCGGAGCTCCTCCCAGACCGCGCGCTGGAACGCGCCCCCCGGGGTCTCGAGCGGGACCGTGAACGTCCTCAGCTTCCCCGCGAAGTAGGCGTCCAGCTCCTCGCCGATCCGGAGTATGATCTCGTTGACGCCCGGAACCGCCACCCGGCCCGTCTGCGCCCGCACCCGCTCGATCTGGGTCTCCAGCATCCGGCGGTCGGCGAACTCCAGCAGGTAGAGCGCGCGCTCGTCGGCGCCGGCGATCATGGGCCCCAGCGGAGTGGTCAGCCGGTGCAGGAGGATCGGCGTCTCCACGACTCCCCGCCCCGGCGTGCTTCCCGTCTCGCGGCGGAAGGCCTCGTGGAAGCCGCTCAGCGACTCGTAGCCGCTGTCGAACGCCGCGCTCGCCGGGCGCGCGCCGTCCTTGAGCCGGCCGATCGCCTCCCCGAGGCGCCGGGCACGGTGGTAGGCGTGGAACGTCATCCCGTGGTGGCGCTGGAACCAGCGGCGGACGCGCTCAGGCTCGAGGCCCCGGTCGCGGAGGTCCTGATCCTTCCAACGACGGCCGGGATCGGCCTCGACGTCCTCGAGGAGCCCCGCGATCCAGTCGGGCGCGGCGCCGTTCTCCATCGGGCGACAGCGCTTGCAGGGGCGATAGCCGGCCGTGAGCGCCTCGCGGGCGCCCGCGAAGAACTCGACGTTGTCGCGCGCGGGTTTCTTCGCGGGGCAGGTCGGGCGGCAGAAGATCCCCGTCGTCGCGACCCCGGTGACGAAGATCCCGTCGTACTCCGGGTCGCGTTCCATGAACGCGTCCCACATCTCGTCGGTCGGCGGCAGGGTCGCGCGAATCATGCCTTCAGCCTAGCCGATCGGCGCCAGGCATTCCACCGAAAACTAGACGCCGAATTCCCGTCGCCGAACCATGCGCTGCAGGCAGGAGAGGCCCGACTTACGCGCTGAAGGAAGTTTCCGCGAGCAGTGTGTGCCTACCACTCGTGGAACCTGTACCCCAGACAGCGGTGCACCAGGCGCGCGATGACGAAGTCGGGCGCGTGGAGACCCTCGATCGGCGCCAGCTCGACGACGTCCATGCCGACGACGTTCTTGTCCTGGAACACGTAGCCGAGGAAGCGCATCGTCTCGTGCCAGAAGCCGCCCCCCGGCTCGGGCGTTCCGGTGGCGGGAATCAGCGCGGGGTCGAAGTAGTCGACGTCGAAGGTGATGTAGACGGTTTCGGACAGCGTGTTGAGCACGGTGTCCATCCACTCTTCGCCGTGCGCGATCCGGTGCGACCAGAAGACCGGCATATCCTCATCCTGGAGAAACTCGGCCTCCTCGACGGAGATCGCGCGTATTCCCAGGGGCACGACGGGGACGCCGAGCTCGTGGACGCGCCGCATGACGCACGCGTGGGACCAGGGAGTCCCCTCGTAGCTCTCCCGCAGATCGGCATGGGCGTCGAGCTGGAGCACGGACAGGTCTTCGAACGCAGCCTTCGCGGCGCGCACGGGGCCGGTCGTCAGCGAGTGCTCGCCCCCCAGGAACATCGGAAACTTCCCGTCCGCGAAGAGCCGCGCGGCGACGGATTCCAGCCCGTCCAGGAACGCCACCGGGTCGCCGCCCGAGACGTCGACCGCCGGCGCGGTGTGGATCCCGCCCTTCCTGTAGGGCTCCTCACGCAGCACCTCGTCGTAGAGCTCGACGTACCGCGAGGCGTCGAGGATCGCCGCCGGACCCTTCGCGGTCCCCGCGCCGTACGACACCGTCGCCTCCCAGGGCACCGGCACCACGACGCCGCGCGCGTCCTCGTACCGCGCTTCGTCGTCGGGTATTCCCAGAAAGTTCGCAGCTTCTGGCATGATCTCCAGTAGTGACCGTCAGGAGAGGTCGATCAAAACGACCCAGATTCTAGGCGAGCGACGAAGGACTTGCGAGGCGTGGTGAAACCCATGCCGCAGGCAAGGACGAGGAAGCTCAACGACGAAGATGGGTCGTTTTCATCGACCGAATCATCGACCTCAGTCGGGGTCGATGAGGACCGCCGCCGCAACGACCGTCGTCCAGAGCCCATTCTTGTCCCCCACCGCCGACTGCACGATGTTGCGCGTGGTTACGATCTCGTCCGAGATCTTCCACTGCTCCTTGCGCGCGTCCCACGCGGCCTCGGGATCGAAATCGACGCCCATCGCGGTGGCCAGCATCTGCGCCGCAAGATCTTCGGCGTAGTCCCCCGCGATCTTATCGGTCTGCCCGTAGCCGTGATGCTCCGACAGGTAGCCGTAATGGTCCGCGTCGCGCGGGATCGCCACGCCGATCGACGAGGCGATCAGCCGGTGCGGCTCGTTCGTGGAAGTCTCGGCCACGACGGTGAACAGGACTTGACCGGGAAACAGCTTCTTCACACCCTCGTTCCGCGACACCATCCTGCAGCGTGGCGGGAAGATGCTGGAGACCCGCACGATGTTGTATTCGGCAATGTTCGCATCTCTGAGCGCGAGCTCGAACGACGCCAGCTTTTCGCGGTGACGCCCCACTCCGTGCGTCAGGAACATTTCCTTGGCGACGAATGCCACCGGTCCGTCCTCCTCAGCTCTGTGGATTCTCCAGGCGTATCGACTCGTCGTCTCCGCGCGGGTCGATGGGCGCGCTCGCGCCCGGTGCTTGCATGGATTCGAGCTCTCTCCTGAGCAGCGACTTGCGCTCTTCCTCGTAGCGCGCGAACAGCGGATCGAGGCGGGGGTCGTTGGGAAGCGCGGGATCCATCCCTATGAGCTCGCCTCCGACGGCCGCGACCATGGATTCGCCCTCCGGTCCTTTCTCGAACTCCAACTCAGCCCGGCCCAGGAACTGCCCCAGGCTCCCGCTGGCGACGATCCAGGTCCCGGGCACGACCTCCTCCGGCGCGTTCAGCGTCTTGCCGCCGTGTCCCGATACGATCAGGTCGATCCCCGGAACGTGCTGCGCGAGGGTGCGGTCGCCCTTGTACGACAGATGGCTGAGGACCACGATCGCGTCGACGCCCTGCTCCTCGAGCTCCGCGATCCCCCGCTTCGTGCTCGCGACGACGTCCTCCTCCACCACCACGCTGTCCCGCATGGCGGGGTTCAGCAATATCGTCGGATTGAACAGGCCCAGCAGTCCGATGCGCCGGCCGCCCTTCTCGACGACCAGGGTCTCCCGTCCCAGATCCTCCAGGCCGATCACGTCGTAATTCGTGTGGACCCACGCGATCGGGTTCTCTTCGATCAGCGCCCGCAGATACGCGGGGCCCTGGTTGAAATCCCACTCGCCGAGCGTGAAGGCGTCGTACTCCATGAGCTCCATGGCATCGACCATCACGCGTCCCAGCGCGGCGCCATAGGCGTTTTCGCCGCCACTGAAATCGCCCGCGTCGACGAGGAGGATCGGCGCGTCGGACGCGCGTCGCAGCGAGTCGACCACCCAAGCGCGCTTGGCGAGCCCGCCGGTCGAGTCCGCGCGGCAGCCGCAGTCATCGAAGTAGCCGTACCCATCAGCGGTGTGAAGGACCAGCAGCTCGTCGGCGGAACCGCCGCAAGCAAACAGGCTGAGGGGCAGCACGATGGAGAGTGCGCGGAAAGGAGTACAAAGAAGTCTGCTGCGTGGGTTCACTGGCCCCTCAAGGTCGCTCAAAACGGCTCAGATTCAAGGCGCGCGACGAGAGACGACCGAGGCGCACTATCGTGCGCCGCAGGGAGGCACGAGGAGCGGAACGCAGAAGGTGAGCCGTTTTCAGCGACCGCGACCGTTAGAAGCGGAAGCCCACGCCGAAATGCGTCTCGTCGCCGAGCTCCGACACCGACACCTCGCGAGCGATGTCGGCCTCGAACCGGTCGTAGCGGATCCCGACGCCGAACGAGCCCCCGGTCGAGCGGTCGGCGTCGCCGGACTCCACGTAGGGGTTGTCGAGGATCACCACGCCGCCGCGCAGGACGACCACATCGTAGAGGGTCAGCGAAGCGCCGCCGTGCTGGCTAGAGTTCGACAGCTCGTCGAGATCGCTTTCGATGTCGAACGACAGCGCGACGCGATACTCCGCGGGTGCCCCGAAGAACCGCTCCGGCGATGCATGCACGCCCACGCGCACGCGGCCCGGCAGGTTGTCGCTCTCGCTCTCCCCCGACCCGTCGATCTCGTCGTACGAGAAGTCGCCGCCCAGGTTCCTGAGCGAGATACCAAACGAGAGCGGCACCGATCCCGGCCGCGGCAGATACACGAGCCCCACGTCGAAGGCCGCGCCGCTCCCTGTGGTCACGCCGAGGTCCGAGTTGTACCACTTCGCCGTGACGCCGTACGAGAGGCGGTCGCGCCAGTGATGGGCCCATGTTACGCCCGCGGCCCAGTCGCTCACCTCGATGGTGCCGTCCGCGTCCGGCGAAGTGTCCGTGAGAATGATTTCGCCGTAGTCCTGGAAGACGAACTGTCCGGCGAAAGTCCCCCAGCGCGAGACGACCGCGCCGGCGACGTAGTTCCCGCTGATTCCGGCGTCGTCGGCGCCCTCGATGCGGCTGAACGTCAGCGCGCCGCGCTCCAGGCCGTCGGCGGCAGCCGGATTGTACGGCATGGCCTGAAGCTCCCCGCGCGAGGCGACGACCGCGCGTCCCTGCCCGATAGCGCGCGCGCCGACCGGCAGCACGAGCCCGACCAGACCTCCGTCGGAGCCATCGCCGTTCGTCTGCGCGCGGGCGGAAGCTCCCGGCAGGACGGCGAGCGCGGCGACGATGAGCGCGGAAACGGCGAGACGGGCGAGCATGGAGGGCAGAATCTGCCCGGAGAGGGGTGTCGCAGCAAGCTTCATCGAACCTTGAGCGCCCGCACCGCGGACGTCCCTTGCGGGGTCGTGAGCCGGATCACGTAGACACCGGACGGTACTTCGCGCCCGTTGGTGGAGCGGCCATTCCAGGCCACCGTGTAGGTGGCCGGTGTGCGGTGACCGGCGGCGAGCGTGAACACCGGCTGGCCCAGCGCGTCGAACACCTCCAGCGTCACGTCGCCCTCCTCGGCGATCGAGTACTCGATCGTCGTCTCGTCCGTGAACGGGTTGGGATAATTCTGGAGCACCACGTCCCGCTCTCCCGGACCCGGCTCCTGGGGCTCCGCCGGGAAGTCCAGCAGCGCCGGGAGATCCTCGAGCCGCTCGCCGTACACTTCGCGGACCGCGCGCACCGCCGCCACGAGGTCGACCAGGAACGGGGCGTCCGGGGTCAGCTCCGGACTGGACGGCAGGAGAACCTCGGGGACGTCCCCCACCGCCTCCGCCCAGACGAATGCCATCGCGGCGCGCGCGACCGCGCCCTCGGCCAGGTCGACGGGCCCGACTCCGATCAAGGCGCGCAGATCGAAGAACGGCGACGCGAAAGTGGGCCCGCGGAGACCCGACAGCGACTCGTACTGGGACCGGTCGGTCTGCGGCACGGGCTGGACGCCGGGCCGGGTGCCATCGCTCAGCTGGGTCATGTTCACGTCCGTCCCGGGGTTGTCGAGCGGCACCAGGGCCAGGAAGCCCGGCTGCCCCTCGAACCCGGTTTCGACGAAATCCGTGTCCCATACGAGTAGCACGGGCGCGCCGTCGATCTCGAGCGGCGCGGCGGTGTCGTCTTCGGGGTCCCCGAGGTCCGGATCCAGCGCGATCCCCGTCCACAAGTCCTGGATCGTGTATCCCGAGGCGCGGATCTGGTGCGAGATGTTGAGGATGTCCCACTGAAATATCACGGCCGTATCCAGGTCCGCCTCGGTGAAGGCGAACGACCGCTGGCGCACCTCGACGCCGAGCGGAATCGACGGCTGCGAGATCGATCCTACGCTGAACCGGTCGTCGTATACGGTGAAGAGCTCCTGCTGCGCGACCGGTGTCGCCGGGAACAGCTGCTGATCCGATGGCTCGGTCGAGTCGAGGACGCGGAAGCGAGGGTCATTCGGGTTCTGGCCGACGGCCCCTTCGATCCATTCGTTCTCGTTCGTGTCCTGGGGATTGTAGCCGATGGTCGTGATCGTGTCGGGCACGCCGTTGGCGTCCACATCGCCGATTCCCCCGATCCAGATGCCGGACCCGAACAGGTACGCGTTGGGCGTACTGATCGGGAATAGGTTCCCAGGCGTTTCGGTGTCCCCGCGCCGGAGGCCGTAGGCCCCTCGGTTGGTGACCCGCAGGAAGACCTCGTTGACGTCGTGCGCCCCGATCGAGACCGCCGAAGGCGCGATGTCGCGCTGCGCCTGTGCCGCGGTCGGCAGCAGCGCCAGCGCGGCCAAGCCGAGCCCCGTCGGAATCAGTCGTGGCATTCTTCGCACAGCCCGTAGATCTCCAGCCGGTGACGTGAGGGACGGAATCGGTGGAGCGCCGCGATCTCCTGCTCGAGGCGATCGACCGCATCGGACTCGAACTCGATCACCTTGCCGCACCGGGTACAGACCAGATGCTCGTGGCGAGGGCGGGAAGGCCGTGCCTCGTAGCGCCTGAACCCGTCGCCGAAATCGTGCTCCCGGACGAGACCGGCCTTGAGCAGCAGATCCAGCGTGCGGTAGACCGTTGCCTTCCCGATCGATTCCTTCCGCGCACGGAGCTTCTCGCCGATCTCTTCGGCGGAGACGTGGCGGTGAGTGCCGAACACCTCTTCGGCGACCCGTAAACGTTGCGGGGTCACCGGGTGGTTGTATGCGCGAAGATATTCCCGGAAGCGCTCGACGCCCTCGAGGGTCACGGCGCGGTCCGACTGGGAGCGAGGAGCTCATCCGCGAGGCGCTCGAAAGGCGGAACGGCCGCAGCGTCGCGACCGGCCAGCGATATCTCGCGGTAGAGCGCGCCCTCGACTCCGCAGCGGTCGATGAACTCGGCCAGGATCTCAGGCAGGACCGAATCGGGGAAGCGCGCGCGCCGAACGAAATCGCGCGCCGCCGTGCGCTCCCCCTCGATACGCCCGCCCACAGCGATCATCTCCAGGCGGTCGGGCCCCAGGCGCTTGGTCACCAGCGCCAGGGTGAAGGAGACATCGCCGCGCTCGACCGGCTCGAACACGTAAGCGCGCTCCAACGACTCGCCGCTCTCCAGGCGCACGGCCGCCTCTAGCTCCGCGACCAGCGCGTCTCGCGCCGCATCCGCAGCGGGCGCTCGAGAGGAGTCCTGGGCTTCGCTCATCCGGGTTGACAGGGGGAGGGCGTTCGCCTAGTGTCGGCGTTCATCGCCGGCGAATCTCGCGGCGCCTTCGCGAACGGTCAACCGCATCACCATCCCGCCGATGCCTGCTCAGCGCTCGGAAAGCGAACGTCGATCGATCGCGGCGCTGGCGTACATCCTCGGCCCACTGACCGGCATCGCCTGCATCCTTCTGTATCGCGACGATCAGTACGTGGGCTTCCACGCCTGGCAGTCGCTGCTGCTCGGCGCGTTCGTGGCGCTCGCGGTCGTCGCCCTCGATGCGGTGCCGCTTCTCGGACTCGGCATGGTGTTCTTCCTGTTCTTGGGGGCGGGTCTGCTGAGCCTGCTACTCATGTGGCAGGCCTGGAGCGGGCGCTGGTTCGTCCTGCCGTTGCTCGGCGACGTGGCGCTCGAGATCGTAAACCGCCACGGCGCGCCGGACTAGAGGCCCCGCGTCCGCGGCGTGGCGCCGGTCTAGCCGGCGGCCATCGCCTCGGCCGGTTCGGCCTCCGTCGCGCGGCTCTCGCTGCCGGCGCTCTCCCCACGCTCGGGATCCTCGGACTCCAGCGACACGGATACCAGCGAGCTCACACCCGGCTCCTCCATCGTGATTCCATAGAGGTAGTCGGCCGCCGCCATCGTGCGCTTGTTGTGCGTGATGACGATGAACTGGGTCTCCTCGCTGAAGTGGCGAATCATCGTGAGGAAGCGGCTGACGTTCGCGTCGTCGAGCGGAGCGTCGACCTCGTCCAGGATGCAGAACGGCGACGGCTTGACGAGGTAGATCGCGAAGAGGAGCGAGAGCGCGGTAAGCGCCCGCTCGCCGCCCGACAAGAGGCTGATGTGCTGCACGCGCTTGCCGCGCGGGCTGGCCACGATCTCGATCGGCGACTCCAGCGGGTCGTCCGGGTTCTCGAGCCGGATGTCGGCGTGGCCGCCCTCGAACAACGTCTTGAACGTCACGTCCAGGTTCTTCCGCACCGCGTCGAACGTCTCGACGAAGAGTTCCTTCGCGGTCGCGTTGATCGTGCGCACCGCCTCCTCGAGCTGCCGCTTGGCCTGGGCCAGATCGTCGCGCTGGCGCACCAGAAACTCGTAGCGCTCCGCCTCGCGCTCGTACTCCTCGACGGCGAGCATGTTGACCGGTCCCAGGTTGGCCCGCTTGCGGCGCACCTCCTCCAGCCGTCCGCGCAGGTCTTGCGCCGGCAACCCCGCCTCTGCCTCCGTCAGGGGGTGGAGCGCGGCCAGCTCCGGCAGCGGCAGCGCGTACGCTTCGGCGAGATGGTCGAGCAGCGTCTGGCGGCGGAACTGCAGATCCTGGCGGGCGAGCTCGAGCTCGTGACGCCGCTCGGTGGCGCGGTCGTGCTCGCGCCGGAGCTCCCGCACTTCCGTCTCGAAAGCCGATCGCCGCGCTTCAGCCTCGCGCAGCGCCTCCCCGCCTTCGACGCGCGATTTCTCGACGCCGTCGAGCCGGGCGTAGAGCCCCTCGATCTCGCTCAGCGTCGCCTCCCGCTCCTGCTCGAGCTGGACGCACGCGTCGTCGAGACGCCGCCGCTCGGCGGCGCGCTCCGCGCGGGCCGACGCCAGCCGATCCTCCTCGGCGACCAGATGCTCGAGCTCGCGCTCGATCGCCTTGAGCGCGGCCTCCGCCTCGGCGCGCTCGAGCTCGATCGCGTGGCGCGCCGATATGCGCTCGGCGCGGACCTCGTCGTGGCGCTCGAGCGCCGCGCGAACGTCGGCGTGCCGGGCCCGCGCGCGCGCCAGATCGGCCTCCAGCTCCTCCATCGTCTCGGCGATGGCGCGACCCGCCGCCGCCGCGCGATCCTGGGCCTCGCGCTCCTCCGCCTCTTGACCCTGGAGCTCGGCGGCCCGGCGCGCGATCTGACGCTCCTCCTGCTCGGCCACCACCGCCGCCTCGCGCGACTCGCGGTACCTCGCCTCGGCGGCGAGCGCTTCCGTCTGGGCCGTCGACAGCGCGCTCTCGCCCGCGGACAGCACGGCCTCGCCGGCGGCCACGATGCGCGCCGCGTCGGCCGCCTCCGCCTTCCGATCCTCGAGCTCGACACGGGCCTCCTGCACCAGGCGGCGGCGCGCCAGGAGTCCGCCGTCGCCCGCCTCCCCCGCCGTCCGCCAGCGGCCGGTGGGCTCGATCAGCGTGCCGTCCATTCCGGCGATCACGTAGTGGCGCGCCGCCTCCGGACTCGCGTCCAGCGCCTCGCGGCAGGCGAGCGCGGACCTGCGATCGGCGACGATCAGGAGCCGCGCGAAGAGCGGCTCGAGCGCCGCTCCGAGGTCGGGATCCCCGGTCCAGCGGAGCGCCCGGTCGCCGCGGGCCGCCACCAGCGCGGCCGCGGAGTCCGGGATCTCCGGCGGCGGCCCGACCGCGACGAGCCCCGGGACCACGAGGTCCGCGCGCCCCAGCCCGTCGGCGGCGAGGCGATCCGCCGCGCGGGCGGCGGCCTCGAGCCGCCCGGCCACGATCGCGTGGCCCAGGCTCTCCAGGTAGCGGTCCAGCGCTGGCTCGAAGGCCGGGTCGAGCGCCTCGATCGCCTGGGGCAGCGCGCCGGCCAGGCCGTCGCCAGGCCCGCCCGCGAGGAGCGCGCGCGCTCCGCGGACGTATCCCTCGAAGCGGGCCTCCATCGCTTCCAGGGTCTCGAGCCGCCCGGCGGCCGAATGCTCGCCGGCGCGAGCCCGCGTCAGGCGCTCGCGCGCGGCCTGGAGCTCCTCGGTCGCCCGGCGCACGGTCGCCGCCAGGGTCTCGATCCGCGCCCCGCGCTCCCCGCGTTCGGCGTCCGCCGCCGCCATCGCGGAGCGCGCATGCTCCCGCGCGGCGGCCGATTCCCCGGCGTCCCGGCGGCGGGCCTCGAGTTCGGCCTGGATCCCGGCGATCCGCTCGGCCGCGCTCTCCGCGGCGCTCCCCTGCCGGGCCGCGGCCTGGCGCGCCTCGCCGAGCTGCTCCTGCAGCCGCTCGATCTCCGCGGCCAGGTGGGCCCGCTCGGCGCGGAGCTCCGCCTCGTGCTGCGCGTCGGACCCCTCGCCCTCGATGCCCAGCCGGCCGATCACGGCCTCGAGCCGCTCGGCGGCCGCGTGGCGATCGACCTCGAGGTTGGCGCGGCGCTCTTCGAGGTCGTCCGCCCGCGAAGCCGCGCGGGCGTCGTCGACGGCCAGCGACTCCAGCCGCTCCGCGTGGTGCCGCAGCGTCTCGCCGGTGACGAGCTGCGAGTCCTCGCGGCGTGAGATCTGCCGTCTCAGCTCCTCCACCCTTTCGCGGACCTCATCGTCCCGCCGGCGCGCATCGAAGATCTCGAGCTCGAGCGTTTCGAGGCCTGCCTCACGATCGGCCAGTCGCGCGGACTGTTCGACTTCAAGCGCCTGCAGCCGCCCCAGCTCCTCGACCACCGGACCCTCGCGCTCCGCCAGAGCCGCCAGCTCGGATCCGCTCACGTGGACGTCGAGCCGGGCCTCTTCAGCCTCGTACTCGCGCCAGCGGCGCGCCTTTCCGACCTGCCGCTTCAGCGAGCTCACGTTCTTCTCCACCTCGGCCACGATGTCTTCCACGCGACGCAGGTCGCCGGCGGTGGCCTCCAGCTTCCGCTCCGTCGCCTTGCGCCGGTTCTTGTAGCGAGTGACCCCGGCAGCCTCTTCGAACATCGTGCGCCTCTCCTCGGCCTTGTCGGAGAGGATGCTGTCGACCATGCCCTGCTGGATCAGCGAATACGTGTGCGTTCCGACCCCCGTGCCCATGAACAGGTCCTGGATGTCCTTAAGCCGACAGACATGCTTGTTGAGGCTGTACTCGCTCACGTCGTCCCGGAAGACGCGCCGCGCGATGGCGACCTCCGAGTACTCGAGGGGCAGCGCTCCGTCCTCGTTGGAGAACCGCAGGACGACCTCGGCGAGGTTGATCGGCTTGCGGTCCCGGCTGCCGGCGAAGATCACCTCGTCCATCTTGCTGCCGCGGATGAGCGTAGGGCGCTGTTCCCCGAGCACCCAGCGGATCGCGTCGGAGATGTTGCTCTTGCCGCACCCGTTGGGCCCCACGATCGCGGTGATCCCCGGATTGAAGTCGATCGCCACGCGATCGGCGAACGACTTGAACCCGTACATCTCGAGACGCTGGAGTTTCACGCCGGATTCCTCCGTCGGTTGGGGTGGGGTATCGAGCGACAGGGTCTCATCGCACTCGCCGCGAGAGCGTGGGGATCTCTTCGGTCGATTCCGCGCCCAGCGCGGACGCCAGGACGCGCGACTCCGACTCGTCCTGGAACGCCCCGGCCCAGACCCGGAACGGCCCCTCGCCTAGCGCGTACGCGGGGATCCCCCGCGCCGCGAGACCGGAGATCCGCGCCTCGGCCTCTTCGGCGGTCGGGTATTCGCCGAGGAGGAACGAGAGGGGGGTGACGCGGACGGAGCCTTCCTCCACGACTCCCCCGGAGGTGAGCTCGTCGAGCGCCGCCCGCGCCGAAGCGGAATCGCCGAACGCGCCCACGTAGACGCGCACCCATTCCCCCTTCTCGGGGAGGACGACCGGCGACAGGAAGGCCTTCATTCCCCTGCCGCCGAGGTCGCGGACGACCCCCCGCGCGGCGTCGGCGGTGCGATACGATCCGACGTGCAGCGAGTAGGGCGCCGGGCTGCCCGCAGCCGCTACGGCGCCGGTCACGGCGACCGTCGAGTCGGGCGGCCCGCCCGCGTCGGCGGAGTCGAGGACGGCGTCGGCAGCCCCTGCGACCGGACCGGAGAGCGGGATCACCGTGCCGGGCTCGCCGGCCTGGGAATCCGGATTCCCGGTGCCGTCGTACAGGGCGTCGATCTCCCTTCCGGACCAGCCGGCGAAGAGCGGGGCGAACAGGCGCGAGCCGAGCGCGAGCGCGGCGATCGCGGCCAGGACCACGGTCGCGAGCGTGAGCGCGCGCCGGTCGAGCGGCCGGCGTCTCCGCGGCGCGGGCTCGGATCGCCGCCCGCGGCTCTTCGCGCGCGAGGTCTCGACGACATCCTCGATGGAGAGAGCGCGCGCATCCGGCGCAGACGCCGCGGTCGCGGCCGCCGCCCCCTCGAACGCGCTCAGGAAATCGAGCTCCTCGGACTCGGAGGTGGGCGCGGGCCTCACGGTCGGCCCGGCCGGCGCGGTCGTCGCCGCGGTCGACCAGAACGGCTCGTCGTGTCGGGGACCGGGCGCAGGGCGCGATGCCGCCCGTGGCGAAGGAGTGGCGGCCTCGAGAACGGATCCGGTCTCGGCCGCGACGGCCGGCAGCGGCCCCAGGAACCGATGGCACAGCCGGGCCAGCTCGCGCGCGGCGCGCGGATCCCCCGACAGGCGCACGATCGCGCGCTCGGTACCCAGCGGTTCGGAGGGCCCCTCGGTGTCCTCGATCGTCACGACCGCGTCGCAGAGCGCGGGGACCCCGGAGCCGTCGGCGCTATCCGCCGGTGGAGGCAGCGCCACGACCACCGCGTCGCGCCCTTGCTTGAGCGACAGGAGCGCGGCGCGGAACCGAGGCGGGTCGTCGAGCGGCGAGCCGGCCAGGAACGCGGCCCCGCCGCTCATCACCGCGAGCCCGTCGACGCCGGTCGCCCGCGCGCAGCCCGCGAGCGGGATTCCGAACCGGAGATGATCGACCACCCCCTCCTTGAAATCACCACCGAGGAGCTGCTCGAGCCAGCGCACTTCGGGATCCAGGTCGAGAAGCAGGGTTCGCTTGCCGGCACGCGCGAGGAACGCGGCCGAAAGGAGCGCGAGGAGGCGCGGATTCGCGTCCGCGGCCGCGTGGCGGAAGCCGACCAGCATCGGCTCGCTGCCCGCATCCAGCGCCAGGTCGGCGATCAGGTCCACGAAGTCCGGATAGCGCCCGGCGAGCGCGTCCGCCCGCCGTCCCGCCTGCAAAGCGGCCAGCGCGTCACGCCAGAACCGGTCGTCGAGCTCGAAATCCCGCATGGCCTTCACCGGGCTGGGGTTGGCGCGCCGCGTCGATGGCAAGATAGGAGCGGACGCGCGGTACCGTCAACGATCACACCACAAGATATTGGGGTCCGGCCTCTGCTACCCCCCACCCATCGGTCATGGACACAGGACGGCGGTAGGTCGCGGTTCGGACCTCGCGTGATGGCGCAACTCGGATGGGAGAGCCGGGCCGTGCGGATGGGGGTGGCCGCCGGCGCGAGCGCCGAGCGACGGAAATCAATCTGAACGAATCAGAACTCGGGCGCCAGGGTGAACAGCACCTTGCTTTCCTGTAGCCCGGCCATGTCGGTCTGCTTCGCCCAGTCGAGACGCAGGACCGCGAAGCCGAACAGGTTCATCCGCACGCCCGCGCCGAACGAGGCGCGACCGTCCACGAGCCGGAACCCCAGCGGGCCCGGGTCCTCGGAGGTGGAGAACCGGAACGGCTCGCCGGGGATCCGCGCGAATCCGGCGTCGAACCAGACCGCGCCGCGAATCGGCGGTAGCCCCCCCACACCCAGGTTCGGGCGATCGATCAGCGGGAAGCGCACCTCGACGTTCATCAAGCCCAGCTGGCTCCCGATCAACTCGGGATGCGGGTCCTCGTTGTCGCGCGCATCGTATCCGCGCAACAGCGTGGGTCCGGCGATCGAGCGGAACCTCAGGTTCTCCTCGCGCTCGCCGAACTCTCCCAGGAACAACAAGCGGGTGGCGAAGGTCAGGTTCTTCCTGAACAGCCAGTACTTGCGCGCGTCGGCGTAGAGCTGGGTGAACTGCCGGTCGCCTATCGCGCGCAGCACCTCGAGACGCTGCCGGCTGCCGCCGATCGGGCCCGTCGACCCGTAGAAGGCGGTGTCGAAGACGTAAGCGGCGGATGGAGCGGCGTACATCTCGTTGGGTAGATCCTCCTCGATGTCGGGGACGGGATCGAAGAAGTCGAAGCGCGCGATCCGGCGATCGACATGCGTGGCGACGGCGCCGAGCTCGATCCTGGTGAAGCGGCTGATCGGGTAGGAGCCGAACACCTGGAGGCCGCGCAGCACGTCGCTCCGGTACAGGAACAGATCGTCCGAGGTCCTGGCCGCGAGCGGCGCGAAGTCGCTGCGCAGCTGGAACACCGCCGCGCCCCAGTTCATGCGCTTCTTCAGGTTCGCGTACGTGAACAGGAGGTCGCTGTCGCTGAGCGATCCGTAGACCGAGGCGGCGACGTACATGTTGTGATCGCCGAGCAGGTCGCTGAACGCGAGCTGCGAAGCGCCGAACGCGCCGACCCCGGAGACGAACCCGACCTCGGGCTGTCCGACCAGGTCCGGCTGGAACCGCACCTTGTAGTCGCGCTTCTCGAAGCCTTCGGTGTCGCGCGGAAGACCGATGGTCGGATCGGCCAGGAGCGTAGAGATGTCGACCGGCTCTTCGAAGGTCGGCATGTCCCGGCGGACCGCCATGGCCACGCGATCGCGGCGTGGGGGTTCCCGCTCGCCCAGGTAGTACGACACGGCGTCCGGCTCCTCCGGCGCCTCGGCGACCTCCCCGGTTTCGTCGGGCGTCTCTTCCTCGCCCTCCGGCGGCTCGGCGGCCGCTCCGCTTCCGGGCTCCACCCCCCGCCGGGAAACCGTCCCGGCCGCGATCCGCCGGGCCGCGGCCACGCCCTCGCCCGCCGCGAGCGGGCGAACGAACGCCGCCGCCGCCAGGTCGTACTCCGCCTCTTCGCCGGGCCGCCAGGGCTGCCGCTCGCCGGAGAGCGGGTCGTCGAGCCGGTAGATGTCCCAGCCGCCGTCGCTGAACGCGCTGAAGACCATGCGGCTGCCGTCCCGCGACCAGGCGAGCGCGGGGCTCGACTCGATGATCCCGCTGACGCCGGTCAGGAGGTCGGTGATCTGGTACGTCTCGTTCGTACGGAAGTCGTGCAGGAACACGTTCGGGATCCCGGTCCGATCGCTGACGAACGCGATCGTGCCGCCCCCGGGTCCCCACTGCGGGTTGATGTTCTTGCCGACCGGGTCCGGCAGATACGTGACCTCCTTCGAGGCGACGTCGTAGAGCCCGATCTGGTAATCGTCGTAGGAGAGGAGCTGGAAGTCGGTGCCGGCGCCGAAATCGGTGGTGAACGCGATCCGCGAGCCGTCCGGCGACCACACCGGATCCCGCTGGGCGTAACGGTCGTTCGTCAGCCGCTCGAGGCCGCTCCCGTCGCGGTTGATGACGTAGAGGTCGCTGACGCCTCCCTCGAGACCGGTGAACACGAGCCGCCTGCCGTCGGGAGACCATGACGGGGTCTCGATCCCCTCCATGCCGAACCGGAGCGAGGCGACGATGTCCTCGTCCTCCACGCGCATGACGTAGATGGCGTCCTGTTCGCCGACCTTGCTCGAGAACGCCAGGAAGCGGCCGTCGGGAGAGAACGACAGGCCCACCCGCAGGAAGCGTAGGCTCTCGAACGACGACGTGCGCTCGCCCTTGAGGAGCTTGTCCACGTGATCGCCGGTCTCGGCATCCGCGATGTAGATGTCGTTGAAGTAGTCGCGGTCGCTGACGAACGCGACCTTGCGCCCATCGGGCGACAGCGCCGGCGCCAGGTTGATGCTCGCGTCCTCACGAACGTGATCGGTCAGACGATGGGCGAAATCCTCCGCGTGCTCGAACTGCCCGATCTGGGGGAGATACGTGAGCCGGATCGCGTCCAGCCATTCCTCGGACAGCTGATCGAGCTCGACGTTGAGCGAAGCGCGGAAGGCCTCCCGCACGCCGATCAGCGGCGCCTTCTGCATGATCTCGCCGATCTTCTCGTCGCCGTACTTGGTGCCGATGTAGTACCAGAGAGCCTGCCCGAAGCGGTAGACCCGAATGTCGCCGACCCGCGAGAGCTCGTCGATCGTCGTCAGGTAGCCGGACAGCGAGCCGTCGCGCAGCCACATCGCGGTCAACGGGTCGATCTCGCCGGTGGTCAGGTACTCGGCCATGCCCTCCATGAACCACAGCGGCGGTCGGAACGCGAACGGATTAGAGCCCTGCGACAACGCGCCCTGGCGCATGATGTCGATCTGGAACGCGTGGACCAGCTCATGTGTCAGCGTGTGCTCGAATTCCGGATAGGCGCTGGGGAAGAACAGAACGATCCGGTCCCGGATACGCTCGGTGATGCCCGCGGTGCCCTCGGAGATCTGGAACTGGAAGATGTTCGTCTGCTGGAAGTCTGACTGGGACGCGTAGAGGATCAGGGGCTTGCGGCGCTCCCAGTCGTGCCGGAAGACCTTCGAAAGCCGCGCGTACGCCCGCTCCGCCATGCGGGCCGCGTCCATGACGGCAGCTTCTTCCTCGGGATAGTAATGGATGTCGAAGTGCTCGGTCTGGAGCACCTTGAAGTCGAAATCGTCGTACTGGACCTTGTTCTTTCCGAACTGTGCGTGGGCGGGCGCGACGACGAGCAGTCCGACGACGATTGCAGCGGCGAGCGGTGAGAGGCGCGTGGCGATCCTCCTGACCAAACAGGTCCCGGCGAGGGTCGCCGGGCGTTCGCGAAGGGTATCACGGGGATGGGAGCAGGGTCAACGGCTCCCCTCGTCGTTTGAAGCATCCCCCGTAGACCACGGTTTAGTTCCGCGCGCCCCCCCCTTCCGCTTCGGCCCCGAATCGTTGCAGCGGCGCGTCGGCCCACAGGCGGTCGAGATCATAGAACGCGCGCGCCTCGCGATGAAACACGTGGACCACGAAATCCACGTAGTCGAGCAGCACCCAGCGCGTCTGCTTGAGGCCCTCGACGTGCCAGGGCCGGGCGTCGAACTCCTTCGCCAGCCGCTCCTCGATCCGCTCGGCGATCGAGCGGACCTGGATGTCGCTCTCGCCGCTGACGAGCACGAACCAGTCCGTAGCGGTGGTCAGCCCACGCAGGTCGAGCAGTGAGACGTCGCTTCCCTTGCGCTCGACCGCTTCCGCCGCGGCGGTCGTCGCCAGATCGCGGACGTGCTTCGCGTCGCTCTGCGCGTGTCTGCGCCTCGCCGGCCGGGTCAACCCTCTTCGCGCTCCACGCGCACCGTGATCGACTGGCTCACCTGCGGATGGAGCCGCAGCGGCACTTCGAATTCGCCGAGGGACTTGATCGGCTGGTCGAGCTTGATGCGCGTGCGCTCGATCTCGAAGCCCAGAGCCTCGAGCCGCTCGGAGATGTCGGCGATCGTGACCGAGCCGTACAGCTGATCCTCCTCGCCGGCGTTCTCGCGGAACTCGAGCACCGTTCCCTCGAGGCGGGCGGCCAGAGACTCGGCGTCCACGCGCTCGCGCTGGAGCTTCTCCTCGTACTTCTTCTTCTCCTGCATCACGCGGTGCTTGTTCGACTCCGTCGCCACGTACGCCAGACCCCTCGGCAGCAGGTAATTGCGGGCGTACCCCGGGGCGACTTCCACGAGGTCCCCGGCATGGCCGAGCTCCTCGACCTCCGCGCGCAGGATCACTTCGGTGTTCTTGGGCATTGTGCTTTCCTCCTCACGAAGTCTGTTCTTCGCGCTCGCGAAATCCGAGCCATACGTCCGCCAGCCCGATCGCCAGCCACGCGGCGGCGAATGGGGCCAGGACCATTGCCAATCCGACCAACGCGAGCCGCGCGATGGTTCCCAATCCACGTCGGCCGAGCCACCACCAGGCAAGCGCGAGGCCTGTCATCCAGTAGACGACCCCCAGCGCGAGGGCGACGTTGCCGGCGGCGCGCTGGACCCAGTAGACATCCGACCACAGGCCGGCGAGCCCGGCGATAAGCGGCCACACCAGGAGCTCCGGCGGCCGGAACCGCTCGAACGGACGCGGCACGAGCCGGCGGCCCAGGTCCGACCCGACCCGACCCCAGCGGCCGAGGAGCCTCAGCGACAGCCAGACCCCGAGCCAGATACCCAGCGCGGCGAGGGCCGGCCACACCGCCACCACGCCCCGCGCTATGTCCCCATACAGCGCCTCCATGGCGGCCAGCGTCTCCTGGCGCACCCCGAAGGCGCGGTACGGCGCGATCGCCTGGCGCCCGCTCTCCAAGATCCCGGCCTCGATCGCCGCCTCCCAGCGGCCGATCACCTGTCCGCCGAGCCAAATCATTGCGGCCAGCCCGATTCCGGCGATCCCGATCACGGGAGCGAAGAGCACGTCCATCCCCAGCTGTCGATCCCCACGCGCAACGACGGTGGCGGACGTCATGGTCGCGACTCCCGTCACAGCCAGGAGCCCGGCCCCGATCCCCGACCCCACCATCGTCGCCGCGACCAGCGCGACCAGAACTACTCCCGCGACCCGCACCGCCACGCGCCGGTCGAAGAGCGCGAACACGAGGCCCGCCGGCAGCCCCAGCGTGAGCCATGGTCCCGGCAGGCTCGCGAACAGGAGCGAGAGCCCGACCGTCCATTCGGCCAGCCCCCATCCTCGGCTCGTCGACTCGGTCGATGCTATCGCTGGTGGTCTGGGATATAGGAGACGAGCGCCAGATACCGGCCGCGCTTGATCGCCTGCGAAAGCTGGCGCTGATGCCCCGCGCACGTGCCCGAGACCCGGCGCGGCAGGATCTTGCCCCGGTCGTTGGTGAAACGGTCGAGCAGGTGCTCGTCCTTGTAGTCGATCGCCACCTTGTTCTCGCAGAAGTGGCACGTCTTGCGGCGCGAGTGGTGGTTCATGCTTCACTCTCCTCGTCTGGCCGCGGCGCCCGGACGGGGGCCGGCGTGGGAACGAGCGGATCCACCACGGTCAGCTGCCTGAGGACTTGCTCGTCGAGGCGCATGATGCGCTCGAACTCGGTCAGCGCCGAGGGCTCGGTCTCGTAGCGCATGACCGCGTAGATCCCCTGCTCTTTCTTGTCGATCGGATAGGCCAGCTTGCGCTTGCCCCAGACGTCGACCTTGACGGAGTCTCCGCCGTTCGGCGCGACGAGACTGGACAGGCGCTGGATCTTCTCCTGCACCTGGGAATCTTCCAGGGTGGAGTCGAAGATGATCACGGTTTCGTAGGGTCTTGGCACTCGGGCGCTCCCTTCGGTCTATGGCGGTCCGCCCCCGCGTGGGACGAACAGGGTGCTGGGAAAGGCCGAGAAGCTACCCCGCAACCCCCGCTACGTCAACGCCTTTTGCCGCCTTACTGCGCCCGCGTATCTTGCTCCGCATGACGGATGGATCGCTGCGAGAACGTGTGCGCGAGCGCCTTGAGCAGGCGTTCGGGGGGCCGGTCGAGGTGCGCGACCTGACCGGCACCGACAACCACTTCGAGGTGCGGGTCGTGTCGGCGGAGTTCGAAGGGAAGACGCCCGTCGAGCGCCACAAGCTCGTCTACGCGCCCCTGCGCGACTGGATCGACGACGACACCGTGCACGCGCTGTCGGTGCGCGCATACACGCCCGCGCAGCACCAATCCCTCGACCTGCGATGATGATGCAAACCGAAGCCACGGAGCGATAGCCATGCGACCCGAAATGAAGGAACGGATCGACCGCGAGATCCGCGAGCACCCGATCACGATCTACATGAAGGGGACCGAGATGTTTCCGCGGTGCGGCTTCTCGGCCGCCACCGTCGAGGCGCTGCGCCAGGCGGGGGCGGAGGGAAGCATCCATTCGATCGACGTCCTGGCGGATCCGGAGATCCGCGAGTCGATCAAGGAGTACAGCGACTGGCCGACGATCCCCCAGGTCTACATCGGCGGCGAGTTCGTCGGCGGGTGCGACATCACCCGGGAGCTGTACGCGACGGGCGAACTGCAGAGCCGGATCGAGAAGGCGCTCTCGACCGCGGGCTGAACCCCGGCCCCGCCGGGGCCGAGCGCCCGCGTTCCCGCGGGTCGACTTTCTCCAGCGATGTGGTATGCTGGATACAGCCCCCGCCGATGATGCGGTTCTCCGTCAGCCTCCCCGCCGTGGCGCTCGCCACGTTGCTCCTGCCCGTTGCCATGCACGGACAAGCGAGTCTCGCCGGGTCCGTTCAGCCGCCCAGAATCCTTCCCAACGACAATCGCGTGCCTGCCGGAGTGCTCGAGGACGGTGTGCTCACCCTGCGGCTCGACGCGCGCGAGGGAATGTGGCACCCGCACGGATTCGACCGCGAGGGAATCCGGATCGGCGCCTTCGCGGAGGTGGGCGGACCGCTCCAGATTCCCGGACCCCTGATCCGGGTGCCCATCGGGACCGAGGTGCGGACCAGCGTGCGGAATTCGCTGGGCAAATCGCTGGCCGTCTTCGGCCTCGGAGCCGAGCGCGGCGCATCCGGAGACAGCGTCCTCGTCGCGAGCGGGGGTGTCGCCGAGTTCGCCTTCGTCGCGAGCGAGCCGGGTACCTACTACTACCTTGGGAGGACCGAGCAGTCGGGCGTCCCCGATCCCGTATGGACCGGGAGCCTCCACGGCGCGATCGTCGTCGACCCTGCCGGCGCCCGTGCCAGGCCGGGCGACCGCGTCTTCGTGCTCTCCTCGTGGTTCACATTCGACACGACGAACTTCAGCGACCTGTCGAGCGACGCGGTGATCACCGCGAACGGTCTCGCCTGGCCTCATACGGAGGTCGTCGAGGCCACCCAAGGCGACAGCCTGGAGTGGCGCTGGATCAACCTCTCGGCACTGGACCATCCCATGCACCTCCACGGCTTCCACTTCCGCGTGGATGCCAGGGGCGACGGTGTGCGCGACACCCTGTATCCCTCGGATCGGCGGCAGCTGGCCGTGACCGAGCACGTCGGCCCCGGCCATACCGCGACGACCACCTGGTCGCCGGACCGCTCCGGGAACTGGATCTTCCATTGCCACATGCTGAGCCACATGTCGACGATCGAGATCGTCAACTCCGCCCTCGTCGATCGCAGCAAGGGCCACGGCCAAGACGCCCAGCACATGATGGGGATGCTGGTAGTGGGAATCCGCGTCATGCCCTCCGGTCCATCGGAGGTCAAGCCGGCCGAAGCCCGCCGGCTCCGCCTCCTCATCCGCTCCCGACCGGAGGTGTACGGGAAGTACCCCGGTTATGCCTACGTCCTCGGCGGCTCGGCGGAAGCGGAGGACCCGGACGCGCTCACCGTGCCCGGCCCGACGCTCGTCCTCGAGAAAGACGAACGGGTGGCGATCACGCTGGTCAACGAGTCCCACGAGCCCGCCGCCGTCCACTGGCACGGGATCGAGCTCGAGAGCTACCCGGACGGCGTGCCCGGGTGGAGCGGCGAGGAAGAGCGCGTCCTGCCCCCGATCCCGCCTGGAGACTCGCTCACGGTGCGCTTCACGCCACCCCGCGCGGGCACGTTCATGTACCACTCGCACTTCAACGAAATGCAGCAGACGAGCTCCGGGCTGTACGGACCGATCGTCGTGCTGGAGCCCGGCCGGACGTTCGATCCGGAGACGGACCGGGTGCTGGTGTTCAGCGACGGCGGACCCTGGTCCAGCTTCATCGACGCATCGACGATCCCGCCGACTCTGCTCAACGGGCAGGTCGACCCGGAGGCGCTCGAGCTCCGCGCTGGGACGACCTACCGCTTCCGACTCATCAACATCCTGACCGAGACGCGCGTCCGCGTGGAGCTCCAGAGGGGAGAGGAGCCGGCCGAATGGCGCGCGATCGCCAAGGATGGCGCGGACCTGCCGCCGTCCCTGGCGACCGTGCGGCCCGCGCACCTCGGGTTCCTTCCAGGCGAGATCTACGACTTCGAGTTCACTCCCGAGACTCCGGGCGAGCTCGAGCTCGCGTTCGGCAAGGGGGAGCCGGAGACCTTCACCCGGGTTCCCGTGCGGGTGCGCTGAACGGAGCACCCTGCCGGGTGTTGCTGCTCCCGTTCAGCTCTCCGAAGTCCAGTCCTCCCGGCCGTCCACGTACATGAGCGATCCGGGTGTAGTCAGGGTCTCGCCGGTCTCGAGCAGGGTCTTGAGACCCGAGAGGACCATCGGCCAGCCGCCGTAGAGCTCGTCGTTGGCGCCGTCGCGCAGCTGATCGTGGGTGACTACCAGCCGGCACGAGTCTTCGATCTTCTCGATCTCCCAGGTCACGCGCGACGTCCCCTCGTCCTTGACGTCGTCGCTCCACAAGGCGCGGAAGCTCTGGACGAGCCGCCGCGG
>JAICQP010000128.1 GCA_025937815.1 Gemmatimonadota bacterium
CCCACGATCTCCAGCCGGATCGCCGTCAGCGCCGTGATCCAGGACGAGCTCGGCCACGCGAACATCGCCTACCGGCTGCTGGAAGATCTCGGCGAGGACAAGGAGTGGCTGGTCTTCGGCCGCCAGCCGCACGAGTTCAAGAACCCCTACGGGTTCGACCAACCGCTCGAGAACTGGGCGGAGATGGCCGTGGCCAACGGCCTGTTCGACCGGGCCGGCATCGTGCTCCTCTCCGACGTGCACCAGAACACCTCCTACGGGCCGCTCAAGCGGGCGCTCGTCAAGGTCGACAAGGAGGAGTACTTCCACCTGCGGCACGGCGAATCGTGGATGCGGCGCCTCTCGAAGGCGGGCGGCGAGGTCAAGGAGATGCTCCAGAAGGCCGTCGACTGGATGTTCCCGACCGGCATCGAGTGGTTCGGGCTACCCGACGAGCTCAAGCATCACTCCGGTCAGCTCGAGTATCGGCTCAAGGGCAAGACGAACGACCAGCTGCGCCAGACGTGGATGGCGTCCGTGGTCCCGCTGTGCGCCGAGGTCGGGGTCACCGTTCCCGCGCATCTCGACGAGGAGACGGGCGAGTGGGAGCTCGAGTACGAGCTGCCCTGCGAGTTCGACCCGGACGCCAAGCGCTGGCTCTTCGACCGGCCCATCACCTGGGACCAGGTGTGGGAGCGCTGGCGCGCGCGCGGGCCCATGAACGAGCGCTACACCGAGATGATCCAGGGCCGCTCCTCCTCCCTGTTCCGCGTGTCGGGCAACGGGGACCACGCGTAGATTCCCTCTCGTGACAGCCGCTCTCGAGAATCGCGTATGGGACGCCCTCTCGCGGATCACCGATCCCGAGATGCCAGTCTCCCTCGTCGATATGGGAATGGTCTACCGGGTGGCAGTGATGGACGGTGCGGCGGAGATCGACCTGACGTTCACTTCGATCGGCTGCCCCGCCATGGACATGATCCTCGGCGACGTCCGCGACGCGGTCTCGGCGATCCCCGGGATCGACCGCGTGGAGCTCGAGGTCGTTTGGTCTCCCCCCTGGACCAAGGACCGGCTCACGCAGAGGGGCCGGACGCTCCTCAGCGCCTTCGGGCTCGCGCTCTGATGGCGCGGCAGGAGCCGGTCTTCGAGGTCTTCGCCCGGATCGCGCCCGGGGACCCCATGTCCCATATCGGCACGCTGAACGCTCCCGGGATCGAGCTCGCACGCGTATATGCGTGGCGCATCTACGACGAGGAGGACTGGGCGGAGATGTGGGTCGCTCCGCGGGACGCGATCGTGTCCGCGCACCCCGATCACGACGGGGCGATCGCAAACGGGGGCGGGACCGCATGAGCCGGGAGGCCCAGCTACGCTCTACGCTCGTAGCCCTCAGCGACAGCAAGCTCCTTCTCGGCTATCACTACGGGGAATGGACGTTCGGGCCGCCGGCCATCGAGGCGGGCATCGCCGCGTGCTCGATGGCGCAGGAGGAGTTCGGTCACACCCGGCTGTTGAACGGCATCCTCAAGCGAGAGTTCGACCTGGAGATCGACCCGCTGGCCGACGAGCGGCCCCCCGATTCGTTTGCGTCGATCGCCTTCCTCGACCATCCCCTCGCGAGCTGGGCGGAGCTCGTCGCCGCGAACGCGGTCGTCGACTTGGCGCTATCCCTGGTCCTGAGCTCCTTCGAGGGGGGCGATTTCCAGCCGCTGGCGCGAGCCGTCCCCAAGATGCTCCTCGAGGAGCGGTTCCATACCGAGCACGCGGAGGGGTGGGTGCGGGTGATCGAGTCGGGGGAAGCCGCTCCGCGGGATGCCCTGGCCGGTGCGCTGGCGCGTGCGCTCCGCGACGTGGCGGCCTTCTTCGGCCCCGACGGCCACGATGAAGACCTGGTACGGTCGGGGGCGCGGACGACGGACGACGACGCGCTTCGCCGGCGGCTCCTGGCGCGGATCGCCGGCCTCGTCGCGGACCCGGCAGCGGTCGGCCTCCGGCGGGAGGGCGACGGGTGGTCCCTGATCGAGCCGCTGGACTGGGCCGCCTGGGACGTAGAGCGGAGAAGGCTCTCCGCAGGCGGGCCGGATCAGGGCATGCTGGACGAGCTTCGTGGCACGAAGAACGTCGCCTTCAAGTCCGCCTGACGGCGAACGCTCACCCGCGGTTCGCTGCCCGCACTGCGGGTCGTCGAACGTGGAGCTGGAAGCCGCCTTCGGGGGCTCGCTGATGTCGCGCCAGTTCTACTGCCGCGGCTGCCGCACGGTCTTCGAGTGGGTCAAGTGGGAGTCGGGCGGCTCTTCGGACTGGCTCCGCTAGTTACACCGCCGGCACCGCGGGGTGCGGCGGCTCTGCGGCGCCACGTGGCGAGCGCGATCCCGACGAGCACCATCGCCGCCCCGGCGAGCGTCGACCCCGACAGCTCCTCGTCGAGCACCAGCCAGCCGAGCGCCACGGCCACGATCGGAAACGCGTAGGAGACGAGCGCCAGCAGGCTCACCGGCACCACCTTCAGAAGCCGGTAGTAGACCACGAACGCGATCACCGACCCGAACAGCGCGAGGTAGAGAAGCGCGCCGATCGAGACCGCGCTCCACTGGATGGCGCGCGGGCTCTCTGTGGCGAGCCCGATCACCGTCAGCGCGACGGCGCCGTAGGCCATGGGTAGGGCGGTCAGGGTGTACGGGTGGAGGTCGTGCCCCCATTTCTTGATCCCCACGCTCGTCAGCGCCGAGGCCACGGGGGACACCAGGATGACGGCCACGGCGATCGTAGCCCGCGGTTCGTCGAGGGCCAGGTCGGAACGGAAGATCACCCCCACGCCCGCGAACCCCAGCGCCACCCCGGCCAGCTTCCGGGCGGTGATCCGCTCCGCACCGATCGCGAAGTGCGCGATCAGGAGCACGAAGAGCGGATAGGTCGCGAACAGAACGGCCGTGAGCCCCGACGACACGTACTGCTCGCCCCAGTACACGACTCCGTAATTGACGACGAAGTTGAGGAACCCGAGCGCCAGCAGCCCGGCGTGCGTCCGCGGCTCGCGCGGCGGCGCGACGCCGCTCGTCCACGCGAGGGCAGAGAGGATTCCGGCCGCGATCGCGAACCGCATCCCGGCGGACAGGAAGGGCGGCATCGAGCCCAGGCCGATCTTGATCGCCAGCCACGTCGATCCCCAGATGAACGAGACGGCGACGATCCCCGCCCAGCGCGCCCTGCCGGTCATTCCAGAGCCCTGAGGCGCGGGCGCGTCCACGCGATGGCAGCGACGATGATCGCCAGGAGCGCGCCGGTCATGGCGAGCGTCACGGACGCCGAGGTCAGTCCCGCCAGCGTCCCCGCGAGGAGGTTCGCCACGGGGAAGGTCCCCATGAACGCCAGGCCGAACATGCTGAGCACCCGGCCGCGCATCGCGTCGTCGACCAGTTCCTGGAGGAGCGTGTTCGTGAGCGCCACCGCGCTCGTCGCGGAGAACCCGATGGCGACCAGCGACAGCGCGGCGACGAGCGGCGAGCGAGCCAGGCCCAGCGTCATGGTCGCCAGGCCGGTCGCGATAGCGCAGCCGAGGAGCCACGGCCCGCGCGCCGGCAAGAGGTGCCGGAACGCGATCGAGAGCGCGCCGCAGACCGCCCCCCCGCCTCCTACCGCGAACAGCCACCCCAGCCCGGACGCGTCGAGCCCCAGGCCGTCGCGGACGACGATCGGAAGCAGCGTGGCGTAGGGCATCGCGAGCAGGCTGATGAGAGCGGCGATCGCCAGGAGCGCCTGGATCCGCGGGCGAGCGCGGACGTATCCGAATCCCTCGACGATGCTGTCCCAGACCGGTGCCGGATCCGGGACGGGACGCGAGGCGACGCGGATGAGCATGAGCGCGATGATCGCTCCCAGGTACGAGAGCGTGTTGACCCCGAAGCAACCCGCTAGTCCGATTACGCCGAGCGTGAGCCCGGCCACGCTGGGTCCGACGATCCGCGACAGGTTGAACTGCGCCGAGTTGAGCGCGATCGCGTTCTGGAGGTCGCGGCGATCGACGAGGTCGTGGAGGAACGCCTGGAAGGCGGGCGCCGCGAGCGCGATCGCCGAGCCGCTCGCCAGCGACAGCGCGAAGACGTGCCAGATGCGGACGGCGCCGGTCCACGTCAGCGCGGTCAGGATCGCGGCGCACGCCATCATGCCGAGGTTGGCCCGGATCAGGAGCCGTCTCCGGTCGAGCCGGTCGGCGTAGACCCCGCCGACGAGCAGGAGCACGAGCCAGGGGAGCGAGCCCGCGAACCCCACCAGCCCCAGCATGAACGCCGAGTCGGTCAGCTCCAGGACCAGCCAGCCCTGCGCCACGTTCTGCATCCACGCTCCGATGTTGGAGACGAAGGCGCCGATCCAGAAGGTGCGGTATCCCGGACTTCGGAATGCCGACCAGAACGGGGTCTTCCCGCCGGCGGCCTCCACGATCACGCGGCTTCTCCGAGCACCCGCCGTGCGGCGCGCACCGTCGTCAGGTGGATCGCGATCGTATCCTCGACGGCCGCGGCATACCCTCCACCCAGCGTCGTGGCCACCGGAATCCCCCGCCCGCGGCAGGCCGCAAACACGATCTCGTCCCGCCGCTCGAGACCTTCCAAGGTCAGGCGGAAGCCCCCCAGCTGGTCGTACCGGTAGGGATCCGCGCCCGCCTGGTAGAGGACGAGGTCAGGGCGGGACGCGTCGAGCACCTCGGGCATCGCGGACTCGAGGATCTCGTGGTAGAGCGCGTCCTCGACCCACGGCGACCCGGGTCGCCTGTGGTCGTACGAGACCAGGCCGATGTCCCGGTCGCCCGGCTCCTTGACCGGGTAGTTGTCCTCCTGATGGACCGAGAACGTGTACACGGTCGGGTCGCCGCGGAAGATCGCGGCGGTTCCATTTCCCTGATGCACGTCCAAGTCCACCACCGCCACCCGGGCGGCACTTCCTTCCGCCTGCATGGCGCGGGCGGCCACTGCCAGGTCGTTCAGGTAGCAGAACCCTTCGGCCCGCTCCTCGAAGGCGTGGTGGAACCCGCCGCCCAGGTGCACCGCCCACCCCCGCTCGAGGGCCGTCCGCGCGGCCAGCGTCGTCCCTCCGCAGGCGAGCCGGAAGAAGTCGGCGATCTCGACCGACAGGGGGAGCTCGCTGGCGGCCGTGCGCCAGGTGTGGACCCCGCCGTCCAGGTCGTCGAGGTACGCGGCGGTGTGGACCCGGAGGAGCTCCTCGCGCGGGGAGGGCTCGGGCCGGAGCGCGTTCTGCAGGCCGTCCTCCTCCACCAGGCGGCGGTAGACCCCTTCATACTTTTCCATAGGGAAGACGTGCGGCCCGATCTCGGCCCACGCGCGGGGGGAGTAGACCACGTGGTCGCCGAGCCGCATGGGCCGATTCTACGCGCGCGGTTACGCACGGCCAACCGCATGCCACCAGCCAACCGCGCGGCCGAGCTTGCACCGCAATCGGGCCGTCGATAGGGTAGGGTCCGATCGATGGCCGTCGACCCCGAAATCCAGTGTTCCCCGGAGGAGGGGTCGGCCTTCCGCGAGGGAGTATATCGGCCGCTCGACCTGGCCACGCTTCCCGACGCCCCGCGGGGCCGCTCCTTCCCCGCCCCCGGCCACGGACCGGCGTTCTACCGCGTCGACGAGGTGCCCCGTGTCCCCCGGCTGAGGGACGTCGTCGGCCCGTCGGTTATCGCACTCGGAATGGGCCTCGGCGCGGGAGAGTTCCTGCTTTGGCCGAACCTGATCGCCGTCAACGGGTTCTCGATCTGGTGGCTGTTCTGGGTCGGAGTGATGACCCAGTTCGTCGTGATCGGCGAGATCGAGCGCTGGAGCCTCGCCACGGGGGAATCGATCTTCGCCGGAATGGGTCGCATGACCCGCCGGCCGTTCTGGCCGTGGTTCTTCCTCGTCGCGACGCTCGTCTCCTTCGCCTGGCCGGGCTGGGCGGCCGAATCGGCGGACTTCACGCGGGTGGCGATCAACGCGCTCGCCGGCCGCGAGGTGTTCACCCACTGGCAGCCCGTAGCGCTGGCCATGCTGGCCTTCATCTGGGCCGCCCTCGCGCTCTCCCAGATCGTCTACAACGCGCTCGAGCGGTTCGAGATCGCCCTCGTCCTCGTCTTCTTCCCGCTGCTGTTCCTGGCGCTGTTCGCGGCGGGGATCCTCCCAAGCGACGTGGCCGCCCTGGCGCGGGGCGCGGTCTCGATCGGCTCCGCTCCGCCGCGGCTCCTGTCGGGCGACCAGTTCCCGACCCTCCTGATCGCGGTTGCCTACGCCGGTTCCGGCGGGACGCTCCTTCTCGCGCAGTCCCTATGGGTCAGGGACAAAGGGTTCGCGATGAGCGCCTACCAGGGGAGGATCGCCGGGATCCGCGGCCGGAACGAGCCGCTGGAGGAGCGCGGTTTCGCGTTCTCGGCCGAGCGCGACGTGGCGGTCCGGCGCTTCCGGCAGTGGATGAAGCTCGCCGAGAAGGAGCTGTTCTGGACCTTCGCGGTCCTGATCGTCGTCAGCGTCGTCGTCACGACCCTCCTCGTCGCGGCGACGATCGGGACCGGCCGCGACGACCTGGCCGGCGACCTGACCGCCATGGTGCTGGCCCAGGCGGGGATCCTCAGGGAGCGCGGGGGGATCGGCCTGGAGATCGTGTTCCTGCTGGGCGGCGCGCTCGTCCTGTTCTCGACCCAGGTGGGGATCGTCGACACCGTGACCCGCATCACGGGCGACATCTTCCACCATCGCGTCGGGCGCAGGACCCGCACGCTCACGTTGAAGCGGTCGTTCCTCGGTTTCCTGACCGTGTTCGTGACGGCCAGCATGGGGATCGTCGTGCTATCGTGGGCGGGCGGCGAGGCGCTGGGCGCGCTCCAACCCGACGTCCTCGTCCACATCGCCGGCCCGTTCACGATCGCCTCCATGTATTGCTTCGCGATCGTCGTCGCGGTGCTGAACACCGCCTACCTCCCGGAGCCGCTGCGGATGCCGCGCTGGAAGCTGGTGGGCATGTACTGGGCGGTCGTGCTGTGGGG
>JAICQP010000261.1 GCA_025937815.1 Gemmatimonadota bacterium
CCCCGCCCGCTGAGGGCCAGCGCGGCCCCCGCCGCGAACCTGGCGTTCGCCGAGTCGCCTTCGGCCAACAGCCTGTCCGCAAACACGCGCAGCCTGGCCACCGCGGCCGCGTGGTCGTCCCATCGCGCCTGGTCCGCCGCGTACGCACCCGGGTAGAACCAGAGCAGGGCCCGCCCGGTGTCGTTCAGAAGGCTGTCCCCAGCGGGGAGGGCGAGCTCCTGGTCGAGATCGACGCCCGGCATCGGCAGTCCCGCCGCTTGGATCGTGTATCGAGCGCCCGCCCGCATCGCGGCGCTCACCCGGGGGTCTTGGAGCTCCTCGAGCGCGGCTCGAATGAGACCCTGCGCGACGCTGTTCTGGAACAGCCTGACCGCCAGCAGACGCTCCTGAGGGGTGTCCCGAAACGGACCTCGCTCGATGACCTCGCGCTGCCAGCGCCAGAACTTCGGGTGGTCGAGGTAGCCGTCGGAGATCCACACCCGGCTGCCAGGCTGCAGCGTGTCGAGCGCGGCCCGGGCGAGGGTGCGGCGAGTCGAATCGCCGAATGCCAGGCCGAACGCGATCCGGTTTTCCTGATCGGACGGAGTTGCGGGGGCGAGATGATGATATGTGTCGATCAGGCGCGCCGCGCGGGCGCTGTCGGGGCGATAGACGAAGGCGTTGGTCACGAGGTGGATGTACGCCGGAGAGAATCCCGGGTCGAGGTCGACCGCCCTGCGGAACGCCCTCTCGCTTTGGTCCTGAGCAGCCAGGACCTGCTCGCCGCCGTGGATGTAGGCGTCGCCCAGGTAGTACCAGGCATCCACGTCGTCGGGATACCTCCGCGTCGCCTCCTCGAGCAGCGAGATCGTGCTCCCCACCTCCGAAACTGCGCTGCTCCACGCCAGCACCCCTCGCAGGAGCAGCGCCTCCCGCTCGGGAAGACGATCCGCGTGCCGCCACGCCTGCTGGTGGGATTGGCTGTGTCGCTCGTCCCCGACCCAGCCATAGGCGAATCCGAGGTGGTGGAGCGCGAAAGCGAACGTCGAGTCCGCCGCGACCGCCCGCTCGTAGGCGGCGACCGCACCCGGAAAGTCCGAACGGCGCAACAGGCTCTCGCCTTCGAGGTATGCCTTGAGCGCGGGCAGAGACGCCGTCGTGATCCGGGTCAGGTCGACGTCCGCGCCGGGCCGCTCCTGGCCCTGCCAGATCGCGGCCAGGACCTCGATCGAGAGGCGGTCGACCAGGCTGAACAGGCTGTCGGGAGATCCTTCCACGAGGAAGGAGCCGAGGCTCCGGCGGTCCTCCAGCGAGTAGATCCGCGCGCCGAGCCGGATACCCGGACCGCTGGAGACCACGCTTCCGACCACGGCATACCGCGCGCCGGTCCCGCGCGCGACGTCGAGCGCGCCGTCGAGTCCGCGCATGCTTCCCGCCGCCTCGGCCTTCCGCCAACCCGCGAGAACGGTACGGGTGTCGATCGCGCGAAGCCCGGTTGCGCCGTCGAGATTGACGGACAGTAAGTCGATCATTCCCTCGCGCCACATGTCGAGGTCCTCTCCCCGGACCTCGAAGGGCAGGATCGCGACGGCGGGGGCTGCCACCCCCTCCCCGAGCGGCGCCGCCACGTCGGCATCCCCCCGCAGGAACAACGCAGCTGCGAGAATCAGGGGTACAGCCGCCGCTGCGGCGATCCGCGCACGCCGCCGCCGCGGTCGGGATCGAGGCCCGGCCCGCAGCGACTCCGCCAGGGCATCCGCGGATTCGAAGCGCCG
>JAICQP010000212.1 GCA_025937815.1 Gemmatimonadota bacterium
CCGCTACGCGCGGAACCAGGCCGACCAGTTCTGGGGGCAGGTCCTGGGACTCCCCACGACGATGACGCTCTTCGCCTTCATCGGGATCGCCGCCACCTGCGCGGGCGCCCTCCGCTTCCGGGACGTCCTCGTCGTCGAGGGCGCGCCGTGGGATCCCGTGGATCTCCTGTCGCGCTTCGACAACCCCATGATCGTGATCGTCTCCATGATCGCGCTCTCGATCGCCACGCTGACCACGAACATCGCCGCCAACGTCGTGGCGCCCGCGATCGGCTTCAGCAACATCGCGCCGCGCTGGATCTCGTTCCGCGCCGGAGCGCTGATCACGGGCCTCATCGGAGTCCTCATCATGCCGTGGAAGCTGATCGCCTCCACGCAGGGCTACATCTTCACCTGGCTCATCGGGTACAGCGCGCTCCTCGGGCCGGTCGCGGGCATCATGATCGCCGACTACTGGATCGTCCGGCGAACGTCCCTGGACACCGTCTCGTTCTACCGGCGGAACGGCTCCTACTGGTACGCCGGCGGATGGCGGTGGGGCACGGTCGCGATCCTGGCGCTCGCCGTTCTGCCCAACGTTCCCGGCTTCCTCGCCGCCGCCGGCTTCGTCGCCCCGGGGGCGGTGCCCGGCGTCTTCCACACGCTCTACGCCTACGCCTGGTTCGTCGGGTTCGGGATCGCGCTCGTGGCATACACGCTGTGGGCCGGACGGGCCCGCGACACGATCACGGCGGCGGAATTGCATGCCGCTTAGCGGGATACGGGTCGTCGACCTGACGCGCATCCTGGCGGGCCCGTATGCGACGATGATCCTGGGCGACCTGGGCGCCGACGTCGTCAAGATCGAAAACCCCGACGGCGGGGACGACTCGCGCGGCTGGGGACCGCCCTGGGTCCTGCAGGCCGGCGGCGCGAGCGCCTACTTCGCGGCCGTCAACCGCAACAAGCGCAGTGTCGCGCTGGATTTGAAGACCGAGGCCGGAAGAGAAATCGTGTGGCGGCTGATCGAGCGGTCGGATGTCGTTGTATCGAACTTCCGCCCCGGGGTCATCGAGCGGCTCGGCTTTTCGTGGGAAGCCGTCCAGTCGCGCGCGCCGCGCGTCGTCTACGCGATCGTCAACGGCTACGGCGCCACGGGTCCGGGCGCGGAGAAGCCGTCCTTCGACGTGATCGTGCAGGGGGAGTCGGGAGTCATGGACGTCACCGGCTGGCCCGACGGGCCGCCGACCCGGGTCGGGATCTCGCTCGGCGACGAGACGGCCGGGCTCCTCGTCGTGCAGGGGATCCTGGCGGCGCTCTTCGCGCGCGAGCGGACCGGGCGTGGCCAGCGGGTCGAGGTAGCGCTCCACGACGGGCTGCTGTCCCTCCTCACCTACCACGCGCAGAACTGGTGGTCCGGCGGCCCGGCGCCGACGCGGCTCGGCAACGCCCACCCGTCGATCGTTCCGTACCAGACCTTCCAGGCGGCGGACGCGTGGATCAACGTCGGTGTAGGGAACGAGCGGCAGTGGCGAGCGCTCTGCGCGGTGATGGGAAGGCCCGAGTGGGTGGACGATCCCCGTTTCGAGACCAATGCCGGGCGGGTCCAGAACCGCGAGGCGCTGGTGCCCTTCCTGAAGGAGCTCTTCGCGGCGCGTCCGGCGTCGGAGTGGCTCGCTGCCCTCGCGGCCGCCGGCATTCCGAGCGGCCGGATCCGCCGGGTCCCCGAGGCGCTCGAGGCGCCCGAGACGCGGCACCGCGAGATGGTCGTCGAAGTCGGGGCGGACGGCGCGGATCCACTCCGCCTGCTGGGGATCCCCGTCAAGCTCTCGGCGACGCCCGGGAAGATCCGCCGCCGCCCGCCGGCCCTGGGCGAGCACACGGCGGAAGTCCTATCCGAGATCGGTTATGATTCCCGCACTATCGATACCCTGCGCGACCGAGGAGCGATCTGACATGGCGAGAACGGTGAGGGCGGCGCTCGTACAGGCCGGCATACCGGACGGTGACGCGAGCCGCCCGATCGAGGACATCAAGCGCGACATGATCGAGAAGCACGAGGAGCTGCTAGGTCAGGCAGCCGGGCAGGGCGCCGAGATAGTCTGCTTCCAGGAGATCTTCTACGGGCCGTACTTCCCGGCCGATCAGGACCGCAAGTGGTACGCGCTGACCGAGCACGTGCCCGAGGGACCGACGACGCAGCGGTTCGCGGGCCTCGCGAAGGAGCTGGGCGTGGCGCTCGTCCTGCCGGTCTACGAGGAGGACAAGACCGGGGTCTACTACAACACCGCCGCGGTCGTCGACTCGGACGGCAGCTACCTGGGCAAGTACCGCAAGCACCACATCCCGCACTGCGCGCCCGGATTCTGGGAGAAGTTCTTCTTCAAGCCGGGGAACCTGGGCTATCCCGTGTTCGAGACCGCCGCCGGCAGGATCGGCGTCTACATCTGCTACGACCGCCACTTTCCCGAGGGCGCGCGGATCCTGGGCTTGAACGGCGCCGAGATCGTGTTCAACCCCTCGGCCACGGTGGCGGGGCTCTCGGAGTACCTGTGGAAGCTCGAGCAGCCGGCGCACGCGGTCGCCAACGGCTACTTCGTCGGCGCGATCAACCGCGTCGGCCACGAGCGGCCCTGGGACATCGGCGAGTTCTACGGCACCTCGTACTTCTGCGACCCGCGCGGACAGATCGTGGCCGAGGCCCCGCGCGACCGGGACGCGGTGGTCGTGGCCGACCTCGATCTCGACATGATCGAAGAGGTGCGGCAGACCTGGCAGTTCTACCGCGACCGGCGGCCGGAAACGTACGACGAGCTGGTCGAGCTCTAGCTCGGGAAGCACGCGCGTGATCTCCGGCGAGCTCGACGCGCTGTTCCAGGAGGCGGTCTCCGCGATCGACGCGGGGGACGGCGCCGCGCTCGAAGCACTCCTTGCCTCCCATCCCGAAATCGTGCGCGAACGGCTCGAATCCCCAGGTCCTTGGCTGCGCGAGCAAGTCGGCGACGCCCTCGACGGCTTCTTCGAGCGGCCCTGGCTGCTGTGGTTCGTCGCCGAGGACCCGGTCCGCAACGGGAGACTGCCGGCCAACATCGCGTCGATCGCCCGCGCGATCGTGGACGCGGCGCGCCGCGAGGACGTGGCGAGCCTCCAGGAGCAGCTCGATTCCACCCTGCGCCTGGTGTCCTGGTCCTGGATCGCGCGGGAGTGCGGGGTCCAGATCGCGCTCATCGACGTCCTGGCGGAGGCCGGGGCTGCGCTCGACGGAAACCCGGACAATGCCCTCGTCAACGGCAACCGGTCGGCCGCCGCGCATCTGGTCGAGCGGGGAGCGAGGCTGACGC
>JAICQP010000151.1 GCA_025937815.1 Gemmatimonadota bacterium
CTCCTATGGCATACACCCGAATCGGCCGCTCGATGCCTCGGACCCGGATCTCCCCGCGGTCCTCGACCCTGACAACGACCTTTCCCCGGATCTGCTCCCAGACCGCGTGAGAGATGCAGATGCCGCCGGGATCGGCCAGCGCCTGAAGGCGCGAGGCCACGTTCACTCCGGTCCCGAAGATGTCGTCTCCGTCGATGATGACGTCTCCGAGGTTGACGCCGATGCGGAGGCGAAGGGAAGGATCCTCCTCGAGCGGCGGCAGATCTTCGATCGCGGCCTGGATCTCGAGCGCACAGCGCAGGGAGTCCACGACGCTCGCGAAGTCGCTCAGGACACCGTCGCCGGTGCTCTTCACGATGCGACCACGATTTCGCGCAATCGCCGGATCGATGACCTCCCCGCGGAGCCGCTTGATTGCCCGCAGCGTCGCCTCCTCGTCGAGCTCCATGTGCCTGCTCCAGCCGGAGACGTCGGCGACGAGAATGGCTTCGAGCCTGCGCTCTACTCCGGCGGGATCCATGGTCAGGCGGACGTCCCGAGCGCGCGCTTGAGATCCCGGTACAGCCAGGCCTGGGCCATCGCCCATCGCCGTTTGACGGTCGCCGGCGAGATTCCGAGGGCATCGGCGGTCTCATGGATGGACAACCCGCCGAAGAAGCGGCATTCGACGACCTGGCTCTGGGCGCGGTTGTGCTCTTCCAGGCGGGTGAGTGACTGTTCCAGAGCCAGTAGCGCTTCGCTCCACGCACCCGGCCTCTCCGAGTTGCCGCCTTCGTCGTTCATGGCGACCTCGATTTCATCCAAGGGAACGTGGGGCTGGCGCCCGCCGCGCTTGGCCGCCGATTGCCGCTTCGCGTAGTCGAGAAGCAGCTGTCGCATCGCCTTGGAGGCGACGGCCAGGAAGTGCGCGTGAGTCTGCCAACGGGGAGTGGACTGGTCGACGAGTCGGAGGTAGGCCTCGTGGACGAGCGCCGTGGTGTTCAGCGTTTCGTTCCCCGTCCACCGGCGCCGCTGCCGTCCTGCAAGCGCGTGGAGCTCGTCATACACCAAGGGGAGCAAGTCGTCGAAGGCGTTCCGGTTCCCGGCCGTCAGGTCATGAAGCAGTCGGGTCACCGTATGTTGCCGCGGGTCGTCCACCGTGTACCCGTCAGGCAAGGTAGCTGGCGGGGAGGCTCAGGCGTAGCGGAACGTGCGGACCGCGATCCAGCCGACAAGGAGAGCCGTCACCGCAAGCGCGATCCCGTACGGTAGCGCCGCCGCCGCGCCTGCCTGGAAGCTCATCAGCCGGTGGAGCGCGGCCATCGTCCAGCCGGTGGGAAGCGCCATGGCGAGCGACTGCGCCCACTGCGGCGTCACCTCGATCGGCCACCAGCAGCCTCCGAGCGCCGCCAGCAGGTTGGCGGCGAAGACGCCGAGGCCGATGGCCTGGCCCTCGGTCCGGGCGAGGTTGCCGGAGACGATCGCTAGACCGGCGCAGAGGGCCGCCCACGCGAACAGGATGAGGGCGACCATCCAGAGATCGGGTCCCCATTCGACCCCGAAGAGGAGCGTCCCGATCGCCATCGCGAAGCCGATCTGGACGATCGCCAGCGCCATCCGCGAGGCCCACTTCCCGGCCACCACGCCGGCCCGCGGAAGCGGGGTCGAGGCGACCCGGCGCAGGAGGCCGTCGCGGCGCTCTATGACGAGCAGCACGGCGCCCGACGTCAAGAGGACGAGGAGCGTGAACATGACCATCGTCCCCGGCACGGCCTGCTGGAATCCCATCGGCGGCTCGGCCGCCGCACCCGCGGGCCGCACGGTGAGCGTGAAGAGCCGCGGCCGCGCCTGCTCGCGCGCGAGCGAGGCCCTCGTCACGGAGTCGCCGGCGCTCGCGACCATGGCCGCGTCGGCCAGCAGTCCGTAGACGGCGCGCGCGACCCGGATCTGATCGCGCTGCGCCGTCGGATCGAGCTCGCCCTTGCGCTCGAACCGCGCCGGGACGCGGCGCCCCGCCATCAGCGAGTCGGTGAACCCCGCCCCCAGGACGAGCCGGCGCGGCGCGGCCACCGTATCGGCGGGCGATGCGGCCGCGGGCCGGACTTCGAATCCCTCCGACGAGAGCCTCTCCGCCAGCGCGTCCGCCAGGAAACCGGCGGGCTCCGGAGCGACGAGGTCGAGCACGGGCTTCTCGTCCATGCCGCCGCTCATCCCACCCGTGATCGTGCCGATGAAGAAGAAGAAGACGGGCGGCATGGCGAACGTCCAGAGGAGGGTCTCCCTCTGGCGCAGCAGGTACCAGAGGTCCTTCCGCGCCACGAACCCGGCCGACTCCAGGAAGCTCACGCGGCCCACGCCCGGAGCCGCCGGGAAACGAGCCAGCCGATCGCGAGAGCGAGCCCGGCGGCGGTCGCGAACGAAACCGCGAGGATGCCCGGCTCGGGGGCGCCGTCCATGACCGCTCTCAGCCGGAGCAGCGCCCAGCCGTTCGGAGTCAGCCGCCCCAGCGAGGCCATCCATTCGGGCATCGCCTCGAAGGGGAAGAAGCTCCCACCGAGCATCGCCAGCGGGAGCGTCATGGCGTTGACCATCACGTTGGCCGCGCGCTCGCTTCGCGCCAGGACCTGGACGACCGTGAAAAGCGCGAGCAGGGCGAGGCCCACGAGGGCGAGCCAGAGAAAGGCCAGGGGCATGTTCTCGGCCTGGATCCCGAACAGCCAGCGTCCCGCCGCCAGGCCGATCGCGGAAACAGCCGCCAGCGCGGCCGACCCGGCCAGCCACTTCCCGGCCAGCCACAGGCCCGGGCTCCGCGGGGCCACCAGCGCGCGCTCGAGCGTTCCCTGTCGCCTCTCGCTCCACACGTCGATCGAGAGGCCGGACGCCATGAAGAGGATGGCCAGGATCAGCATTCCTGGAAAGAACGCGCGCCCGAAGTCGAACTCCTCGCCTTCCCCCGCGACGGTCTCGAGCTCGATGGCGGGCGGCAGGAGCCACGGGCTCGCCTGCTCCCCGCTCCGATTGAAGGCCGTCGCGATCGTGGAGACAGCGGTGTCCGCGGGGAGGCCGTCGCCAACCACACCCGACGCGATCCGGTCGATCGGATCATCGAATATCCGGCGGATGACCTCGGCTGCCTCGAGCTCGATGTCGAGCGTTTCCTCGAGGATCTCCGGCAGCACGGTCTGGCTCGGATTGGTGACCAGCTCCAGCGCCGCGGGCTCCCCGTCCAGGACCGCGCCGCCGAATCCCTCGGGGATGATCAGCAGTCCGGAGGCGTCGCCGTCCTCCATCCGCCGACGGCCCTCCGCCGGCTCTACGGGCTCGACCACGACGAGGTCGGCGAGGGGACCCTGCTGGAATCCGCCGGTCAGGAGGCGGCCGATCAGCGTGCCGTCGTTGTCGGCGACGAGGAGCTTGGCCTGCGGGGCGGCGTCGCCGCCGAACACGAGCACGATGAGCCCGCCGACCATCAGCGGGATGCCGATCCACAGGAGTAGCGCGGGCCAGTCGTTCTTGATGCGCAGCAGATCCTTGCGCGCGGCGGACAGGAGGAACCGCACTACTCGCGAAGCTCCTTGCCGGTGAGGCGGATGAAGAGACTCTCCAGGCTGGGGCGCGTGACCGTGGTCTCGCGCACGGCGGCCCCGGTCCCCGCCACCGTGTTGAGGATCTCGGGAAGCCGGCGCGAAGCCTCGGGCACCGCCAGTGCCACCTGATCCTCGCCCACCGCCACGACCTCCACTCCCGCTAGCGATCTCACGGCCTCCCGAACCGCGGCCGGGTCGAGCGTGCCGGCGAGACGCACGAGATCCCGCTCGCCCATCGACCCGCGGAGCTCCTCGAGCGTCCCGGAGGCGATGATCCTGCCGTGGTCGAGGATCGCCAGGCGATCGCAGAGCGCCTCGGCCTCCTCCATGTAGTGGGTGGTGTACAGGACGCATACTCCGGCCGCCGCCTGTTCGCGCACGAGATCCAGGAGGCGGACGCGGCTCTGGGGATCGACCCCGACAGTGGGCTCGTCCAGGAGGAGAACCTCGGGCTCGTGCACGATCCCGCAGCCGAAGTTCAGCCGCCGCTTCATTCCGCCGCTGAACGTCTCGACCCGGTCTTCCGCGCGGTCCAGCAGACCTACGGTCTCGAGGACGGTGCGCACCCGCTCGGCGAGCCGTCCGCTCCGGAGCCCGTAGGCCTCCCCCCAGAAGCGCAGGTTCTCCTCCGCCGCGAGATCCTCGTAGAGCGCGACCTCCTGTGGCACGACGCCCATCCGCGCCTTGGCGGCGCGGGGCTCGCGCGCCACGTCGTGGCCCTGCACCCGGACCCGCCCCCCCGTCGGGGACAATAATCCCGAGATGCACCCGATCGTCGTAGACTTGCCGGCGCCGTTCGGGCCTAGGAGACCGAAGATCCCGCCCGGCCGCGCGACGAACGAGACGTCGTCGACGGCCACGAGTCCGTCATACTCCTTGCGGAGAGTCTCCACCTCTATCATGTCGGAACCTCCGGAGGGGCTACATCGGGAACCGGCACATAACTAGTTTCGGAGAACACCCCATGCCAGAGGGCTCACGATGATCGTCGAGTGGCACGAGTGGATCGACAGGTACGTGCACGAGGTCGTCAGACGCCTGCCGCGGGAGCGGCGCGCCGAGGCGGCCGACGATCTGCGCGCCCGCCTGACCTCCGAGGTGGAGGCGCGGCGCCGAGAGTCCGAGCTGCCCGCGGACAAGATCGCGCTCGAGCAACTCGCCGCGATGGGAGATCCCGCGGAGGTCGCCTATCGCCTCGCACCCGACCAGGCGGTTCTCGTAGGAGCGCGGATCCTGCCGTTCTTCTGGAAGTGCGCGGCCGGGGTGCTGCTCGTCCACCTCGCCTTCACGCTGCTGTGGCTGCGCGGATTCCACACCGTCACGTATCTGCTGCCGTTCCGCTTCGCGTTCACCGGATCGACGACCTGGATGGACGTCGTGTTCGGGGCGGTCGCCAACTTCGGCGTCGTCGTGCTGGTCTTCGCGGTCATTCAGCGCTGGGGCATGGGGCACCCCTCGCCGTTCCCCAGCCGCTGGGATCCGCGCGGGCTGCCTCCCCTGCGTGCGCGGCGCGAGTCGACGCGCCGCGGGATCGTAATCCGGCTGGGGCTCGCGATCTACGTTCTGATCGGTCTTCACCTCGCTCCCCAGCTCTTTCCGTATCTGGTGTACTCCGAGGGCGACTTCTGGGTGACGTCTCTGCTCCATTCCCATTACCGCGTGTTCCTTCCGTGGATCGACCTGTGGCTGGTGCCGACCGTGATCCTGCTTCTGTGGGAGATCGAGCGTGGAGAGACCGGCCCCGTCGAGCGCTGGGCCATGGCGGGACTCGACGCGCTCGGCGCGATCGTCCTGTTCGGCATCGCGTTCGGCGGCCCGTTCACGGTCCTGGACGCGATCTTCGATCCGCTGATCTTCGTGCTTGGAATCGCGTTCGCGGTTTCCGCCGTCGTGCTCCTGGCCACGACGGACACCGGGGTGGCCGATCTCGCCGAAGAAGAGGTCGTTTCATGATCCGCGGAGTCCACACGATGTTCTATACCTCCGAGCCCGAGGCCCTGCGGGTGTTCCTGCGTGACGTGTTCGAGCTCCCGGCTTCGGACGTGGGGGGCAGCTGGCTGATCTTCGATCTTCCCGAGGCGGAGATGGGATGCCATCCGGTGGAGACGGGCGGCGGCGATACGATCGCATCCGGGACCCC
>JAICQP010000124.1 GCA_025937815.1 Gemmatimonadota bacterium
CCGGCCTTAAACGGTCGGAAGGACGCGGGAGACGTAACGCGGCAAGAGGGTGAGAAACCCTGCAGCCGCACCCGAACCGGGACGAGGCAAATCCCGGGTGAGTGGGCTCCCGCATCTGCACGCGCTGAAGGGGCAGGAACTCCAGGGAGGCGCCGCGCCCGAGAGGGTGTCGGCAAGCCGGCCCCGGTAATACTCTGAAGGGGAAGCCAACCCTCGGAGAGGCGGTGCGCGGACGTCTTCGACATCCACGCGCCTCCGGCGATCCAGGAAGACCCCATGGCCGGGCCGCTTCGGCGGCTGACGGCGGAGGGGGAGCGCGAAACCGATGCCCGCGCTACGGTTCGCCGGTACGACCTCTGAAAGGGACGTCAACCCCATGAGAGGAGTCGCCGACCGCGAGAGCGGCCGCGCGAAGCCGGAACCGGTCGAGTCTCCGAAGGAGAAACAGACTCGAAGCCCCGTCCGATCCTCATTTTTTGCTGTCTTCGTGCAGCGCGTCGAGAGCCGCCCGGCGAAAGCCGGGCGGCTTGTTTTTGCCCGTTTGCCTCGCCGTCCCCCCGGACGATATTCCGCCCCTCCATGCGCCCCCGCTACGACCGTCCGACCTACCTCTGCGCCCCCGTCCGCACGCCGATCGGCAGGTTCGGCGGCGCGCTCGTCGACATGACGGCGCCCGATCTGGGCACGCACGCCGCGCGGGCGGCTCTCGACCGCTCTGGAATCGATCCCGCCGAGGTCGACCTCACGATCGTGGGCTGCGGCCGGCAGGCGGGCGCGGGCCCCAACGTGGCGCGTCAGATCAGCCACCGCGCGCGAGTGCCGGATTCGGTGCCGGCGTACACGGTCAACCAGGCATGTGCATCGAGCCTCGTCGCCATTCTCCATGCCTGGCAGACGATCGCGCTCGGGGACGCCGACGTCGTGCTGGCCGGCGGCACCGAGTCGATGTCCAACACGCCGTACATGCTGCCGCGCGCCCGCTGGGGCTACCGGTTAGGGCACGGCGAGCTCGTCGACGGCATGTACCGGGACGGCTTCCTGTGCCCGCTCTGCGGCGACCTCATGGGCGCCACGGCGGAAACGCTCGCCGACCGCTACGGCATTCCGCGCGCGGAGCAGGACGCCTACGCCGCGGAGAGCCAACGCCGCTACGAGGCCGCCCGCGAGGCAGGGACGTGGGCGGCGGAGATCGCCCCGATCGAGGGCGTGCTCGAGGCCGACGAGCACCCGCGCGCCGGCACGACGGTCGAGAAGCTCGCCAAGCTCAAGCCCGTATTTCGCGAGGACGGCACTGTGCACGCGGGCAACTCCTCGGGGATCACAGACGGCGCGGCCGCGCTCATCGTCGCGTCCGAGGAGGCCGTCGAGCGGCTCGGGCTCGAGCCCTTCGCCCGCTGCATCGACTGGGCGAACGAGGGCGTCGACCCGGCGATCATGGGGATCGGCCCGGTCCCCGCGGTGCGGAAGGTCCTCGAGCGCCAGGGGTTGGATATCGGCGCGATCGACGCGATCGAGCTGAACGAGGCGTTCGCGGCGCAGGTCCTCGCCGTGGCCCGCGACCTGGAGCTCGATCTGGGGAAGGTGAATCTCAGGGGAGGGGCGATCGCGCTCGGGCACCCGATCGGGGCCACTGGGGCGCGCATCTCGGTCACGCTCCTCCACGAGATGGCGCGGAGCCGCGCGTCGCTCGGCATCGCGACCCTCTGCGTCAGCGGCGGGATGGGCGTCGCGCTCCTCGTCGAGCGCGTCGAGTCGGCGGCCACCGCGCGAGCGGCGGGGAGGAGCGCGGCGTGAGCGACTCCATGGTGCGCGTCGACCGGCAGGGCGAGGTGGGGACGATCCTCCTCGACCGCCCGGGCAAGCTCAACGCGTTCGCCGGCGAGATGCGGGACATGATCGGCGACGCGGTCGAGCAGCTCGGCGGCGACCCCTCGATCCGCGCGATCGTCATCACGGGGGAGGGCCGGGGCTTCTGCACCGGCGCGGACATCGACTACCTCCACGAGCTGGTCGCGGAGGGCAACGCCCGCGACTTCCAGCGCCTCCTGGAGGCCGGCGAGCGAGTGGTGCAGGAGATCCGGGCCGCCGAGAAGCCGGTGATCGCCGCCATCAACGGGCCGGCCGCGGGCGGCGGCGCCAACCTCGCGCTCGCCTGCGACCTCCGGATCATGGCCGACACCGCTTCGATCGGGCAGACGTTCGTGCGGATCGGTCTCCACCCCGACTGGGGCGGGACGTTTTTGCTGCCACGGCTCGTCGGGTCCTCGCGGGCGCTCGAGCTCATGTGGTCCGGTCGCATGGTCGGCGCCGAGGAAGCGCTGGCGATCGGGCTCGTGAACCGGGTCGTCCCGGCGGCCTCGATACGCGACGAGGCATTGGCGTGGGCGCGGCAGCTCGCCGCCGCCCCGCCGCTGGCGGCGGCCAGGATCAAGCGCGCGGTGCAGGAGAGCCTCGACCGCGACCTCGAGACGATGCTCGCGATCGAGCTCGAGAACCAGCTCGTCTGCTTCGAGTCCCAGGACGTCAAGCGGGGCCTGTTCGCGTTCAGCGGCAAGGAAACGCCGCGCTTCGAAGGCAACTGAGGAGCCGGTGACCGGAGGTTCCGCTTCCGCCGGCGACGGCGGCTGGATCGACGTCAGCCGGCCGGTCTCGGACGGGATGGAGCTGTGGCCCGGAGACCCGCCCTGGCGCTACCGGCTCTCCGCGTCGATCGCGGGGGGCGACCCTGCCAACGTGGGCGAGGTCTCGGGCACGACGCACGCCGGCACCCATGTCGACGCCCCGCTTCACGTGGACTCCGGCGGCGCGCCGATCGACGCGCTTCCGCTCGTGATCTTCGCGGGCCCCGCCGTCCTCGTCGACGTTTCCGGGGCCGGCGATCTCATCGGGCCCGCGGACATCGAAGCCGCCCTCCGGGGCGTCGAGGCGGCCCTCCGCGAGACCGAAGCGCGCGCTCGTACCGTCGTCGGCGACGACCCCGTGGAGCGGCTCCTTCTGCGGACCGGCTGCGACTGGTCGGCCGGTTTCCCGAGCCGCTGGCGGGCGCTGTCGGCGGAAGGCGCGGAGTGGTGCGGCGCGCGAGGCATCCGCCTCGTCGGCACGGACGCGCCATCCGTCGACCCCGCCGACTCCACCTCGCTGGAAGCCCACCGGGCGCTCGGATCGGCGGGCGTGGCGATCCTCGAGAGCCTCGCGCTGGCCGGGATCGAGCCCGGCCGCTATGCATTGGTCGCCTTCCCGCTACGCTGGATCGGCGCCGACGCCTCGCCCGTGCGCGCGGCTTTGCGGAGGATGGAGCCATGATCGACGAGCTGAACGTGGTGGCGGTGATCGGCGCGGGCACGATGGGCCGCGGGATCGCGCAGGCCTTCGCGCAGGCGGGCTACGCGGCGACGCTGTACGACGTGGACCCGGAGGCCGCGCATCGCGCTCGAGAGCAGATCGAGGAGATGCTCGCCAGGGGAGTCGAACGGGGGAAGCTCGACTCGACGGAGAAGGAGCGGGCGCTCGAGCGCCTGCGAATCGAGACCGATCTGGGCGAGGCGGTGGCGGACGCGGACCTGGCGATCGAGGCGATCCCCGAGATCCTCGTCCTCAAGCGCGAGATGTTCGCCGAGCTGGACGCGCGTTGCCCGACAGGCGCCATCCTGGCCAGCAACACCTCTTCGCTCCCGATCGCCCGGCTGGCCGCCGAGACGGCCCGTCCCGAGCGCGTGGCCGGGCTCCACTTCTTCAATCCCGTCCACGCGATGAAGCTGGTCGAGATCGTCGCCCCGGAGGAAGCCGCGCCCGAGGTCGTGGAGACGCTTCGCCGCGCCGTCGAGTCGCTCGGCAAGCATCCGATCGTCGTGCGGGACGTGCCCGGGTTCGCGACCAGCCGGCTCGGCATCGCGCTCGGGCTCGAGGCTATCCGCATGGTCGAGGAGCGCGTCGCCGCCGCGGCCGACATCGACGCCGCCATGGAGCTCGGCTACAACCATCCCATGGGCCCGCTCAAGCTGACCGACCTGGTCGGCCTCGACGTGCGGCTCGCGATCGCCGAGCACCTGGCGAAGGAGCTCGACGAGCGCCGCTTCGATCCGCCCCCGCTCCTCAGGCGCATGGTGGCGGAGGGGCGGCTGGGGAAGAAGTCGGGCGAGGGATTCTACCTCTGGAAGGACGGCAAGCCGATCGCCGTGGAGGCGCGATGACCCGGGACACCGGCGACGCAGCGCGCGGTTCGGAGGAGCGCGTGGTGCGGGTCGAGCGTGACGGCGGAATCTTCCTCGTGACGATCGATCGCCCCGAGAAGCGGAACGCGCTGAACGCCGAGGTGCGGGAGCAGCTCGCCTCCGCCGTGGACCAGGCGCTGGCGGACCCGGAGGCGCGCGTTCTCGTCTTCACCGGCGCGGGGGACAAGGCGTTCGTCGCCGGCGCCGACGTGGGCGAGTTCGCCGGCCGGTCCCCGCTCGAGCAGCGCCAGGCGATGACGAGCCCTACGGTCTTCGACAGGATATGGGACGCGCCGCTCCCCACGATCGCGATGATCAACGGCTGGTGCCTCGGCGGGGGCTGCGAGCTGGCGCTCGCCTGCGACCTCCGGATCGGCTCCGACACCGCGATGCTGGGACAGCCCGAGATCCGCCTGGGGATCATCCCCGGCGGCGGCGCAACCCAGCGGCTGCCTCGTCTGATCGGCTACGGCAAGGCGCTGCAGCTCATCTTGAGCGGAGAGCCCATCGACGGCGTCTCGGCGTACGAGATCGGGCTTCTCGACGAGGTCGTTCCAGCGGCGGAGCTGCGTGAGCGGACGCTGGAAATCGCGCGCACGATCGCGGAGAAGAGCCCGGTGACGCTGGCGATCGCCAAACGCGCGATCCGCGCGGCGTACGAGCTGCCGCTATCGGCGGGCCTCGAGCAGGAGCGCGACCTGTTCGCCCTCGCGTTCGCGACCGAGGACAAGATCGAGGGCGTGGCGGCCTTTCTCGAGAAGCGCAAGCCCGAATGGCGCGGCCGCTGAGGCGGTCCCCCGGACGACGAAAACCCTAGCGCGGAGAAGGCAGATGGAAGAGCACGCAAGGGAAGCGAGTGAGGTGTCAGCGCCGCCGCCGCCAGGCCGCACTGTCTGGGACAACATGCGCGACGTCGTGCTCGCGCCGAGCGCTACGTTCGAGGACGTCCGGGCGCGCCCGCGCTGGCTGGTGCCGCTCCTCGTGATCATGGCCGCCACGCTGGTGACGTCGTTCGTCATGCTCCCCCTCTACACGGAGCTGCAGCGCGCGGGCGTCATGGCGCGGGGGGAGATGTCGGACGAGCAGCGGGAGCAGGCCCTCCAGGCCATGGAGACCTTCAAGTACGTGGGTCTCGTGGCCGGGCCGATCCTGGTGGCCGTCTTCACGGCGCTCTTCTCGCTCCTGTTCTGGGGATGGGCCGCGATCTCGGGTGCGCGCGAGCCGACCTACAAGATCGCCTTCACGGCACTGATCTACACCGGGGTCATCCAGATCCTGCAGGCGGTTGCGCAGGCCATCGTCGTGACCGTCAAGGGCGCCGAGCAGGTAGCACGCGAAGGCGGTCCGCCGACCTTCGGGCTGGCCCTGTTCATGGAGCGGGGAGACATGCCCGCCCTTCTCTGGGGATTCCTGGCGAACATCAACTTCTTCTCCATATGGGGAGCGATCGTCCTGGCGATCGCCGGGGTCCACGCGATGCGGATGGGGAAGGGCGCCGCATGGGGCTTCGCGATCTTCCTATGGCTGATCGGCGGATTGTTCCTGGCCTTCAGTCCGGGCGGGTAAGTGGAGCCGCTGCGCATAACCGACGTCCACGTGCACGTCCAGCCCTGGGACCAGCTGCGGCCCGACGTCCGGGCGCGGATGGCGAAGGGGCGCTCCGATTTCGCACAGCTCGAGCGGATGATGCGCGATCCCACCAGCGTGCTGGACGTGATGGACGAGGCCGGCATCGCGCGGATCGGCGTGATCAACTACGTGAGCCCGGGGCTCATGGGGTTCACGAGCGACGTGAACCCCTACGTGGCCGGGCTCGCGCGCGCCGCGCCCGATCGGCTGATTCCCTTCGGCGGCGTCGACCCTACCGGAGACGGGAGCCTGTCCGACGACGTCGAGCGGCTCAGGGACCTCGGCGTCCGGGCGATCAAGTTCCATCCGCCGCACCAGGAGATCGCCGCCAACGCCTACCGGCACGGGCTGCCCGCGCTCGCGGACATGTACGGCCGCGCCGAGGAGCTCGGCATGCCGGTCATGGTGCACACCGGGACGTCGATCTTTCCCGGCGCGCGGAACGTCTACGCGGACCCACTTGCGCTCGACGACGTCGGCGTCGACTTCCCGGGACTCGTCGTGATCCTCGCGCATCTCGGGCGCCCGCTGTGGCCCGACGCCTCGTTCTTCCTCTTGCGGCGGCATCCCAACTTCTGGGGGGACGTCTCCGGCATCCCGCCCAAGGGTCTTCCGCGCTACTTCCCGCGGCTCGAGGCGGTTGCGGACAAGCTCCTCTGGGGGACCGACTGGCCGGGTCCCATGGTCCCCGGGATGCGGGCGAACCTCGACGACTTCCTGGCGCTCGACCTGTCCGACGACGTCAAGCGCAAGCTCCTCCAGGACAACCCCGATCGCCTGTTCGGCCGGGCGCCGGCGATCTGATCCCGGGTTCGGCGCCCCGGGGCGAGGCGCGCGGAGCCCGCGCAGCGCTGCGGTGTATCTCTTTGCATGCTGCCTTCGCGCGCTTCCCGGAACTCCGCCCTCCTGACGTTGGCAACGCTCGCGGCCCTGTCGCCCGCCCCGGCGACCGCGCAGGAGCCGCTCGATCTCCTCGCGTGGATGGGCCTCCAGGCCGGCGACTCGATGGTGTTCGAGACGGAGGACGGCGGCCGGATGTGCGTGACGGTCGGATCGCCGCGGCGGATCGGCGGACGCGCGGCCGCGCCGCTCGAGGGCCTGGCTTGGCCCGGGCTCGCCTCGGACAGCCGCATCTTCGTTCCGCTCGACGGCACGCTCGCGTTCCTGGTCGACCGGACGCCGGGGCCGCGCCCCACGCTGGAAGCCCTGCTGCCGGCGGACGGAGGCTGGTCCGTGGACCGCCCCGACTGGAGTGCGGCCGAAACGCTCGTCTATCGCTGGTGCGGGGCATGCATGGACGCGGGTCTCAGGATCGTCCTCGAGCGGGGGGGCGGGATCC
>JAICQP010000031.1 GCA_025937815.1 Gemmatimonadota bacterium
CTCCGCGCCCCGGCTGGCCTTGAACAGGATCGCGTCGCCCGGGACGACGTTCTCGACCAGCCATTCCTCCGCCTGGCGACGATCGGCGAACGTGCGCGTGGCGAGGCCCGCGGCCTCGGCCCCGGCGGCGATCGGCGCGGCCCCCGCGCCGACCGTCACGACCAGGTCGACGGCGCCCTTGCCGAGCTCGCGTCCCACCCACTCGTGCCACTCGGCGCTCGCCGTCCCGAGCTCCAGCATCTCGCCCAGGACCGCCACCCGGCGCCGGACGCCGGACAGGGTCGAGAGCGTCGCGGCGGCCGAGATCACACTCTCGGGATTCGCGTTGTAGCAATCGACCAGCGCCACCACCTCTCCCCACCGCTCGAGCTGCATCCGGAGCGGCAGCGAGTCCGGCTCGGCAACTCCGCCCGCGATCGCCCCCACCGGCAGGCCGGCTTCGCGGCCGACCGCGACGGCGGCGAGCGCATTGACGATGTTGTGCTTGCCGGTGAGGCGCAGGCGGAACGTGCGGCCGTCGACGCGGAACGAGCCGCGTCCGTCCTCGTCCAGCGACCACTCGTCGGGAGCCAGGTCGTTGGACGGATGAAGGCCGTACGAGAGGGTGCGACAGGGGAGACTGCGCGCCGCTTCGCGCAGCATGGGCTGGTCGCCGTGATAGACGAGGAGTCCGCCGCGGCCCAGCGCCCGAGGCAGCTCGAGCTTCTCCTCCATGACCGCCTCGACGCTCCCCAGCCCTTCGAGATGGCTGGCGGCGACGTTCGTGATGACGGCCACGTCCGGGGCGGAGATCCGGGCCAGCGGCGCGATCTCCCCGGGGCGGTTCATGCCCATCTCGACGACCGCCCAGCGATGCTCCGGTCCGATCTCGAGCAGCGTCAGCGGCACGCCGACCTGGTTGTTGAGGTTTCCCGTCGTGCGCGCGGTGGGAAACCCCTGAGACAGGACGGCGGCGACGAGCTCCTTGGTGGTCGTCTTCCCGTTCGACCCCGTTACGCCCACGACCTCTACGTCGAGCCGTCGGCGGTGGAAGCCGGCCAGCGCCTGCAGCGCGACCCGCCCGTCGGGAACCGGCCAGAAGGCCACGCGCTCGCGGCCCTCGAACGGGCGGTCCTCCCCTACCACGCCGGCCGCACCGGCCTCCACGGCCGCCGCCATGAAGCGGTTGCCGTCATGGCGCTCGCCGCGGATGGCCACGAACAGGTCCCCGGGAAGGACCCGCCGGCTGTCGATCGCCACCCGCCGGAAGGGACCCTCCGCTCTCCCCTCAGGCATGCGTTCCAGCGCCGCGCCCACCTCCCGGACCGTGAACTCGGCGCTCACGCGGCAGCCACGCGTTCGGCGAGCGCCTTCCGGGCCTCGTCGCGGTCGGAGTACGGATGCTTGGTGGTGCCGATCAGCTGATACCCCTCGTCTCCCTTGCCCAGCAGGCATACGACGTCGCCGGGCCGGGCCTCGTGGACGATCGCGCGGCGGATCGCCGCGGCGCGGTCGTCGATCCGCTCCCAGGTGACGCCCGCGCCATCGAAGCCGGCCAGTGTGTCGGACATGATCTGCTCGAGCGATTCCCGCCGCGGGTTGTCGATCGTCACGTACACCACGTCCGCGAGCTCGCCGGCGATGCGCGCCATGACGGGGCGCTTGCCGCGATCGCGCTCGCCCCCGCTGCCGAACACGCAGAACACGCGCGCCGCTCCGCTGTCCCGTACCGTGCGCAGAATGCGCTCGAAGGCGAGCGGCGTATGGGCATAGTCGAGCACCACGGTCACCCCACCGCCTCGATAGACCTCGTAGCGTCCGGGCACGCGCTCGACCGACTCCAGCGCGCTTCCCACGCGGGCGGGGTCGAGTCCGAGCCCGATCCCGATGGATGCCGCCGCGAGGGCGTTGGCGGCGTTGAACCGCCCGGCGAGCTTGAGCCGCGCCTCGAAGCTTCCGGCGGGCGTCCGCACCGTGAGCGCGGTTCCGCCCGGGTCCCCGCGATACTCCTTCGCGAAGACGTCGGCGCCCGGGCTCTCCAGCGAGTACCGCAACGTCCGCTTTGGACCCGCCTCGACGAACCGTTCGGCCCACGGATCATCGGCGTTCACCGCGGCCACCGCGTCAAGCTCCGCCAGCAGCCGGAAGAACTTCAGCTTCACAGCGCCGTATTCCTCCATCGTGCCGTGGAAGTCGAGGTGCTCGGGGCTCAGGTTCGTGAACGCTCCGGCGTCGAAGTCGATCCCCGCTACGCGGCCGAGCTCGATCGCATGGCTGGAGACCTCCATGCTGAGGGCCCGCACGCCGTCGGCCTCGAGACCGGCCATGAGGCGCGCGACGTCGCTCGCCTCCGGCGTGGTGAAGCCGGTCTCGACCATCCGGTCGCCTCGCCTGAGACCCAGCGTGCCGAGGATCGCGGTCTCGCCGTGGAGCGACTCCAGGACCGCCGCCGTCAGGAAGGACGTCGTCGTCTTGCCGTTCGTGCCGGTGATCCCGGCGACGACGATTCGCCGGGTCGGGTCTCCCCAGACCGCGTGCGCGGCCGGCCCCAGCGCCTCGCGCACGTCGGGCACCACGATGGCCGGAAGCGGCCAGGCGCCCTCGCGCTCGACCATCACGGCGGCCGCGCCGGCGGCGGCCGCTTCGGTCACGAACGCGTGCCCGTCGCGCTCGAATCCGGGGATCGCCGCGAACAGATCCCCATCTCGCACCCGCCGGCTGTCGTGGGTCAAGCCGGTCACCCGCACGGACGGATCGCCCTCGACGCGGCCCCCGACGCGCCCGGCGAGCTCGCCCAAGGTGTGCGGAGGGGCATGTCCCACTGGTTCCTATCCTCCCGCGTCCGTCACGACGCGCACGCTCGACCCGCGAGCGACGACCTCGCCGGGCTCGGGATCTTGGGACGTAACGCGGCCCACCCCGCTGAACGATAGCTCGATTCCGAGGCGGCTCGCCCGCCGAATCGCCTCGCGCAACGACAGGGCCTGGAAATCGGGCACCTTGACCTGCGTGCGCGGATCCCAATCGAGAGGCGCCCGATTGCCCGAGACGTCGACCACCGTCGGACCCAGATCCCAGTCCGAAAGCTCCCGCGGCGGCTCGATCATCGGAGTCCATCGGGAGGCGGAGTCCGCAGGGGGCGCATCGACAAGCCGTTGCGGGCTACCTGTGTCCGGCAGGGCGGTGAAGCTGTCCGAGACCCTCCACACCACCCGATCGGGCGACCGGACCCGCTCCATGAGGCTCGGCGCGTCGGACATCGTCGAGGTCAGGACGGTGCCCTCCATCGCCTCGCGAAAGACGGGGGCCGCGACGGCTCCGCCGTAGAACGCCCCCTGCGGCTCGTCGATGCGGACGAACACCACGTACCTGGGGTCTACGGCCGGGAAGAATCCCACGAAAGTCGACGTGTAGCGTCCCCTCTCGTACCCGTTCTCACCTGTCTTCAGCGCCGTGCCCGTCTTGCCCGCCACGGGCAGCACTTCGATCTGCGCGCTCTGGGCGGTCCCCAGCTCGACCACCTTGACCAGCGCCTCGGTGATCAGGGAGGCGGTCCGAGGTCCCACGACCTGCCGCACGCGCTGGGGCTCGCCGCTGTAACCGGGAGTTCCGTCCGGACGGACGATCTTCCGTACCAGGTAGGGGCGCAACAGTTCCCCGCCGTTGGCGATCGCCGCGTACGCCATGGCCATCTGGACCGAGGTCACCATGACCTCGTACCCCATGGCCACCGAGGCGGTCGTCATCGACCCCCACTCGTCGGGACGCTTGAGCAGCCCGCGAGGCTCTCCCGGGAAGTCGAGGCCGGTCGGTAACCCGAAGCCGAAGCGCCGGGCGAAGTCGTACAGATCCTCCTCCCCGAGCCGGTCGGCGAGCTTGGCGGCGCAGATGTTCGAGGACTCCTCGATGACCTGCTCGACGGTCAGATAGCCGTAAGGGTGGACGTCGCGCAAGGTCCTGCCGTTCCAGCTCCATGTCCCATTCTCGCAGAACAGGGAGTCGGTGGGGGCCGTGTTCCCCTCTTCATAGAGACCCGCCACCGTGACGAGCTTGAACGTCGATCCCGGCTCGAACTGGTCGATCACGGCGTAGTTGCGGGGGCTCGCCGGGTCCTCTTCCGGCGAGCGGTTGGCCATCGCGAGGATCTCGCCGGTCCGCGGATCGACCACCACGACGCTGCCCTTTCTGGCGCGCGTCCGCTCCATGGCGGAGTCCAGCGCGTCCTCGACGATCTCCTGCAGGCCGAGATCGATCGTCAGCTGGACGGTCTGGCCGTGGACGGGGGCCTGGACGGGATAGGTGAAGTTCGGGTACTCCTTGCCGAGGGCATCCCGCTGATGGACAGTGAATCCCGGAGTCCCGCGCAGAGCCTCGTCGTAGAACAGCTCGACTCCCTCGAGCCCCACGTTGTCGACATCGACCCGGCCCAGCAGATCGTCGGCCAGATCGCCATACGGATAGTGACGCACCTGGTACGACTCGATGCCGACCCCGTCGATTTCGGCCTCCTCGAGCTTCTTGACCGTCTCGCGCGTGATCCCTTTGACGAGGCGCAGGTACCACCCGCCCTCGGCGACCCGCTCCCGCAACACGGCTTCGTCGAACGGAACCACCTCCGTGAACCGCTCGACGAAATGATCGACGTCGACGATGTGCCTGGGAACGAGGTAGATCGCGTACTGCTCGCGGTTGACGGCCAGCGGGACTCCGTTGCGATCCTCGATGATTCCGCGCTCGGGCGGGATCTCGATCCGCTTCTTCTGCTGCTTCTGGGCGTCTACGACGTAGCGGGAGTGCGAGAGGACCTGGATGTCGACGAAGGCCCACGCCAGGCGGGCCCCGAAGAGGAGGAGGAGCACGTACAGCCAGGCCTGGCGACGGCGGGCGAGGATCAGGCGCTGGGGTTCCATGGCCGGGCTACTGGCTCGTCAGCGCTAGAGCTTCCTCCTGCCAGAGCGCGTCGAGCCACCCCTGCATGACCGCCACGGCTCCCCCCTTCCCCTGGTCCGCGCCGAGTTCCGCGACGGCGGCGACGGGGGCCCGCGCCGGAACGGTCAGCCACACCACGTCCTCATCGCCCGGCACTACCATCCCCAGCCGGTCGGCGGCATCCCGCGCGACGCGCGATCGAGCCTTCAGCGCGGCGATCGAGCGCGTCAACTCCTGGTTCTGGAGCTCCAGATCGCGCGCCGCCTCGTTGCGCTCGATCAGGTCGCGCGACCACCGGATCGCGACCGACTGCACGTAGATCTTCCCCACGACGATCCCGGCCGCCATCAGCAGCAGGATGGGCAGATAGCGCAGCAGGAAGTTGTTCCGGCGGCGGGTTCGAGTCTCGATCTTCTCGTACTCGTGGACGTAGACGTTCACGCGCGACTCCTATCAGGTCGGCTTCATGCTGCGGCGCGCCGCTCGATGGCTCGTAGCCGAGCGCTGCGCGCACGTGGGTTGCGTTCAGTCTCCGCGGGCGCAGGCGTCAACGGGCGGTGCGTCAGGATGACCGCCTCCGAGCGCTTGTCGCAGCGGCACACGGGCAGGCCCGGCGGGCAGATGCAATCGATGGCCAGATCCCGGAAGTAGTGCTTGACGATCCTGTCTTCCAGGGAGTGATAGGAGATGACGACGAATCGCGCTCCTTCGACCAGACGCTCGACGATCTGCGGCAGTCCTGAAGAGAGCGATTCCAGTTCCTCGTTGACGGCGATCCGGAGCGCCTGGAAGACCCGCGCCACCGACTTGAGCGGATGTTCCGACCTGGGCACCGCCCGCTCGACGATCTCGCGTAGACGACCGGTGGTCTCTATCGATAGCCGCTCGCGCTCGCGAACGATCGCGAGCGCGATGCGGCGTGCATGACGCTCCTCACCGTAGCGGCGGATGATCTCGGTGAGTTCGTCGATGTCGGCGCGCGCCAACAAGTCCCGTGCAGGCTCCCCTCTGGGCCCCATCCGCATATCCAGTGGAGCGTCCTGCTGGTAACTGAAGCCGCGCGCCTTTTCGTCGATCTGTGCGCTGCTGACGCCGAGGTCCAGGAGCGCGCCGTCCAATCGGACGGCCGCCAGCTCCGGCGATTCGGCGAGCGTCGCGAAATTCCGCTCGTGCAACTCGACCCGGTCGCCGAAACGAGCGAGTCGGATCCGGGACCGCTCGATCGCTCGCGGGTCGCGATCGAGCCCGATCAGTCTCCCGGCTGGCGACGAGGCATCGAGGATCGCCTCCGCGTGACCGCCGCCGCCCAGAGTTCCGTCGAGGTACAGGCCGTTCGAACGTGGCTCCAGCAAGCTGATCGTCTCCGACAAGAGAACCGGTTCGTGTTCGCTCCACCCGTCGACGCTCACGCGCTGTCCCGCAGCTGCCGGCGCGTCACAGGAAATTGGTCATCCAGGCGTCGAAGTCCTTCTCAGCGCCTCCCACGTACTTGCGATAGGTGCCCGGATCCCACATCTCGATCACTTCCCCGGCGCCGACGAACAGCACCTCCTTCTTGATTCCGGCATGCTGCGCGAGATGCGCTGGGATCGTGACGCGTCCCTGGGCGTCGAGCACGGCGTCGGCCGTGTGCTCCATGAGCTGGAGGTAGTTGCGTCGCTGCTTCGGATCGACGCGCGCCTTCTGGCGTTCGAGACGGGCCAGGACCTTCTCCCACTCCGCGAGCGGGTAGAGGAACAACGACCGCCCGAGACCCCGGGTAGCGACGAACTGCTCGCCCGCCTCGCCGTCGCGAAACCGTGCCGGGAGGTTGGCGCGCCCCTTCTCATCGACCGAGTGCTTGAACTGACCCAGATACGTCGTAGCGACCCCGCAAGCTGACGATCATCTCTTCCCCTTGGATCCCACTTTCTCCCATTTCGTCCCACAGTGACCCCCATTGTAGGGGCAGCGGATCGAGTGTGTCAAGCCGGCGGGCAAAAAAACCCCGCCCCCGGAAAGCCGGGGGCGGGGTCGTGGGAAAAACGCGCGTTCGGGGTTCGGTTTCTTGCCGGGCTACGGGGTCCCCTCGGGCTCGGGAACGGCCTCCGGCGCCGGCTCCTGCGCGGCCTCTTCCGCCGCCTCTTCGGTCTCCTCGGCGACCTCGTCCATTCCTTCCTGGACCTCTTCGTTCACGTCGGCGGCCTCCTCGGCCTGGTCGGCCGGATCCGCGGCGTCGACCTCGGCGGCCTCTTCGGCTACCTCATCGGCGGCCTCGGCAGCCTCCTCCGCCGCCTCGGGCGGCGCATCGGCCTGGACCGGGATCCCCGTCAGCACCGGCACGCCGCTGATCTGCGTCGGCGCTCCGTCGGGGGTAGCGGTCACGATCACACCGAACGTCTCCAGCTCCGTCTCGGCCTCGAGCCGGCCCGTTCCCTCCGGCGATACCGTGAGCACGCCCGCCAGCTCCGACTCGTTGACCTTGTCCTTACCCGGCACGATCCACACGGTGTAGGCGTTCACGTCCGCGTTCTCGGCGTCGAGCTCGTCGACCGCCGGCAGGCCGGTGACCACGACCGTGAAATCGCTCCCCTGTTCCCCGTCCACGACCATCACGGTCGCCGAGGCTCCCGGGGCCTTCTCCGTGGGCGCCAGCGCGAACTCCCAATCGTGCTCGGGCTGGGCTGCCTCGGCCTGCTCCGCCGCCGGATCGGCAACGGGCGGCTGCTCCATGGCCGGCTCCTGGGCGGAGGGCGGCTCGACGACCGGCGCGTTCTCGGCCGGATCCTGTGCCGCCAGCGGACCGGCAAGCGCCAGGAACGCGATCGCTCCTGCTATCCATGAGAATCTCTGTATCATCTCTTCCTCCTCATCATGTATCGATCAGAACGTCGGGGGACCGTCATCGATCTCTCCTCCCCCGGTACCCTTCCGGGTCGAGCGCGGTTCCGATGCCGAACGCGCCCCACCCGGCCCGATGCGATCGGGCCCCAGCACCTCGTACTCCGCTTCGATCCTTCCCGGCTCGTGCTCCGCCAGCTTCTTTCGCTTGCGGTGATAGCGCCACGCGCCGATCGCGCCCACCGCCGCCAGCTTGGCGACGACGGCCGCCGGGCTCCCGCGCATGAGCCAGCGCGCGAGCCAACGCCACACAACGGCTCGTGTCAAGATGCCCATGTCGGTTCCTCCCGGCTCGACCAGTGTACCCGTTCCATGGATTCGCGGTTGTAAGACATCTTCCAGCTCCTCTCAGAGCCTCGCCTCGACGATGTTGGCCAGGACGTCGACGAAGGCTGGATCGTCGTTCGGCATCGCCGCGCGCGTGTAACAGAGTCCTCGCGCCTCGGCGGCGGCGCGCGCCTCGACGTCGAGATCATAGAGAGTCTCGAGGTGGTCCGCCACGAATCCCACGGCCTGCAGCACAACGCCGCGATGACCGCGGTCCGCGACCGTCGCGATCGTGTCGAGAACGTCCGGCCCCAGCCACCGGTCGCCGGTCCGCCCCGCGCTCTGGAAGGCGAACTCCCAGCCCTCGAGTCCCGCCGCCTGCGCCACGAGCTCGCACGTTTCCAGGAGCTGTTTCGCGTACGGGTCCTCGAGGCCCTCCGGGGGCTCGGGAACGCTGTGCGCCGTGAAGACGACCCGCGAATCGCCGTCCGACCGCGCGCACGCCTCGCGGAGCCGAGCCGCGAGATACGCGACCAGTCCGGAATCGTCGTGCCAGGAACGGATGACCTCGAGGGCGAGGCCCTGCGGTCTGGCGTCCTCGGCGTAGCGCTCGTACTCGGCGATCGACCGGAGTGAGTAGTGGGGCGCGAGCACGAGTCCGACGGCGGCCTCGATCCCATCCGCCGCCATCCGCGCCACCGCGTCGCCGACGAACGGCGAGACGTGCTTGAAGCCGGTGTACACCGTCACGGCGTGCCCGCGCCGCGCCAGCTCGCGCGCGATCCCGGCGGCCTGGGCGCGCGTGATCCGGTTGAGCGCCGTGGGGCCTCCGACCGCCTCGTACCGAGACACCAGCTCTTCGAGAAGCTCCGCCGACGGCGGCCTGCCGCGACGGATGTGCGTGTAGTAGCTCTCGACGTCCTCGAGCCGCTCCGGGGTCCCGTACGCCATGACCAGGACTCCGCGCCTCACCGGCCCGCCTCCCGTCCCGCGAGGGGCCACCCGTGCACCAGATCGACGAGCCGCTGGAGACTCCCGACCGGCGTGTGCGGCAGGACCCCGTGTCCGAGGTTGAACACGTGGCCCGGCCTGCCGGAGACGGCCTCGAGGATCGCGCGCGCCTGCGCAGCCGCCGCTTCCCAGGGTCCCGCGGCGACGGTGGGGTCGAGGTTCCCCTGGACGGGACGCCCGCCGACGGCCTCACGCGCGCGGTCGATGTCGATCCGCCAGTCGACGCCGATCACGTCGCCGCCCGCTTCGGCCATGAACGGCAGGATCCCCGCCGTGCCGGTCCCGAAGTGGATCGTCGGGACCTCGGCGGGGAGCGCGGCGAGAAGCCGCCGCATGTGAGGCATGACGGACGCGCGATAGTCGTGGGGCGACAGCGCGCCGGCCCACGAGTCGAAGACCTGGAGGGCCTGCGCTCCCGCCGACACCTGCGCCGAGAGGTAGGCGCCGGTTGCCTCGACGAGCCCGCGCATCAGCGACTCCCAGGCGCGCGGCTCGGCGTGCATGAACGCCTTCACCTTCTGGAACGTGCGGGTGGGGCCCCCCTCGACGAGGTAGGAGGCCAGCGTGAACGGAGCGCCGGCGAAGCCGATGAGCGGTACGGGGCTCCGTCCGCGCACGAGCCGGATCGCTTCGATGAGAGGCGCCACCCACTCCTGGGGATCGAAGGGACGGAGGCGCTCCACGTCGCGGGCCGAGGAGATCGGCTCGAAGACGACGGGCCCTACGCCCTCGCGGATCTCGAACGCGAAGCCGAGGCCCTCGAACGGCAGCGTGATATCGGCGAACAGGATCGCCGCGTCCACCCCCAGCCGCTCGACCGGTTGGAGCGTCACCTCCGCGCAGAGATCCGGCATGCGGGTGATCTCCAGCAGCCCGTGCCGCTTCCGGATCTCCCGGTATTCCGGGAGCGCGCGGCCGGCCTGGCGCATGAACCACACCGGCGTCCTGTCGACGGGCTCGGCCCGGCAGGCCTTCAGGAATCGGACCGAGCGGTCGCTCGGGTCGCGCCGGACGGCGTCGCTCACGTCCCGTCGAGCGACGCCGGAATCGCCTCCCGGGCGGCGGCCAGGGCGGCATCGATCTCCGCCTCGCCGTGGGCCAGGGTCAGGAACCAGGCCTCGAACGGCGACGGCGGCAGCCAGATGCCGCGCTCCAGCATGGCGTGGAAGAAACGGGCGAAAGCCGCCGGGTCTCCTGTCCGCGCCTCGTCGTAATCGGCTGGAGGCGAGGGTGTGAAGAAGAGCGAGAGAAGCGCGCCTTCGCGCGGCGCGCTGACTCGACCCTCGCCTATCTCCACCAGCCCCGCGGCCAGGCGCGCCGCGCGCGCCTCGAGCGCTTCGTAGACCTCCGTGCCCGCCAGCGCCGCGAGCGCGGCCTCGCCCGCCGCCATCGCGAGCGGATTCCCCGAGAGCGTGCCGGCCTGATACATCGGCCCCTCCGGCGCGACCCGCGCCATGATCTCCGCGCGGCCGCCGAACGCGCCGACCGGCAGACCCCCGCCGATGATCTTCCCCAGACACGTCAGGTCCGGGCGGATCCCGAAGCGGCCCTCCGCACCGCCCGGGCCGAGGCGGAACCCCGTGATCACCTCGTCGAAGATGAGCAGTGACCCGTGGCGGTGGGCGATCTCGCGCAGGGATTCCAGGAACCCGTCGCGCGGAACGACGACTCCCATGTTCGCCGCCACCGGTTCGACCAGGATGGCGGCGATCTGTGCGCCCGCCCGACGGAACAGATCCGCCACCGCGTCCGCGTCGTTGTAGGGAGCCACGGCGGTGTCCGCGGTCGCGGCCGCGGGAACGCCCGCGCTTCCAGGTAGGCCGAGCGTCGCCACGCCCGAGCCCGACTGGGTGAGCAGCGCGTCGGAGTGCCCGTGATAGCAGCCCGCGAAGCGGACGATCCGCGACCTGCCTGTGAACGCCCGCGCCAGCCGGACGGCGCTCATGACCGCCTCGGTGCCCGAGCTCGTGAAGCGGAGGCGCTCGACGGACGGCATCGCGTCCCGGATCCGCTCGCCGAGTCGCACCTCCCCCGGCGTGGGAGCCCCGAAGCTCGTTCCCATCGCGGCGGCGGTGCGGATCGCGGCGTCGATAGACGGATCCGCGTGTCCCAGGAGGATCGCGCCCCAGGAGGCGACGAAATCCACGTACTCGTTGCCGTCCACGTCCCACACGCGGGCCCCCGCGCCCCGCGCGACGAAGCGCGGGGTGCCTCCCACCGCCCCCCACGCGCGGACCGGACTGTTCACGCCGCCCGGAAAGAGCGACCTCGCGCGCGCGAAGAGCGCCGCGCTCCCCGCGGTACCCCGCCCTGGCGATCCCGGCTCTCCGCTCACCCGCCGAGAAGCTCCAGGATCTCCGGCAGCGGGCGGTGGACCCCCACCAGCTGAGGCGTGTCGCGCACCGTCGCCCGGCGCCCCTCCGTGGCGCGGAGATCGCGAACGAGGTCCTGGAAGGCCTGCAGGTCATCGGTCTCGTAGGCCACGATGAACTCCTGGTCGTCGAGGCCGAACGAGTAGGCGAGGAGCTGCTGGATCATCGGATACTGTCGTCCGACGCGGATGTGCTCGGACATCTGCCGCCGCCTCGCTTCCTCGTCGAGGAGATACCATTCGGTCGACTTGACGAAGGGGTAGACGATGATGTAGCGGCTGCGATCCCCGGTGAACATCGCCTCCTCTTGCGGCGTTCGCTCCTTGACGTAGCTGGAGGGCCGCACGATCCCGATCATCGAGTACCCGATCCGGCACCATGCGCCGAGCCCCGACCGCAGGAGGAGCGCGGCCGTCTCCTCCAGGTCCTCGAAGGAAGCTCCGAGCCGCCAGAAGAGGAGCGACGCATCGGCGCGGGTGCCGATCATCGAATAGGTGTAGGTCGTGACGCGCCGGGCTGTGGTCTCGGCGGCCACGCGCAGCGCCTCGGCGTCCGCGCGCCGATCCTCGGCCGGGCGCCGGCGCCAGGCGGGATCGAGCTCCAGCGCCAGCACGTGGACGAAGTGGCGGCCCTTCAGCTCAGCCACTCGGCGGCCTCCTTGGCGAAGTACGTGATCACGACGTCGGCGCCGGCCCGGGCGATGGCCGTCAGGCTTTCCCGCGCGGCCGCCTGCCGGTCGATCCAGCCGCGCTCGCCGGCGGCGGCGATCATCGCGTACTCGCCGCTCACTTGATACGCGGCCAGCGGGACGTCGAACCGCTCCCGCGCGCGGCGCAGCACGTCGAGATACGGCAGCGCCGGCTTGACCATGAGCACGTCCGCGCCCTCCGCGAGGTCGGCGGCCATCTCGCGGAGCGCCTCGCGGGCGTTGGGGGGATCCATCTGGTATCCGCGGCGGTCGCCGGACCGGGGGGCGGAGTCGGCGGCCTCGCGGAAGGGGCCGAAGAAGGACGAGGCGTACTTGGCCGCGTAGGCCATGATCGGCGTGTCCGGCCGACCTCCCTCGTCGAGTGCCCGCCGGATGGCCGCGACCTGCCCGTCCATCATCGCGCTGGGCGCCACGATGTCGGCGCCCGCCGCGGCCAGCGAGACCGCGGCGCGGCCCAGCAGGTCGAGCGTGGGATCGTTGGCGACCTCACCGTCCTCGAGCACGCCGCAGTGGCCGTGGTCCGTGTACTCGCAGAGGCAGACGTCGGCGACGACCACGAGCGGCGAACCCGCGCGTCTGAGCGCCCGGATCGCCCGCTGGACGATCCCCTCGGCCGCCCACGCGCCGCTTCCCTCCGCGTCCTTCGACTCAGGCAGGCCGAAGAGCACGACGCCGCCGATTCCCCGCGCCGCGAGGTCGCCGCACTCGGCCACCAGCTCGTCGACGGACAACCGGAACTGGCCGGGCATCGAGACGATCGGCTCGCGGATGCCCTCGCCCGGGCGGACGAAGAGAGGGCACAGGAGCGCGGCGGGCGAGAGCCGCGTCTCTCGCGCCAGCGATCGCAGCGCCGTCGTCCGGCGAAGGCGGCGGAGCCGCAGTGTGGGAAACTCGGGCTCGTGCACGGGCGGCTCCTCCGGAATGGTCAGGCTCGAGCGCGGGCCGTCCGCTCGAGGGCCTCCACGATCGCGGCCGGCGACGGCGCGGCGGCCACCGCCGAAGGCTCCACCCCCGCGGCGGCCAGCGCGCGCGCAGTCGAGCGGCCGATGGAGACCGTGTGGATCGCCGAGAGGTCGCTGAGCGGTTCGGGAGCGAGGCGGAAGAACCCTTCCACGGTCGACCCGCTCGTGAAGATCGCCGCATCCAGCCCCTCATCGAGCGCGCGGGCGAGCGGGATGCGCGAGCTCTCGGGGCCGATAACGGTGTCGTAGGCGGGAACGTCGTCCACCACGGCACCCCGGGCCGCCAGGGCGGTTGGCAGGTCGCGGCCGGCGATTCTCGCGCGCGGCAAGAGGACGCGCACGCCGGCCAGCTCACCCAGGAGCCCCGCGATCGCCACGCCGTTCCCGGCCCGTGGAACGCGCTCGACGCGAACGCCCTCGGCCTCGAGCACGGCCGCCGTCGCGGGCCCCACGGCGGCCCAGCGCGGCCCGTCGGGGAGCGCGATCGAGAGCTCTCGCATGCGGCGAAACAGAGCCCGCGCGCCATTGGCGCTCGTCACCACGATCCAGCCGAACGCGCCGATCTCGCGCACGGCTGCATCGAGCGGCCCACCCGGGGCGAGCTCCGCGATCGCGATCGTCGGAACGAGAACCGGCCGCGCGCCCCGATCGCGGAGCCGGCGCCCCAGCGATTCCCCCTCGGGCCGGGTCACGAGAACCCGCCACCCCTTCACGCCGCGCCCTCCTCGACGAGCTCGGCGGCGCCCCGCTCGAGGAGGAGCTCCGCGACGCGCACCCCGAGCGACTCCGGTTCCTCCGCCACCCCCTCGAGCTGGTCGCGCAGGATCGCGCGGCCGTCCGGCCTAAGGGCCGCGGCTTCGATCACCAGCCGGTCTTCGGCCCAGCGCGCGTGGGCCGCGAACGGCGCGCGACAGCCCCCACCCATCGCCGCCAGGAACGCCCGCTCGGCAATCACCGCGGTCCGCGTGCGGCGGTCGTCGATCAGGCGCGCGCGCTCGGCCCACGGGTCGCCCGCACGCGCCTGCACCGCCAACGCCCCCTGGCCCACGGCCGGGACCATTCTGGCGACCGCGAAGGCCTCGGCTATGCGGGCCGCCAGACCCAGCCGCTCGAGTCCCGCCGCGGCCACGACGAGCGCGTCGCGCTCGCCGGCGTCCAGCCGGGCCAGGCGCGTGTCCACGTTGCCGCGAACCGGTTCGACCGCGAGATCGGGCCGCTCCATGCGCAGGAACGCCTGTCGGCGCGGGCTCTCCGTCCCCACGCGAGCGCCCTTCGGAAGCGCCGACAGCGGCACGCCGCCTCTGCTCACCAGCGCATCCCGCGCGTCGCCGCGTGGCGGAAAGGCGGCGAGCTCCGTGCCATCGGCGACCTCCACCGGCAGGTCCTTGGCGCTGTGGACGGCGAGGTCGATCTCCCCGCGCAGGAGCGCGAACTCCAGGTCCTTCACGAACGCTCCCCGCTCCAGCATCATCGATCCCTTCGATCGGGCTCGGTCACCCTGCGTGCTGATCGTCACGACTTCGACCTCCAGGCCGAGCTCGCGGAACTCGTCGGCCACCATGGCCACCTGGGCCTTGGCTAGCGCGCTCGCCCGCGTCCCGATGCGTGCCGGATCCGGGCTCATCCCCCGCTTCGCGGGCCTCCGTTCTCGCCGTCGTCGAGGCCGAACAGGTCGCGCGCCATGGCGAGATAGGCATCGCCGTCCGATGCGGCTCCATCGCGCAGGTGCACGAGCGGCTCGTGGAGGATCTTGTTGAGGAGCCGCCGCCCGAACTCGCGCATCTCCTCTGCCCGCTCCGGCGCGCGGCTTTCCACCTCCGCTTCCAGGATCCGCTCGGCGCGCTCGCGGAGCGCCCGGATGGTGGGGACCGCCGCCCGCGCCGCCTGCCAGCCGAGAAAGCCGGCCACTTCCTCCTTCACGATTCCGTGTGCGCGCTCGATCGTATCGGGAGCGAGCGAGGCCGATCCCCACCCGCGCAGGTCGTCGAGGTCGTAGAGCCGCACCCCGCGCAGCGAGCGCGCGGAGGGCTCGACGTCCCGCGGAACCGCGATGTCGATGAGGACCAGCTTCCGGTCGCGGCGGGCGGTCATCGCCGCCGCCAGCCGGTCGCGGGTCAGGATCGGGGCCGAAGCCGCCGTGCACGTGATCACGATATCGGCATCCAGGAGGAGCGCGTCGAGATCGGCGAACGGGGCCGCGCGACCCCCGATCTCGTCCGCCAGCCGCAGCGCGGCTTCGGGGCTGCGGTTGGTGACCACCACCCGCGACGCTCCCGAGCGCCGCAGGAGGCAGGCCGCCTGATGGCCGAGCTTTCCGGTGCCGACGATGAGGAGCGTTCTCTCCGACAGGTCTCCCAGCACGAGCCGCACCATCCCGGTGGCGACCTTAGGGATCGACGGCAGGCCCTTGCCGAGGTCCGTCTCGCGGCGCGCGCGCCGCCCCACCGAGATCGCCCGGCGGACCAGCTCTCCGAGAACGGGCCCCAGCGTCCCGGCCGCCTCGGCCTCCCCCATCGCGCGCTTGACCTGCCCCAGGATCTGCGGCTCCCCAACGACCATGGAATCGAGCCCTGCGGAGACGGCGAACAGGTGCCCGACCGCATCCCTGTCCGTCTTGCGGTAGAAGTCTCGCGGATCGCCGCCGCCCGCGGTAGCGAGCAGCGCGGTCTCGAGCTCCTCGGCTGTGCGAGAGCCGTAGAGCTCCGTGCGGTTGCATGTGACCAGCAGGAACGACTCGGGCCCCAGCGTGGAGAGCAGGCGGCCGGCGGTCTCGGGCTGAAACGCGAACCGCTCGCGGCGGTCCAGCGGGGCCGTTCTATGATTGACCCCGGCGAGCGAGACTCGTCCGCCGCTCATGGCGCGGCGCGGAGTCCGTCGGCGAGGGGAATGGGCAGAGGGGTCGGCACCCTTCAGGAAATGGCGGGGCGGACGGGACTCGAACCCGCGACCTCCGACGTGACAGGCCGGCGTTCTAAACCAGCTGAACTACCGCCCCGCGCCATGGTAGATGGAAGCAGCCGATAGGGATGCAGGGTCCGAGAAAGTACGGCGTGACCTATCCACTGTCAACGAATTCCGCCCCCGAAACGCCGACGGGTCGCCCGCGGAGGCGACCCGTCCCGTCCATTCCGAGAGGACCGTCTCCCGACGGTCCGGCGCGGCTCCCCGCTCGAACAGGATCAGCCCCCCGTAGAGCTCAGCTTCCGGATGATCGCGTCCACGCGCACGATGTACTGGTTCGCGTTGTTGATCAGCCCCTGCGCGTAGCCCTGATACTCGCCGCACGCGTTCTGCAGGTGGTTGATCGCGGTCTGGAACATCTCCTTAGCGCGTTCGTTCTGGGCGATCGTGCTGTCCTCGCCCTCGAGCCCGCGGCCCATGCGGTAGAACGCATCGCCGCGATAGTAGGCGATGGCGCAGGAGTTCGCGCCCAGCGAGGCGGCTCGCGAGAGCGCCGCCAGCGCCGCGCTCGAGCGGCCGGACTGCAGCGCCACGTGCGCCTCCCGGAGAGCCTGAGCGGCCAGGATCTCGCCCGACACGCCCTGGCCCGCGCGCTCCATGTCCTGCGCGTACGCCGTGGTGTTGCCGAGCGCCTGGTGGGACAGCGCCCGATAGAGGTAGGCGTTCTTCAGGTCCGGGTTGAGCTCGACCGCCTTGTCGAAGTACGGGATCGCCTGCGCGTGGTTGTCGAGCTGGGCCTGGGCGATTCCGGCGTAGAGCTGCAGGTCGGCGTTGGTGGGGTCGGCCGCCAGCGCCCGCTCGATCGTCTGGGCCGCCTCCTGGAACTGCTCCTCGGCGAGGTAGAGGCCGAACAGGTACTGGAGAGCCTCGGGGTCGACGGCTTGACCCTCGGTCAGCTCCAGGTACTTCACGAAGTTCTGGATCTTCTCTTCGCGGCGCGTATCGGGCAGCGCGTACGCCAGATACTGGTAGGCCTCCGCATTGTCGGGACAGAGCTGTTTCGCCTTCTCGAACGCCTGGAGTCCCTTGTCCACCTCGCCCAGCTGGTTGGCCATCACGTACCCGTACGCCACCTGGATCTGGCAGTCGTCGGCCTTCTGGGCGGCGAGCTGCTCGAAGAAGCTCTTGGCCTGGGTAGTGTCACCCTTCTCGAGATACGCCTGACCGATCGACAGATAGGCGTTGATGTAGGCGGGGTCGATCTCGACCGCCTTCTGGAGCGACACCAGCGCCGGGTTCAGCGAGTCCATCTCGAGATACGTGGTCCCCATGTAGTAGTACGCGCGGGCGAGGTCGGGATCGAACTCCAGCGCCTGCTTGAAGTTCGTCAGCGCCCTGCCGTAGGCCTGGGAGCGCGCATAGTCCCGTCCGAAGATCACGTGCTTGTCCGCCTGATTTCGCGAGTTGAACGACTCGACGACGCGCTCGCCCACATCGCTGGCGTCGTTCGCCGACACGGGCGCCAGCTCCTGCGTCACCCGCGTGCCGACCTCCACGAAGACCGGCGTCGCCGTCCACTGCTCGCCGCTCTTCGTCAGCGTGCCGCGAGCTACGATCTTCGCCCCCAGCTCCCTGCCGATCTCCAGGGTCTTCGCTTCCGGAATCTCCTGGCCGGGCTCCAACCCCGCGTCGTCCAGCGCGTCGTTGACGACGTCCTGCTCGATCAGAGTGTACGGGCCGAGGAGATCGAGCCCTTCGATCATCGCCTCCTGGACGTCCTTGGCCTCGCCATCGTCCGGCGAGGTGAAGGGCAGCACCGCGACGATGAACTCGGCCTCCTGCGCTCCGGCGCGGGTGGCGCCGATACCTGAGAACAGCGCTCCGGCCATGAACGCGATCGTGAACGCGACGCGCGAGTGGGAAAGCGTTGGCTTCATCTCATCTCCTTCTATCGTTCACGGATCCCGTGACCTTCGAACCCGACGAACTTATGCCACGGCGGACCGAAATCCAGCGTCGTTTCTTAGACCCCCGTTCCGGGGGCTGTGTTCCCTTGACGGGACCCTCGTCGACCGGTACTCTACCGCCCTTCCTGGCCGCGGGTGCTTGTTCCTATCGCCTCTGACATCGCTGGAAAGCCTTGAATCGCGAACGGTCGACCTTCCTGCAGACGCTCCTCGCGGCACTTCCCCTGCTGCTCATGGGATGCGGGGCCCAGGGTCCGGACTGGCGGACGCTGCAGCCCGTATCGGACTTCGGGCGGCTGGGGGCCGACGTCTACGACGACCTGATCTGGTGGACGCTCGGGATCCTGGTGGTGGTGGAGCTGCTCCTGCTCTACGCCCTCCTACGTTACCGCAGCGCGCGCAGCGAGTCGGAGGTCCCCAGCCAGGTCCACGGCTTCACCGCGCTGGAGATCGCCTGGACCCTGGTGCCCGCGGCCATCCTGTTCTTCATCGCCATTCCCACGGTGCGTACGATCTTCGAGCTCCAGGGCGCCCCTCCCAGCGAGGACGCGCTGGAGATCACCGTCGTCGGGCATCAGTGGTGGTGGGAGTTCCAGTATCCGGAGCTCGGGTTCGTGACCGCCAACGAGCTCCACGTGCCGGTGGGCCGCACGGCGAACCTCACGCTCTCGTCGGCGGACGTCATCCATTCCTTCTGGATTCCCCAGATCGGCGGCAAGCGAGACCTGAATCCTGGATCGGAGAACCGGCTGTGGTTCACGCCCACCGAGGTGGGCGAATACTACGGCCAGTGCGCGGAGCTGTGCGGGACCTCCCACGCCAACATGCGAATGCGCGTGTTCGTCGACGACTCCGCGACGTTCGCGGAGTGGGCCGCCGCCATGCAGGCTCCGGCCATTCCGGATTCCGCCGGGGCGATGACGTTCCTCATCTCCGGGTGCGCCGCCTGTCACACGATCGCGGGCACGCCAGCCCAGGGGAAGGTCGGTCCCGACCTCACCAACGTCGGGCGTCGGACTACGCTGGCATCCTCTCTGATTCCCAACACGCCGGAGCACATGGCGGGCTGGCTGCGCTCGCCCGACAGCGTAAAACCCGGGGCCCTGATGCCCGACCTCAACCTCGACGAGCAGCGGGTCAATGAACTGGTCCGTTTCCTGGAGGGGCTGAGATGAGCGTTCGGGCGATGACGGCCCCCGGGCACGAGTCCCTGTACTCGGGCGGGATGCGCTCGTGGCTGACGACCGTCGACCACAAGCGCATCGGCGTCCTGTACGGGATCAGCGCCCTTTTCTACTTCGTCGTCGGCGGAGTGGAGGCGCTGATCATCCGCTTGCAGCTGGCGTCGGCCGACGGAACGGTCGTCGGCGCCGACACGTTCAACCAGCTCTTCACGATGCACGGGACCACCATGGTGTTCCTGGTCCTGATGCCGCTCTCGGCCGCGCTCTTCAACTACATGATCCCGCTCATGATCGGGGCGCGCGACGTGGCGTTCCCCCGGCTCAACGCATTCAGCTTCTGGACTTTCCTGTTCGGCAGCCTGCTGCTCAACCTGTCGTTCTTGGTCGGCAACCCTCCGGACGCCGGGTGGTTCGGATACGCGAACCTGACCTCGAAGCAATACAACCCGGGCATGGGTATCGATTTCTGGCTGCTCTCTGTGCAGATCATGGGCATCGCTTCGATAGCATCGGCGGTCAACTTCACGGTCACGATCCTGAACATGCGCGCGCACGGCATGTCGCTCATGCGGATGCCGCTCTTCGTCTGGATGGCGCTCATCGTCCAGGTGCTGATGCTGCTGGCGTTCCCGCCGATCACGGTGGCCTTCATCTATCTCATGTTCGACCGCTTCTTCGGGACGCACTTCTACATCCCCGACGCCGGCGGGACGCCGATACTGTGGCAGCACCTGTTCTGGATTTTCGGACATCCCGAGGTCTACATCCTGATCCTGCCGTCCTTCGGGGTGGTGTCGGAAGTCCTGCCGACCTTCTCGCGCAAGCCGCTGTTCGGCGCTCCGTTCATGATCTTCTCGGGGATCCTCATCGGATTCCTCGGGTTCGGTGTCTGGAGCCACCACATGTTCACCACCGGGCTCGGGGCGGTGGCCGATACTGCGTTCTCCCTCGCTACGATGCTGATCGCGATCCCCACGGGCGTGAAGATCTTCAACTGGATCGCCACCTTGTGGGGCGGCCACATCCACTTCAAGACACCGCTCTACTTCGCGGTGGGCATGGTCGGCCTGTTCATCATCGGTGGGCTCTCGGGCATCATGCACGCCTCCCCGCCGGTCGACATCCAGCAGCACGACACCTATTTCGTGGTCGCGCATCTCCACTACGTCTTCTTCGGCGGGACGGTGTTCGGCCTGTTTGCGGGGATCTACTACTGGTGGCCCAAGATCACCGGCAGGATGATCGGCGAAGGCCTCGGGAAGCTCCACTTCTGGCTTATGTTCATCGGCATGAACCTGACGTTCTTCCCCATGCACTTCCTGGGCATGGACGGCATGCCCCGCCGGATCTACACCTACGCCGCCGATCTCGGTTGGGAGCGATGGAATCTGATCGCGACCGTCGGCGCGTTCGTGATCGCCGTGTCGGTGCTCGTCTTCTTCGTGAACGCGGTCCGCAGCGTGAGGGCCGGCGAGCCGGCGGGTGGCGACCCGTGGGATGGGGCGACGCTCGAATGGACGATGAGCTCGCCTCCACCGGAGTACAACTTCGCTATCGTTCCGGTGGTCAACAGCGCGCGTCCCTTCTGGCTACATAAATTCGGGCCCACGCGAGATATCTCTACGCGTACGAGGGAGGAGGGTACGCCTCCCCAACCGGATACTCCCCCGGAGAGAATCGACCTGCCCTCGCCTTCGGGCTGGCCCATCCTCGCCGCTCTGGGCCTGTCGCTCGTCGGCGGCGGCGCACTCGTCGGACTGTGGCTCGTTCTCGTCGGCGTGGCGGTCCTCGTGTTCGGCGTCTACCGCTGGGCGTTCCAGCCGCTCGAGCGGCTGGGGCACCCGACGTTCGGACCCGCTCCGGGCGGAGGCCGCTGATGGATTCCCACGCCACGACGTTCGGCGTTCCCAGCCGCAAGATGGCGATGTGGGTCTTCATCGCCTCCGAGTGCATGTTCTTCGGCTCCCTCATCGCGACCTATCTGTCGTACGAAGGTAAGAGTCTCGTCGGGCCCACCCCCGAGGAGATCCTCAACATTCCGCTGACGTCGGTGTCGACGTTCGTCCTGCTCATGTCGAGCCTGGCGATGGTGCTGGCGCTGGACGCGGTCCAGACCGGCGATCGCCGCCTGGCCCGGCTCTGGCTGGGCGCCGTGATCGTCCTCGGCGGGCTGTTCCTGGGCGGCCAGGTGTACGAGTTCAACCACTTCTATCACGAAGGGCTGACGCTCCAGCAGAACCTGTTCGGGGCCACCTTTTTCGTGCTGACCGGCTTCCACGGGGCCCACGTGACCGTGGGGGTGATCTGGATGGTCACGCTGCTGGTGATGTCCCTACGCGGGAGGCTGGGGCCCGAGCGGAGCCTCGACGTCGAGGTGGCTGGCTTGTACTGGCACTTCGTGGACGTAGTGTGGATCGTCATCTTCACTGTCGTCTATCTCATCCAATAGCGGGAGATCATGGCCGAGCACGCCGCGCCGGAGTCGTCGAAGGGCCACGCCAGCAAGAGCACGTACTGGCTGATCGCCGTCATCCTGGGCATCATTACGATGCTCGAGGTGGCGGTATTCTACGTGCCGCTGCTCCACTCGGTCATCGTTCCCATCCTGCTCGTCCTCTCGGCGGCGAAGTTCGCTCTGGTGGCGATGTTCTTCATGCATCTGAAGTTCGACAAGCCGGTCCTCACGACGTTGTTCGCGGGAGGCATCATCGTAGCGACGGTGATCATCCTGTCGATGATGCTGTTGTTCGGCACGATCGGGCCGGGCGCCCACATGTAGCGGGGGAAGTCGCCGCTGGTCGTTCTCGAATCGAGCAGGAGAGGGCATGGGCAACGAGCACGGAAATCCAGGCACGGCCACCCACCAGGCGGTTCCGCCGCTGTCGGCCTCGACGACCCTGATGGAGGGGTTCATCACGGGCATCATCGGGGCCGGAGTCGTGGCCGCGTGGTTCCTCCTCCTGGACACGATCCAGCATGTTCCACTCTGGACTCCTTCGCTGCTCGGAACGGTTCTCTTCAAGGGCACCGACGCGGCGGCCAGCCATCAGGCGGTGGACCCGGGCATGGTGGCGGCGTACACCCTGGTTCACCACGCCGCTTTCATCGGCGTGGGCCTGGTGGCCTCGTTCCTGGTCAGCGAGATCGAGCGGATCCCGCCGCTGGGCATCGCGCTCGTGTTCCTGTTCGTCTTCTTCGAGACGGCATTTCAGATCTTCCTGCTGGCTATGGGGGAGCCGCTGCTCGGCGGAATCGCCTTCTGGGGGGTGGCGGTCGCGAATCTCCTCGCGGCCGCGGCGATGGCGGCGTACCTCTGGTATCGCCATCCCCGGATCCTGACGCATTTCAACAGGATCTGGAACGAGGACTAACTCCCGCGCAAGGCGGGCTCAATCCCGAGTGCCACGTTCGCTGTCCTCGTCACGGTACCCCAGCACGCGGCGGAGATTCCACAGGTAGATCGCGAGCACGACGGCGAGGATCGCGAAGATCGCTCCCAACAGGCTGTAGGGGGTCGAGCCGCCCTCGCCGCTCATCGAGAACATCCACCATGCCAACCCGGCGCAGAAAACGATCGCGGTGGCGATCAAGACCCTGTGAAAGGGGATGAGGGAGGAGCCCGGCAACGACCTCCTCAGGCGCCCGGGCCCGCCGGGCTGTCGTCGCCGCGGCGGCGGCGGAGAACCGTGACCAGTACGCCGATCCCGATAGCCAGCGGCACGCCCACCATGAAGAGGGCCGCCCACAGCATTCCGGTCATGACATCGTGATTCATCGCTCGCCGGCGCGGATCAGCGGATTTCCATCATGACCACGGTCGCCGTGATCAGGATGGCGAGGGGGATGGGGGCCAGCACCATCATCACGAGCCGCGGCGGCTCGAATTTGAGGTGCATGTAGTACATCGCCACCAGCGCCGCCTTCCAGACCGCCAGGAAGAGCAGGAGCAGGATGAGCCACGTCTCCGGCAGGCCCGACATGAACGCCACCCCCACCTCGGCGACGGTCAGGATCAGCAAATACAGCCACACCAGGTAGTAGTTCGGCTTTTTCCTCCCCACCGCCGCGTGCGTCTCGTCAGCCATCAAGCTCCTCCCTGCTCCATAACAGGTGTGAAAGTTGCCGGTGGAAGGCGCGTCAAGGTGGCCTGGATGCAAGGCGCGCGACGAGAGACGGCCGAGGCGTACCGGAGTGTACGCCGCAGGCCGGCACGAGGAGCGCAACGCCGCAGACAGGCCGCCTTCACGCGCTCAAATGAGGTACACAATTGTGAAAAGAATAATCCAGACGAGATCGACGAAGTGCCAGTAGAGTCCCATGATCTCCACCCCGCCGTAATCCACCGCCGAATACTTTCCTCGAAACGCCTTGATCGCCGTGAAGATCAGGGCCAGCACCCCGATCGTGACGTGCGCGCCGTGGAAGCCGGTCATGGTGTAGAACGTCGATCCGTAGAGGGGGCCCCCTTCGGCCGCATAGCTCGCCGCGGCGGGAACAAAGCCGTGGCCGGCCAGCTTGATGTACTCGAAGACCTGGATGCCGACGAACGCCGAGCCCAGGATGATCGTCGCGATCAGCCACTTCTTGAGACCCGCCTGGTCCCCATGCTCGATCGCCGCGAAGGCCTTGACCATCGTCACCGAGCTGCAGATCAGCATGAACGTGTTGAAGCCCGTGAGGGGCACGTTGAGGACGGCATTGGGCTCCGCCCACTGCTCCGGATGCGCGAAGCGCAGGATGATGTAGGCCCCGATCAGGCTCGAAAAGAACATGACCTCCGACAGCAGGAACACCCACATGCCGAGTTTGAGGTTGTAGACCTTCATCCCCTCCATGGGATGGGAGGCGCTGATCGTGGCGCTGTGGCTCATGCGTGCACCTCCTCCCGATGGGCAGCTTTGCGCTCCGGCTCACCCGGGGGCTCGCTCTGCGGCCAGTAGTCGGCTTCCCGGCCTGGAACGCTGTACTCGTAAGGCCCCCGATAGACGGTAGGCATGGTGGGAAAGTTCC
>JAICQP010000044.1 GCA_025937815.1 Gemmatimonadota bacterium
TAGACGAAGACGTTGGCCAGCTTCCCGTCGGCGGTTACGACCTGCATCCGCATGGGCGGTTCGCTGTGCTTATCCGCGCAGGTCGGCTCCTCGCTCATGTCGATGGGCTCGCCGGCCGGCGCCGTGCCGGTGAAGTTCACGACCCCCGTGATCGTCGCCGCGCTATCGGGGCTGACGGCGGGCGCCGCCTCTTCGTCCACCGCCACGTCTCCACCCGTGTCCGCCTCCTCGCCACCGCCGCCGCAGGCGAGCGCGGCGACCAGCAAGCTCGCGGCCAGCGCCTCGATCGAACGTCTCATCGTCGTCCTCCTTGGGTTGATTCGGTTCGGGACCACCCTACGCATCGTTTCGCGCGCGCCGCTGCGCCCGCCTGACCAACACCACGCCCAGCGCCGCCGTCAACAGCGTCGCCAGGGCCGGCGTAACGTACACGCTGCTCGCCGTCGGCTGATCCAGGTACAGGAAATACCAGCTTCCGATCGCCCCCTGCGCGCCCGTCTCTCCGTTGGAGCCGTCCCACGCGAACAGCGCCATCGGGATCGCGCGCCCCGGCTCGAAGCCGAGGCGATCCTCGATTCCTCCCGCATCCAGCGTGCGGCGCAGCATGAGGCGCCACTCGCCCTGGTCGAAGACGGCCTCCGCAACCAGGGCTCCGGGCTGGCTGCCCCCGAGAGGCTCGTACCTGGCCAGCCCGCGCGCCAGCAGCTCGCTCGCCTGCTGTCCGCTTTCCCAGCGCCAGAGATACACCGGATCGCGATCGTCGCCCATGAGGAAGTAGGGGCGCTCCATCCCGTCCGGAATGGAGCGCGGGAACTGGACCGCGAGCGCGTCCGGATACGACGCCCCGGGCGACGCGGCGGCCACCGCGGTGGTATCGGCCTGGCTCCCGGAGAGGGGTCCCTGCTCGGATGCCCCCGCGGCGGCAGTGTCGGGGGATGCGTCGGCCGGGGAGTCGGCGGGCGCCATCAGAGCGAGCACCTTGGATTGCCATTCGTCCCACTGCGGGTCGGGGCTCTCCGACGGGTCGTGCCATACGAGCCTCAGCGCCAGCTCGCTTCCGTTGTGCAGCGCCTGGACCCACACCCCGTCCACGGTGGGCGAGAACCAGCGCGGGCGGACGATCACCTGCCCGACCAGTGGCACATAGTAGCGCTCCGCCAGATCCCATCCGGCGTCGTCGACGGACGCGGGCAGATCGCCCTCCACGCGCCCGGCGCGAACGACCTCCCGGACGACGGGGGGCTCCTCCGGAGCGAGGCTCCTGACGTATTGCGCCACGCGCCAGAGCTGCTCCTCGGTCATGAACTCGGCCGCGATCAGGTCCTGGAACGAAGGCATGGGAGTGCCGTTCAGGCCCGTGACGAGCCGTTCGTGGATCTCCTCGACCGAACCGCCGCCGTTGAAGAACCAGTTCTCGGTGAGATCGGCGGCGCGGATCGGGAGATCGTCGTCGTCTTCCAGCGTGGGCGCCGACGGTCCGTCGCCCCTCCCCGCTTCTCCGTGGCACTTGTTGCACTCGATCTTCTGGTAGAACTCGCGGCCCTCCGCGAGCGCCGCTTCGTCCGCCCCGGGTGCCGACGGCATCTCCATGGCCTCGGGGGCGGGCTGGCTCTCGAAGAACGGAGAGAACGACTTGAGATAGGCGACGAGGTCCCGCACCTCGGCCTCGCCGAAGTGGTCGCGCCAACCCGGCATGGCCGTGCCGGGCATCCCGTCCAGGATCACGCGCGTGAGGTCCTCGTCCGTGGGGAGCGCTCCGCTCGGAGTCGAGCGGATCTGGTAGCGGCCGGTGGTGAAGTCGCGGGGTCGGGGCATCATCGTGGTGGCGCCCGGCCCGTCGCCCTTGCCATCCACGCCGTGACATCCGGCGCACCACCGGTCGTACTCGGCCTTGCCGGGCACTGCATCCTGCGCGACCAGACTCGCGGGCGCCAACAGGAGCGCCGCGAGGAACGGCACGGCCAGGCTCGCCGAACGCCTCATTCGCCCCCCTCTCCGGCCTCGGCCCAGGTGCGCGGGGTGGCGCCGGTCTGCTCGTAGAGGAAGACGATCACCGCCCAGATCTCCTCCTCGGTTAGGATGTCCTCCCAGACGGGCATCGCGCTGTTCCAGGGTGCGCCCTCCTTGGGGAGGCCCGGACCCCCCTTGGCGATCCGCCAGAACACGAAGCTCTCGGTCAGCTGCGGGATCGTGCCGGAGTCATTGAACGGCAGCGGCGCCGGTGTGAAGCCGTGCGCGAAGTGGCCTCTGCCGTCCAGCCCGTCGCCGTGGCAGGGAAGGCAGTTCTGGTAGTAGACGCGCTTGCCCTCCTCGTAGTCCTCCGCCACGGATCCGTCCGCCCGAAGCGGGTTGTCGAGGCCCGCGAGGTTGAGCGGCCGGCCGCGGAACGTGATCGACGAGGGCGGCGCGGGATGGATCGAGCGCAGGCTGGGCGGAGCGGCGACAGTCTGGCGCACCTGCCGGAACGCGAGGAGCCCCACGAGGAGCGGCAGGGCTATCAGGAGCCCGAGCCGCAGCCAGCGCTTGTCCCCGTCGACCATCGTGGCGCGGACCGGCTCCAGGAACCGGTTCCACCGCTCGTCGCTGTCGCTGACCCAGATCAGGACCCCCACGAGGACGGTCACCATGTACTGGAGCACGACCGAGCCCGGAACCGGCGCGCTCTCCATCCCGACGAGCTGCGGCAGGTGGGGGATCCCATAGGCGATCAGGAGATAGGCGATCACCAGGATCGCGACCGCCTGCCAGAACGGATGGCGCAGGGGCTTCACGGACGGGCCATCACTTCCGCGCCGCCAGGAAGGCGACGATCGCTTCCAGCTGCGCAGCGGTGAGTCGCGAGCCGAAGTTCGGCGGCATGACGCCCGCGAACTGCTCGTAGCCCGGCGCGATCGAGGCGGCGGGGTCGAGGATCGCCGCGCGGATCTCCTCGGCGGACAGCCGCGAGCCGATCCCGTCGAACGGCGGGCCCACCTCCTGGCCCTCGGCGCCCAGCTTGTGGCACGCCACGCACTGAAGCTCCCGGATCAGCTCCGCGGGATCCGTCGTCGCGCTCGGCCCGGCCGCGGCGCCGGCCGCCGCGCCGGCCTCTCCTCCCGCGTCCGCCGCCTGCAGATCGGCGGCCGTGACCGTCACCTCCCCACCCTGGCTCTCGAGGAAGGCGACGAGCGACCAGATCTGGGCGCCCGACATCGTCCGCGACGCGTCCGGCATGATCGGCTGGAACCCCTCCACGACGTAGGCCCCCGGCTCGACCAGCGAGCGGTGGAGATACGTCTTGCAGTCCTCGCCCTCGACGCGCTGAGCGCAGCGGGCGCCGATCGGCCCCGCGCTCCCCTGCGCGGTCAGGAGGTTCGGGGCCCGCGTGCCGAGGCCGTGACACGCCGTGCATCCGCCGGCGCCGTTGAAGAGCTCCTCGCCGGCCTCGATCAGCTGCTCGGGGCTCACGTCGCCGGTGAAGGACAGCTCCTCCGGGACCTCCGACTCTACCTGCGGGATCGCGTTGGCCAGGAGCGTGTAGACCGCGACGGTGCCCAGGACGACACCCAGGATCCTGAGGTTGGTCCCCCACATCTCAGTGCTCTCCCCGCTCGGGCACCAGCTGGGGCTTTTCCACCAGGCCGCCCAGCCAGAAGATGAACGCGATGAGTCCCAGGAAGATGATGACGCAGACGCTGATGACCTGCGCCGCGTACCCGAGCGCCGGGGTGGCGGCCCACTCGCTGGTGTCCCGCATGACCTCCCACACGTGCCAGTGCTGCCGGATGCCGCTCCGGGCGAATCCCATGAGGCCCATCAGCCAGGTGAACGTGACGACCAGCACGAACAGGGCGTACTGGGATCGAGGCGGCATCTGGCCCCAGCGGATCTCGCCGCGCGACTCCGACCCGCGCAGCATCGCCACGTCGAGCGCGACGACACCCACGATCGTGGCCAGGACGGCGAGCACCTGATAGACGCTGAAGCCGATCCGCACGATCGCGCTGACGAAGTACCCGTACACACCGTAGAACAGGACCACCACGGCTGCGATCACGAACAGGCCGGCCTGGAGGATCGTTCCCGTCCGGGCCCAGGACACGACAGGCCGCCGATTGGCGCGGCGGTAGAGCAGGAATGACAGGAAGGTCGTCAGGATCATCAGGTTGACGGCGGTGTTCTTGGCGCTCATGACGCCCAGGACGCCGAGGAACGGATGATGGGAGCCGCCCATCGCCTCGAGCTCCGCGCGGTCGGCGATCATAGTGTGCGGAGTCGACCACACGATCACGCCGATGATGAGGACGAGCAGCATCCACTTCGTGTAGGGAAGGAACCGCTCGGCCCCGGGGATGCGCCCCATCCCCACCCACAGGTAGTAGTTGCCGGCCAGGAACAGGACCCCGATCAGGAACGCCTGGATGATCCACAGCCAGGACATGAAGCCGCCCATCATCGTGATCCCCATCTGCTGGTTGTACTCGTAGATCTCGCGGCCCAGATAGTAGCCCGCGAAGGGCAGCACGATGAGCGCCCCGATGGCGATGAAGTTTCCGACGTATCCCATCCAGTCGTAGTGCGCGCGCTCCTGGTCGGTCCGCGCGGACAGGAACCGGTATCCCGCGTAGGCGGCCACCACCGATCCGCCGAACACGACGTTGGCGATCAGCCGGTGGATGTTGATCGGCATCCAGGTGGCGTTGGCGAAGGCGCTCCAGAACTGCACCATGGCGGGCGAGGTGTCCGGTCCGACGTTCGCGGGCGGGCTCATCATGTAGGTGAGCCAGCTGTCCGCGATGAACAGAACCGCGGTGCCCCAAACGTTGAGCAGGATCCCGAGCGTCCAGTGGCCGATCTTCGCCCGGCCCTTCTTCCAGCGATCCCAGCCGTAGTAGTAGAGGTAGAGCGTGAAGGACTCGATGAAGAAGAGGCCCACGTAGATCCACATCGAGACCTCGAAGATCTCGGTCATGTGGGCCCAGAACCGCGGGTAGAGCGTGGTCAGGAAGAAGACCAGCACGGCCCCCCACATCGCGGTCGCGCTGTAGGCGATGAGGAGGAGCCGCGTGAACTCCTTGGATAGACGGTCGTAGCGCTCGTCGCCGCCGAAGATCCCGATACCTTCCGCCACCACCGCGAACATCGGCACGCCGAGGACGAAGGCGGCGAACATGAGGTGCACCTCGGCGGCGATCCACACCGCGGTCCGGCTGCCGATCCACGGGAACGATCCGTACGCGCGGGGACCCGCGACCGCCGGCTCCTGCGCGCCGGCGACGTGAACCGCCACGAGCACCAGCGCCAGGGACGCCAGACAGCTCGCGGCCATGCCCAGCCGGCGGCCGCTCACGAAGGATCCTTCCCGAGGAAGAACGGCTTCCGCTTGGCGAAGTCGATCGGAAGCGCCGAGCGCACCTCGTCGATCACTTCCTCTGTGACCATCGGGTAGCCGCGCTCCTCCGCGTACTTCTCGACCCGCGAGGTCACGACCCCGCGCACGAAGCCGGGCACCCGGCGCATCCGCTCGCGGGCCGCCGCGCTCCAGGCGAGAGTCGGTCTCGCCGCCGAACCATAGGTGACGAGCCGCGGCTCGACGACCGGGACCAGGCCGGTCGGCACGTACGAGCAGGCGGGGTCCTCCCCCAGCCAGTCGCCTTCCTCGGCGAACGCGCGCGCGCGGCAACCACCGCACACGACCCGGAACTCGCAGCGGCCGCAGCGGCCGCCGAGGCCGGTGGCGCGGAGCTCGCGGAGGACGCTCGAGCCACGCCAGATGTCGCCGAACGTCTCGCTCGTCAGGTCGCCGGCCTCGACCGGCATGTACGGGCAGGGGGTGACTTTTCCGTCGGGGGTGATCCGGCAGTACTGGACCCCGCACGGACAGCGGGTGGCATAGTCCAGGAGTCCCGACTCCGGATCGGTCTCGTACGCGTGGCGCATGATCTGCGGCTGGCACTTGGAGCGCACCATCATGCGGCCCCGATACTCCTTCCCCAAGGCGACGAGCTCGACCAGGACCGCGTCGTTCTCCCGCGGGGAGAGCCCCCGCATGCCGGAGGCGCGGCCCGTGGCCACCACGAAGTAGCAGTTGAACGAGACCGCGCCCTTCTCCGCCGCCCAGGCCGCGAGGCGCGCGATCTCGCCCCGGTTACCGCGCGTGACCGTCGTCTGGACTACGAAGTCGAGCCTCGCCTCGCGCAGTCGCTCGATCGCGGCCAGGGTCTCGCCCAGCGATCCGGCACCGTGGCGGAAGCGGTCGTGGTAGGTGGGGTCCAGGCTGTCGATCGAGACGGCCACGCCGCGGACGCCGGCAGCCATGAGCGAGTCGATCCGCTCCCGCGTGAGGCGCGTGCCGTTGGTCCCCACGACCACGGTCGCTCCCCCGTCGGCGGCCCGGCGGGCGATCGTCTCCAGGTCCTCGCGGAGGAGCGGCTCGCCGCCGCTCAGGATCAACATGGGCGCGGGACTCACCTCGAGGATCTCGTCGACGACGCGCAGGCAGTCCGCGGTCGGCATCTCGTCCGCGGCGGCGTGCCACGCGCCGGCCGAGATGTAGCAGTGAGCGCACTCCAGATTACAGCGGCGGGTCAGGTTCCAGGCGATCACGTGCGGGACCGGCTCCGGGCCCGCCGCGCGCACCGCGGCGTCCGCTTCCCAGTCCCTGCGCGGCGCGGCCCGTCCCGCCGACACGGCCCCGGATGGCGGCGGGGTCGTCACGCCTCCGGGACGCCCTCCGGGGCTTCGGAGGAGTCGCTCAGCAGCGCCTCGACGGCGGCCTTCGCTTCCGCCGGCGTGGCCGTTTTGAAGTCGACGGGGCACCTGTCGATCTGCTTCTCGATGTCGCGGATCGGGCAGCGCGTGACGCCGGCGGCCTTCGCCTCGTCGATGAAGCGGCGCATCTCGGGCGTCAACCCGTCCACGCCCTCCGCTGCGGCTCTGAGCTGCTTGGTCTGGAGCTCCTTGAACATGACGAGCATCGTATCGACGTCGAACTCGTCGGCCTCGATCATCGCCTGCTTGTTCTCGTCCATCACACGGGTCGTGATCCGCCACATGGCGTGCTCGCGGGCGAAGCGCTCCACCGTGTTCCGCGCCAGCGGGCGCGCGATGAGCGGCACCAGGCGCAGCCGCTCGAACGCCTCACCGGTCCACACGACCGGGTCCTTCTCCGTCCACTCGCGCTCCTGTACGTGACCGGTGTAGGGGCACTTCGCCGCCACCAGGCGCACGGCGGGGGCGTCGTCCGCGTCGCGCCCTTCGACGAGCGTCCGCTTCATCGCCTCCTCGGCCTTGATCTCGGCGAGCGCGAGCTCCTCGGCCGTGCCGATCCCCATGATGAGCTGCATGTGGGTCGGCAGGAGTTTCTGGATCGCCTCGTCTAGCCGCTCGCCGGTGACGGTGGGCAGCCCGCGGAGCTTCCCGTCGCCGTTCGAAGGGGCATGCCCGTTCCCGTCGCCATGGACAACTCCGTTCCCGTTTCCGTTGCCGGTCCCGCTCGGAGACCCGGTGCCGCCGTACCGCTCGAGCACGTACTCTTCGACGGCCTTGCGGGCGATCCCGAGCGCGAACGGCGGGACCCGGAGGATCCGGACCTCGGCGTCCGGCGACCACTCGAGGCCCGTCTCGCCATCCTCCTCGATCCACGGGATCTCCTCGGGATGAACGGCGGTCGTGCCGACGAGGAGCGTGTTCATCGACGCGATGCGGGTGAGGTTGTCCGCCTGGGATCCCAGGTCGGTCCCGTCGATGCGATGGCTCCCGTGGCGCGCGACCACGTGGAGCGACGGCCCGATCTCCTCCGCCCATTGCAGCACGACCTGGAACGGCTTGCCGATCAGGATCTGCGTTTCGATCGCGACGTCCGGGTACTCGCCGGCCATGACCTCGGCGCGCTTGAGGTTGGCCTGGCAGAGTCTGAGGAGCCCTTTGTCGATGATGTTGTTGTGGAGCTCTTCCTGCTCCTCGAACTTGAAGACCTTCGAGGCCTGGACCGACAAGACGTCCTTGATGTTGTGGAAGACCACGTGGTGGTATTCGACGTCGAACGCGCTCGCCACGTAGAGCTTCGCGGCGAACTCCCGCGCCAGCTCCAGCGCCACCCGCATCGCCTTGTAGCCGTAGGCCGATCCGTCGACGCAGACGAGGAAGCGGCCGCCTTCCAGCGGCCGGTCGTCCCGCACGATCAGCACGTCCTTCTCGATGCCGCGGATCGCCCGCGCCACCACCCCGCCCAGCTGGCTCATGGGCTGCCTGCCCAGGCCATGGGCGCCGATCGCCACCAGGTCGTAGCTCCGGCCCGAGCTGCCCGCGAGCTTCTCGTCGGCCTCCTCTTCCTCGGCGACGATCCGGCCGTCGTCCCCCAGCCTCACGTCCCCGCGCACCGTGCCGCCGCCGTCGTACTTGTCGGCGATGTTGGGATCGAACCCGATCAAGCTCGGCAGCCGGCCCGCGCCCTGGTTCGCCTCCCGCACCAGCTCCTCGTAGTTGATCCCCTCCAGGAGCTGCCGCGTCATGGGCACCCCCGCCGCGGCGCAGCGCTTCTCGACCTGGTCGAGGAAGCTGTCGGAGATCAGCTGCAGGCCTTTCTCGATCAGCTTGTCGTGGATCTTGCGCTGGCGTTTGATCTCGTCGGGGGTCTGGAAGCGGGCGGGAAGGCCGGTCTCGAGCTGGCGGAAGCGGACGTCGTGAAGGCGCGCGGCGTAGACGTGGCTGCCGGTGACGCGGCCGCCCGAGCGGCGGCAGATCTCGATCGTGCGGTCGACGGCCCAGTCGGAGTGCTGGGAGTTGTCAACCGGTACGAGAATCTCTCGATACATGCCACCCGATTTCGAAGGGAAATCGACTGCAAGGACGGTTCCGGCCTCGGCGACGCCCCTATATAAAAACGGCGGGGGGACGTGTCAAACGACTTCGCGCGCGGCCGCTACATCCCCTCCAGCCCCAGTTCTGAGCGCGCGCGATCCATGATCTCGGGCGTAATCTCCTCGATGCCACGCTCGGCCGCGTACTCGCCGTAGATCCGCTTGACCATGCCCCGCACGAACGACGGAACGGCCAGCAGCCGCTCCCGGGCGTCCTCGCTCCAGCGGACGCGTCCCGTTCCAGGCGAACCCGACGCGCCCAGCTCTACGGGATCCTCGAGCCCCTCGACCGAGGAGCGCACGAGCTCGAGGGGTTCGGCGGGCACGCTCCTTCCACCCACTTCGATTCCCAGGCCGCTGACGAGCCTCGTCTCCATCGGGTTGGCCAGCATCGCCGTCTCCTTGCCGCACGTCGGGCAGGCGTAGACTACGGCCATCGTGCCGTCTCCAGGGAGCCGCCGCTCCACGTAGTCCATCACCGCGTCGCACCCGACGCAGAGGAACTTCACGGGACCGCCAGCCGTTCGGCGAGCGCGGCGAGGGCCCGCGCCGCGGGGCGCTCGGGCGCGCTCAACACGATCGGCAAGCCTTCGTCGGTATCGGTCGCGATCCGCGGATCGAAAGGCAGCTCCGCCCAGAGCTCGAGGCCCGCGTCCCGCGCCAGCCGGCGGGCTCCGTCGGCTGCGAAGAGCGGCTCCGCCACTCCGCAATGAGGACAGCTCCAGGACGCCATGTTCGCTACCAGACCCACCTCGCGGATCCCGGATTCCTCCAGAAACCGCGCGCTCTTCGCCACGACGTGGCGGGCTGCCTCGGACGGAGTAGTGACGATCACCACGACGTCGGGCGGCCCCACCAGATCGATCAGCCGCGCGAGCTTGTCGGTGCCGGGCGGCAGGTCGAGCAAGAGGACGTCGAGGTCCCCCCACTCGATGTCGGAGAGAAATTCGCGCAACGCGCCGGTCTCGAGAACGCTCCGCCACGCGAACTGGTGGTCCTCTGGCCCGCGCCATCGGAGAGGCGCGTCCTCGGCAACGAGGAGGTCCATCGACACCACGCCGACGCCGGCCGCACCCCTCGCGGGCAGAAAGCCGCTTTCGCCGCGAACGAGCCCGCCGCCGGCGCTCAGCATGCGGGCCAGCGAGGGCCCTTCGAGATCGGCGTCCAACGCGCCGACCGCGCGCCCTCCCGCTGCCAGCGCCGCGGCGACGTTCGCGCTGATCGCGCTCTTCCCCACGCCCCCCTTGCCGCTCCCGATCGCCACCAGCCGGCCAACCCGGGCGAGGCGGTCCCTCAGCCGCCGCCTCTGGTCGACGACCTGGCCCACCACCGACTCGGCCCCAGGGTCGGCGACCTCGTGGTAGGTCCGGATCCGGCGCGGTGCGCGGCCATCGCTCAAGGCGCCAGCTGCCTTCCGTCTCCGTCGAGGACGGTGAGCGCGTCCACCGGGCACGCGGCGCAGGCCCGCACGAGCCGCTCCTGCCCCACCGACTCCGGGTCCGCGCCGAAGACCACTACGCCGTCCTCGTCGAGCGCGAAGGACTCCGGCGCCTCGTCGATGCAGTCCCCGAAGCCCACGCAGAGCAGGCGGTCGATCCGCACCGTCAGCCCGGCTATGCGGCGTTCGACGACGCCGCCGGCGTCAGTCACCGGGGGCGCCGGGGAGGAACAGGGGCTGGAGCGCGACGATCCGGAGCGGCCCACCCGTGCCGCCCGCGATCTTCATCGGCAAGGCGACTACCGTGGCGCCCTTCACGACGACGCGGTCGAGGCTGGCCACGTTCTCGAAGATGGGGACGTTCGCGGCAGCCAGGACGCGGTGCGCGCGGAACTCGGTCGACTGACCGCGATCGATCGACGCGGTGTCGATGCCGACCGCCCGCACTCCGCGCTCGACGAGCCAGGTCGCGCCCTCCTCGGAGAGGCCCGGGAAGTGGAGGTCCGCCACCGCGTCCTGGCCACGCGCGGCCGTACCCAGGTAGCGCTCCGGGTCGGGCCAGCGGTCGCCCCACCCCGTCTTGAGAAGGACGATCGCGCGTGCCGGGATCGGGCCGTTCGCCCTCTCCCAGGCCTCGAAGGTCTCGACGCCGATCTCGAGATCCCGATCGGCCGCTGCGGACCGCGAGACGTCGACCACGACCGCCTCCCCGATCAGATCCTCGAGCGGGATTTCGTCGGCGCTGCGCGCGCCTTCGGCGAAGTGAATCGGCGCGTCGAGGTGGGTACCTCCGTGCTCCGCCGCGCAGAAGGACTTCGCCGCGTACCACCCGAAGTCCGTCCGGCCCTCGCTCACGACTTTCAGCGCGAAGGCCTCCGCAGTGGGCCAGTAGATCGTCGAATCGTCGAAGGAATGGGTGAGGTCCACGAGCTCGATGTTCGGACCCGGGATGGTCTCTTCCTGAGCCACGACTGTCGCCGCGAAGGCCGATCCCAGGACCACGCTGAGCGCCGCGCTCGCGACGGCGAGAGGTGATCTCACGCCTGCTCTTCGTCCGGCCGGATGAGACGCGGCAACCCGACTCCGATCTCCACCTCGTCGGAGCCGTCGGGACGCAGATAGAGGGTCGCGCGGTATCGTCCCTCCGGGATCTCGATCCCCAGGATGAAGAAGAAGGTCACGTTCGTTTCGAACGTGCGCGATTCGCCGGGCCCCAGGGTCATGTCGATCGGCCGGGGCTGGCAGCGCTTGCTGTGCGCGTCGACGACGCGCTGCTCGTCGGCAAGCCGATAGAGCCGAAGGAGAACGACGCAGGTATCGGGGAACCGGAGCGCGATGGTGTCTCCGGTGGGATTCGTCAACGTCATCCGTCCCACCAGACGGTCCCAGGAGGGCTGGAGGAGCTGCGCCGAGAACGTCAGCTCGCCGATCCGCCCCACGATGGGTTTCGGGGACGAGGGATCCCCGGGCACTGTCGGCCCGAGATCCTCCGTACCGCACGCGAGCGCAAGGGCCAGGAGCGCCGTGCCGGTCACTGCTCTCGGGCGCATCCGCAAATCCTCTCGGCGGGCATCGAAGCGGGCCACTTTCCTAGGTTACCCCGGCCGCTGTCCCGTTTCCAGCCCTCAGATCGTCGGCGCCAGGACGGGCTCCAGGATGCGGCTCATCTCCTCGAGCACCTCGGGGTCGATCTGCCGGTCCGCGGCGGCGACGTTGTCGTCGACGTGCCGCGTGGAAGTCGCCCCCACGATGACGCTCGTCACCTCGGATCGCCGGAGGCACCACCCCAGGGCCAGTTGGGACATCGAGCATCCCGCCTTCGCCGCCAGTGGAGCCAGGCGACCGACGGCGTCCAGCACCTCGGCGCGCCAGTAGCGGCGCATGAAGCCGCCCTGCGGTCCGGCGGCGCGGCTGCCTTCCGGGACACCGGCCAGCGAGCGGTACTTTCCTGTCAGGATCCCCTGGGCGAGCGGCGACCATACGACGTTCCCCAGGCCGAGCTCGCGTGTCGTGGGCAGGACTTCCCGTTCGATCCCCCGCTGGAGCGCGTTGTATTCCGGCTGGTTGCTGGACGGCGGCCGCCATCCATTGGCCCGACACAGCTCGACCACCTCGCGGATCTGCGGCGCTGACCACTCCGAGACTCCCCAGTAGAGGATCTTACCCTGGCGGCAGAGGTCGTCCATGATCCCACAAGTCTCCGCCAGCGGCGTCTCGTCATCCCAGCGGTGGCACTGATAGAGGTCGATGTAGTCGACCCCCAGCCGGCGCAGAGAGTGGTGGCACTGCTCGAATACGTGCTTCCTCGAGAGACCTCTGTCGTTGGGACCCTCGCCCATGGGGAAGTAGACCTTGGTAGCGAGGACGTACGATTCGCGAGGATACGGCGACAGCGCCCGGCCCACGACCTCTTCCGCCCTGCCGCGGTCGTACACGTTGGCCGTGTCGATGAAGTTCACGCCGTGCTCGAGCGCCCGCTCGATGCAGCGGCGAGCGGTGGATTTATCGACCGCGCCACCGTACGTGAGCCACGAGCCGAGCCCCACCGCGCTCAGCCGGATGCCGGAGTGTCCCAGACTGCGATAGTTCAACGAAATACCCCCTCTTCGATTTGCGAAATCGCGCTCGCGCCCGAGTAGTCGATCTCTATATTCTTTCAGTTTCGCACCGAATACGCACACAGGGAACGCCATGGGAAGAAGAGCCCGGTTGCTCCACGTCGCTTGGGACGCCGTGCGCGCGCGCGCCGGCGGTGCGGACGCCATCGCCTCGCGCACGGATCGGCGCCTGGCCGAGATGCTGGCGCATGCAAGGCGGACCCCGTTCTATCGGCGACATTGGCGCGGCATCCCGGAGAGCGCCGGCCTCACGGACCTTCCTCCGGTGGCCAAGGTGGAATGGGTGGACGGGTTCGACGAGTCGGTCACCGACCCGGCGATCACGCGCGAGGCGGTCTGGCAGTACATGCAGGATCGTGCGCGCGTGGGACAGCCCTGGCTGGATCGCTATTCGGTTTGCCGTTCCTCCGGTGTCGCCGGCAAGAAGTCGCTGTTCGTTGCCGACCAGGACGCCATGGACGTCTACTGGGCGCTCTGGCTCACCCGCGGCTGGATGTCGTGGCTGGGCCTGCGTGGGGCGGCCCGGCTGGGCCGCCGAGGCGGCCGGGTGGCCGCGGTCATCGCCACGAACAGCCACTACGCCAGCGCGGCCATGGTGCGGCGGCCGAGCCCCCTCGGCGCGTTCGCCAACGTCCGCTCGAGCACGCTCTCGATCCACAAGTCCGCTTCGCGCATCGCTCGCGCGCTCGACTATTGGCAGCCGGCGGCTCTCGTCGGCTATCCGACGGTCCTCGATAGCCTGGCGGTCGAGCAGCTCGCAGGACGCCTGTCGCTCGACATCGTCCTCGCGGTCTCGGTGTCGGAGTGGGTCGAACCTGCCGCTCGCGCCCGGATCGAGTCGGCGTTCGGCTGCCCGCTCTTCGATTCGTATGCGGCCTCGGAATTCCTGTCGCTCGGCTTCGAGTGTCCCGAGGGGTGGCTCCACGTCAACGCCGATTGGGTCGTGCTGGAGCCGGTGGACGAGGAGTTCCGCCCGGTGCCCCCCGGCGAGACGAGCCACACGGCGCTCGTCACAAATCTCGCGAACCGAACGCAACCGGTGATCCGGCACGATCTCGGAGACCGGGTGATCGTCAGGCCGGACCCGTGCCCCTGCGGCAGCCCTCTTCCCGCGGTGCACGTCGAAGGGCGCAAGTACGACACGCTGATCTACCGGAACGGCGATCGGGAGGTCACCGTCATGGCCCTCGCCCTGATCACCCTGCTGACCTCCGTCCCGGGGATCGAACCGGGATACCAGATCGTCCAGACGGCCGAGGACGTGCTCTCGTTTCGCATGCGGTTCTCCCGGGAAGCCGACGCGACGTGGGCGGAGGTCGTCAGCCGGGTGCGATCCCACCTGCGGGCGCGCGGGCTGCCCCACGTCTCCGTGGAGCTCTCGCCGATACCCCCTCGGAGGGACCCCCGGACCGGAAAGCTCCGCAAGATCTGGTCGGAGGTTCCGGTGTCGGTGCCCTGATCCCCCGCCGCGGTGCCGCCCGGGGTGCCGCCGGCCGGCCGAGTCTCAGGGGGTCTCGCACCCCTCCCGCCGGCGGGTGTCGGCGACATGGAAGACCTTCCAGCCGTCCTCGCCCTTGAAGAGCTGGAATGCGTCGACCCCGCAGTGGCTGAACTGGTCGCCCATATAGAACGCGTACTTCATCCAAGCGGTGGCGAGGTTGCCGTCCACCCGCACCTCCGCGTCCCAGATCCGCTCGTCCCACACCTCCTCGTGAGGGGTGCCGACCGCCTGAACGAAGCCGTCCAGGGACGCTTCGCGGGTCAGCGTGGGGACGCCTTCCCGTACGGAGACGCTGGCGCCGGTCGCGGCCGGGTGGAGGACGGCGCGCATGGCCGCGCTGTCGCCCGCGCGCATGGCGTCGAACATGGCCTCGACCGCGGCCATCACGGCGGCCTCCTCATTCTCCTGGGCGGCGGCCGGCGCGGGGGCCACCACCACCACGAGCACTACGAATGCCATCGTGGTACGGGTCATCGATTCTCCTCGGTTGAGTGATCGTGGCCGTTCTGGCGCGGCCGCTCTCGCCTGACGGCCCGGGCGCGGCGGGGATTCAAAACCGACTATATTCCGCCGAGCAATCCCCCGCAGCAAAATCACAGGTGACTCCAGGAGAAGCGCATGCCGCGATTCGCCGTTCTGGTTCCGGTCCTCCTGCTGACCTTCGCGCAGGTCACGTATTCCCAGACCTCCTACCGGACGATCCTCGAAGCCCAGCTCGACGCCGTGCAGGACCGGATGTCCACGGAAGGCTATCGACCCGACGCTCAGGCCGCCTATACGGACATGATCGTGGGAGTGCTCGAACCCGGCGCCGAAGTCGGCCTCGAGATCGAGCTCGTGTCGGGGGTCGAGTACATGATCATGGGCGTCTGCGACGCCGACTGCGACGATCTCGATCTGACGCTCACCGACCCGGATGGGAACGAGATTACGAGTGACGCCCTGGATGACGCCTATCCGGTGCTCCTGTTCACCGCTCCGGCCGGGGGCGGGCACATCCTGTGGGTCACGATGTTCGACTGCTCGGTGTCCCCCTGCAGCTTCGGATACAAAGTGTTCCGCAAGTGAGGGGCGGTTTCGTCCAACGGACTTCTCGCCGGTGAGGGAAGACGTCCACGACGTTCTGCGTGGGGTCTTCGGCTTCGACTCGTTCCTTCCCGGCCAGCGCGAGGTGATAGACGCTGTGCTGGCGGGCCGGGACTGCATCGCGGTCATGCCGACCGGCGGGGGCAAGTCGCTGACGTTCCAGCTTCCCGCCCGGATCCTGCCCGGAACCGTGCTCGTGCTGTCCCCTCTGATCTCGCTCATGAAGGACCAGGTCGACGCGCTGACGGACCTCGGCTTTCGCGCCGCGCGGATCGACTCCACCCTCGACTCGGACGAGCGCCGGCGCCGGCTCGAGACCCTGCGAGCCGGCGGCTACGAGATCGTCTACCTGGCGCCCGAAGCGCTCGAGGGCCGCCTCAAGGACCTCCTCGGCGAGTGTCCGCTGTCGCTCATGGTGGTCGACGAGGCGCACTGCATCAGCCAGTGGGGGCACGACTTCCGTCCGTCCTATCGGAGACTCGCGGGCCTGCGCGAGAGCCTGGGCGACATCCCCGTGCTGGCGCTCACCGCGACAGCCACTCGCGTGGTCGCCCGCGACATCCTGCGCCAGCTCGGCATGCGCAGCCCCGCCGGCTTCAAGGGCTCGTTCTTCCGCCCGAACCTGTGGCTGGGGGCGCGAAAGAAAGGCGCGGGCGGCGACACCAGGCGCGAGATCCTCGCACTCGTGCGGCGTCACGCCGGCGAGAGCGGGATCGTCTACTGCATGTCGCGGCGCGCGGTGGAGAGCTTGGCCGCGTGGCTCGGGCGGCACGGCGTCTCCGCCGCTCCCTACCACGCGGGGCTGCCGGAAGCGGAGCGGCATGCCAACCAGGAGGCGTTCGCGCGTGACGACATCGACGTGGTGGTCGCGACCATCGCCTTCGGCATGGGAATCGACAAGCCCGACGTCCGCTTCGTGATCCACCGGGACATGCCGAAGGACGTCGAGTCGTGGGTCCAGGAGCTCGGCCGCGCAGGTCGCGACGGGCTGCCGAGCGAGTGCTTCCTCTACTTCTCGTGGGCCGACGTCAAGCTCCACGAGCGGTTCCTCGACGCGATACCGGACCCTGACCAGCGGGCGGCCAGGCGACGGGCCTCGGTCGAGCTCTTCGAGATGGCGGACTCGATGGAATGCCGCCACCGGGCCATCGTGGGGCACTTCGGCGAGGAGATCCCCGCCTGTGGCGGCTCATGCGACGTCTGCGCCGGCATCGCGGTCGAGGACCTGGTGCGGGCAGAGGGCCTCGAGCAAACCCGGGCCGCATCACGCCGCGAGGCCCTGAGCGGGGACCGCACGACGCCGCAGGCGGCCGCGATCTTCGAGCGGTTGCGGGCTCTGCGCAAAGAGCTCGCGGACGCGCGCGGCATCCCCGCATATGTCGTGTTCCACGACTCCACATTGCGCGAGATGGCGGAGCGCTGCCCGCTCGACCGCAGCCAGATGCTCGAGGTCACGGGCGTCGGTCCGGTCAAGTTCGAGCGCTATGGCGACGCGTTTCTCGAAATCCTGAACCAGGGTGTCGACTAGCCGCCTTGCGGGCCCGCGGCGGCCTCCCCAAGCTATGCGCGTGCCGCGGCTCACCGACATCGAACTCCTGACCCGTCTCGTCGCGTTCGACACGACCAGCTCGAACAGCAACCTTCCGCTCGTCGACTTTCTCTGCGACTACCTGGACGACACCCGGGCGCGGATCCACCGGCTGCGATCCGAGGACGGTTCCAAGGCCAACCTGGCCGTCGCGGTGGGCCCCCCGACGGAGGACGGCGGGGGCCTGACCCTCTGCGGGCACACCGACGTGGTGCCGGCCGTCGAACCCGGCTGGGAGTCGGATCCCTTCGAGGCCGTTCGTCGAGACGATACGATCGCCGGCCGCGGGACGGCCGACATGAAGGGCTTTCTCGCCCTGGCCGTGCAGATCCTCTCCGAGGTGGACCCCCAGACGCTCGACCGGCCGCTGGCGCTCCTGTTCACGTACGACGAGGAGGTCGGCACCCGGGGCGCTCGACACCTGGTGGAGGCCGGCGGTCCGCCGGAGCCCCTCCCGCGCCGGACGATCATCGGCGAGCCGACATCCCTGTCGCCGGCGCGCCTCCACAAGGGACACCTGCGGGTGCGGATCGTCGTCGAAGGGAAGGCCGCGCACAGTGGGCTTCCGCACCTGGGGAGGAGCGCGATCGAGCCGGCCGCGCGCGCGGTCCTGGCGCTCGAGGACCTTCGGCGAGCGCTCGAGGCCGAGCGGCCGAAATACGCCGACGCCTTCCGCCAGGTCCCGTTCGTCACGCTGAACGTCGGCCGGATCGCCGGCGGCATCGCCGCCAACGTGGTCCCCGACCGGTGCGAGATCGAGCTCGGCGCACGGCTGTTCCCCGGCATGGAAGCCCGCGACTTCGTCGACCGGGTGCGCGAGGCCGTCGAGGGCGCAGCTGGCAGCTCGCCCCGGACGCTGGAGATCGTCGCCGAGAGTCCGCCCGCGCTGCTCGACGAGGAGTCGGACCTCTGGTCCTGGTTCAGCGAAGAGACCCTGCCCGGGCCGGTGAGCGTTCCCTTCGCCACCGACGCGGGTTGGCTTCAGCGACTGGATTTCGACTGCGTGATCTGGGGTCCAGGGTCGATCGAGGCGGCGCACCGGGCGAACGAGTTCGTTCCGCTCGCCGATCTCGCGCGCGCCCGTGCGATCCTCGTCCGCGCGGTCGACCGCTGGTGCCGGATGACCCCATGAACACGGCCAGCGTGGTGGAGGCGGCGCTCACATGGACCGGCGCGCGGTTCGAGCCCGGTATCCGGATCGCCATCGATCGAACCGGTCGGATCGAAGCCGTCGGGGGAGCGGACCTCGAGCCCACCGTGCGGCTGCCCCGCTTCGCGCTCGTTCCGGGGCTCGTCGACGCGCATTCGCACGCGTTCCAGCGCGGGATGCGCGGTCACCGCGAGGGGTTCGTGACCGGCTCGGAGAACTTCTGGAGCTGGCGCCAGGCGATGTACGGGCTCGTCGAGTCCCTGGACCCCGCTGCGTTCCGCGGCCAATGCGCCCGCGCATTCTCAGAGATGCGGGACGCCGGGATCACGACGGTTGGAGAGTTCCACTACCTGCATCATGCACCCGGCACGGAAGACAGCTCGTACGATGGCCTGTTGCTCGAGGCCGCGTCCGAGGTGGGGATCCGCCTGGTCGTGCTCCAGTCCTACTACCGGACGGGAGGCATCCATCAGCCACTCCAGCCGGCGCAGCGGCGCTTCCACGTGGAGTCGACCATCGAATACTGGGATCGATTCGATCAGCTCGCGGAGCGATTGGACCCCGCGACACAGACGCTGGGTGTCGCGCCACATTCGATCCGCGCGGCGAGCCTGGACGATATCGCCTCCCTTCACGCGGAGTCCGTGCGCCGAGGTCTACCCTTCCACATGCACGTGGAGGAGCAGCGCGCCGAAATCGAGGACAGTGTCCACGCCTTCGGGGAGCCGCCCATGGCTCTTCTCCTGCGGGCCCTGCCCAGCATGGAAGGGGTCGTCGCGGTCCACTGCACTCACACCCGCCCCGAGGACCTCAGCGCATTCATCGGCGCCGGGGGCGCGGTCTGCCTGTGTCCCCTGACGGAGGCGAACCTGGGCGACGGATTGCCCGACCTCGCCTCCATCATGGGCGTCATCGACCGGCTCTCCCTGGGCACCGACTCCAACGCCAGGATCGCGATGATCGAAGAGATGCGCTGGTTGGAGTACGGCCAGCGCCTGCGACAGGAGAGGCGAGGCGTACTGAGCGACGAAACGGGGAGCGTTGCGCGTCCGCTCCTGTCGATCGCGACCGACAGCGGCGCTCGCGCCCTGGGCGTCGAGACGGGGACGATCGAAGCCGGCTACTGGGCGGACTTGACCGCGCTGGACCTCGATTCACCCGAGCTGGCCGACTGCGATCCGGACACCCTTCTCGACGCATGGGTGTTCGGCTGCGACAATCGGACGATCGCGGCCACGTGCGTCGGCGGCGCCTGGCGAAGGTCGAGCCGGCGAGCGAACACCTGATGATGATAATAGACGCCGAAGTCGTCCGGCGTTTTCTCGCGGCTCTGGGCACGGCCCTGAGCGAGGGCGATGTCGCGCGTGTCACCCGGTCGTGGGAGGTCCCATCGCTGGTTCTCTCCGACGAAGGAGTCATCGCCGTGTCGGATACCAACGAGATCGAAGCGTTCTTCGCGGGAGCTATACAGTGGTATCGGGCGCGCGGGCTCGTGAGCACACGACCCGAGATCCAGTCCATCGAGACCCTGGGCGCGCGCCTGTGCTCGGTCGACGTGCGATGGCTCGCGTTCGACGCGGAGGGTGCGGAGAAGACGAGCGAGCGTTCCCGCTACATTCTCCGGATCGATGACGACGACAATCTCCGGATCCGGGTCGCCCTGACTCTGACCCTGCCGGGTAGCGGGTCACCGCTACCCGTTTCCTCCGCGCCTCAGGGCAGCGCGTAGCGAGACCGCACCCAGTCGTGCACGTCCGCGAGCTCGGCGTCGTCCAGCGCCCGGTCGTACACGATGACTTCCGCTACCCAGCCGTCGAGAATCGCTCCGAACGTCCCCTCGCGCGCGAGCCTGAGCGGCGCGGGATTTGCCGTCCGTGTCGTCGAGGCGGTGAACCCTCCGTCGATGAAGAGCTCGGCCAGCGTCGCCGACTGGCGCATCGTCTGCGCCAGCCATCTCCCCGCCGTCACGCTCGGGCCGGTGGCGTACTGACCGGTGTAGTTCCGGTAGCGCCCCACGTACGGTCCCATGAAGAAGCTGAACCCGCCGTTGAGCGCGTGACCCGAAGCGGCCGCGCGCGAAGCGTAGACGACCACGATCGTCAGCGGGGCCCCCGGATCCGCGGCGGTCGCCATGCCGTCGTCGACGGCGTCGAACTGTACCGCCGGCAAACCGTTCACGACCCCCCCGCGGTACACGGGCCGCTTGGAGGCGACGGCCTGGGATGCATGGTTGCCGGCGCCCGAGCGGTCCGGCCAGGTGGCCACAGGCGCCCCTTCGGCGAGACCTGTCAGGGCGTTCGATTGCAGCCACAGCACCAGTCCCGGCA
>JAICQP010000138.1 GCA_025937815.1 Gemmatimonadota bacterium
ATCTGGAGAACCGCGCACGCTGGACGCGCATCCACCGCGCGCTCGGCCCCGCGCAGTCGAACCAGGCGCGCGCGCTGGTCGCGAGCCTAGAGCGGCTGTCGCCGGTCCCGGCGAGCGCGGTCGGCGGCGACTTCAACACCTGGCTTCGCGGCGGGGCATCAGGGGCGCTCGACGCCCTGCAAATCCGCTATCCGGCGATCGAGGTCCACCCCGAAGGCGACACCAGGCAATTGCCCCTGTTCCTGCCGGGGCTCCGCCTGGACCACCTCTTCCTGCGCCTTCCCCGGGGCTGGTCGGGCCGCTACGAGATCCTGGCCGACCGCTACGGGTCGGACCACCAGCCGCTCATGGGGTGGATCCGGACGGGCACCTGACGAGGGGAACGCCCGTCTACTGGCAGTACGCCTCTCCGTAGAGCGGGACCGGCCGCCACTCGACGGTTTCCTGGTGGCTTCCGATCAGCGCGCCCACTCCGGCTCCCATCAGCCCGAACATCGCCGCACCCACCGCGTACTCGGCTCCGCCCGAATCGAACGCGCCGCCGTCGGCCCCGTCCGCCGCGATCACCGCGGCCCCCAGGAGCAGTCCGGTCAGCCCGCCGATCACGGTCCCGCGCGTCGTGAGCCGGCGCTCGATGCCGAGCTCCAAGCGAAGGACGTCGTCGAAGGCGACCTGATGGAGTTGCGTGTGGATGCCGTCGCGGACCTCCAGCTGGAACGCGTCCTCCTCGAACTCGACGAATCTCCCGGTGATCTCCTTGATCGGGCGCCACTCGTCCCCGCACTCCGCGAACGTCGTGCGGACCAGTACCCCGGGCTCGAACACCGCCAGGACTCCGGGGATCTCGAGCGAGTCCGCCGGCACGGCCGCTCCTTCTGGAGCCCAGCCGAGGAGCCCGATTCCCACCGCGATGGTCATCGTCATCGATTTCATAGTCCCTCCTCCGTAGAGTCTAGCCCCGTCGGGGCGACGATTCTGTCGGCCATTTCCCGACCGAGCCTGTAGGCCGTAACCCCCGCCCGACAGCCGCCGCCGGAATTCTCCCGACAGACCCCACCCGCCTCGGGGTCTAGCCTTGGATCAGGATGAGCTTTCTGCCGATCCTCCGGAGGCCTGCGTTGGCCGAGATGCATCCCGTGACCCTCAGGTTCGCGTCCGCCGAGCTGGAGAGCGCCTGGCGAGCCGAGCGCGCGCGCCGGGCCCTGCGACCGTTCCGCGCGACGACCGGTCTCGCGATCGCGCTCTATCTGGGGTTCATCGTCCTCGACCAGGCCTTCCTCGAGGACGTGGCGGGAAGGCTTCTGGTCGTCCGCGGCTTCGTCTGCGCCATACTGCTCGGCATCCTGGCGCTGACGTGGACGCCGGCCTGGCAGCGGTTCCACGGTTGGATCGTCGCCGCCGCGGTGCTCGTCTCGGGCGGCGGTATCGTGACGCTGCTCGCCGTCGGCCGTGGCGAGGCGAGCCTCCACTGGGCGGGCATCATGCTCGCGCTGATGGCCGGCTACGGGCTATTCCCTCCGCGGCTCATGATCACGGCCGGAGTGTCGCTTCTGTTGATCCTGGCGTTCAACGCGGTCGTGATCCCCATGGCGCTCCTCCCGCTCGCGATCGTGATCGCCGACGATTTCTTCCTCCTCGCCGGCGCGATCGTCGGCTCGCTGGCGACGTACAGCCGCGAGCGCTCGTCCCGCGAGCGCTTCCTGACGACCCTGCACCTGGAGGAGGAACGCCAGCGCAGCGAGAAGCTGCTCTTGAACATCCTGCCCGAGCCGATCGCGCGCCGGCTCATGGCGGGGGAGGAGCCGATCGCCGACCAGCACGCCGAGGTCACCGTGCTGTTCGCGGACATCGTGGGCTTCACCGAGATGACCGCGGGGATGAAGCCGGACGACCTGGTGCGGCTCCTCGACGGCGTGTTCCACGAGTTCGACCGGATCGCGCAGGACTACGACATCCAGAAGGTCAAGACAGTCGGCGACGCGTGCATGATGGTCGCGGGTCTGAGCGGTACGCGGGGCGACCACGCGGCTCGGATCGCGGAAGCGGCGCTCGACATGCGAGAGCGGATCGCCCAGTACCGGACCCCGGAGGGGGAGCCGCTCCGGCTCCACATCGGGATCGCCAGCGGCCCGGTCGTGGCCGGCGTCATCGGCCGGACGCGATTCAGCTACGATCTATGGGGCGACGTCGTGAACACCGCGAGCCGGATGGCGAGCCTCGGGGAGCGCGACCGGATCCAGGTCACCGAGGACGTCGTCCGTCTTCTCGCCGGCCGCTACATCTTCCGCGCCCACGGCCCGCTCGAGGTGAAGGGCAAGGGCACGATGGAGACGTGGTTCCTGGAGGCCCGCGAGACTGCAGTTCCGGAAGAGTTCGAGTCGGCCCTGACCCTGGCCTGACTGGAATTGACGGCCAGCGGAAATGGGATAGCGTATTCATCGTGCGCATCACCGATGAGATGCACTATCCGTCGCTGGCGCTTCTGTCCGTCGCGGTCCTGCTTCTCCCGTATCTGATTGGTTGCGGGATAGCGATGGGCCGCCTGGCCAACCGGAACAGAGACGATTTTCCTCGCTTGCGCCCAGGCATGACGCGTGCAGAGGTAGTCGAGGTCATGGGAACGCGGAAAGGGGTAGCTAGTCAGCCTTGGGACTGCGTGGCGTCGCATGACTCAACCGGAGCCGCCATAGAGATCTGGTACTATCTGATGCAGCATTCTCGCGAGAGTACTGAACGCGAATATCTGTCGCCCATCGTTTTGCAGAATGATGTCGTCCTGGGAATTGGATGGGATTTTCTAGATGATGTGGGAAGACACTTCAACGTCATCGGTAATCGCAATCGATCACGCATCTCGCGGCTCACGGAAGGCATGGCAAAGGAGCAGATCGTCTACTTGATGACCCACGAGCCTCCGAATCTGGGGGGCCTTGAGGATCGAACCTACGTCATCCCACAGCCCCATCGAACGGTCACCCATCCGCTTCCCGGGGATGGGCAGATCGAGATCTGGTACTACCTCGTCAGCAAGCCAGAAGGCGGCGGGGCGCGGGACTACCTGGCCCCGGTCGTGCTGAAAGACGAAATCCTGATCGGCACGGGGTGGGAGAAAACCCGCGAGATTGCGGAGCACTACGATTTCGTCGACGCCCTGTTGAGGTTCGACCCGTCAAGCGGCTGCAGGTAGCAATCACGCGAACTGCGCCGCTTCCGTCGACTCCGCCAGCGCCGCCGTGCTCGCCGTCCCTCCCGAGATCACCTCGCGCACGAGATCGAAGTAGCCGGTGCCCACCTCGCGCTGGTGGCGAGTCGCCGTGTAGCCCATCTCTTCGCTGGCGAACTCGGCCTCCTGCAGTTCGGAGTAGGCGAGCATCCCGTTCTCCCGGTACGCGCTCGCCAGCGTGAACATGCTGTGGTTGAGGGCGTGGAAGCCGGCCAGCGTGACGAACTGGAACTTGTAGCCCATCTCGCCGAGCTCCTCCTGGAAGCGCGCGATCGTCGGCACGTCCAGCTTCTTCCGCCAGTTGAACGACGGCGAGCAGTTGTAGGCGAGAAGCTTGCAGGGATACTCCGCGTGGATCGCCTCGGCGAACTCGCGCGCCTCGCCGAGATCCGGCGTCGACGTCTCGCACCATACGAGATCGGCGTAGGGCGCGTAGGCGATCCCGCGCGCGATGGCGGCCTCGAGTCCGCCCCGAAAGTGGAAGAACCCCTCGCTCGTCCGCTTGCTCTTCCGCTTCAGGAACGCATGGTCCAGCTCATCGATGTCGCTCGTGATGAGGCACGCGCTGTGGGCGTCCGTCCGCGCGACCAGGATCGTCGGAACGGCCATGACGTCGGCGGCGAGCCGCGCGGCGATCAGGGTCTGGATGAACTGCGAGGTCGGCAAGAGGACCTTCCCGCCCATGTGCCCGCACTTCTTCTCGGAAGCGAGCTGATCCTCGAAGTGAACGCCCGACGCGCCCGCCTCGATCATCGCCTTCATGAGCTCGAACGCGTGTACCGGCCCGCCGAACCCCGCCTCGGCGTCGGCCACGATCGGCGCCATCCAGTTGATGCTGTGGTCGCCCTCGGCGTGGTGGATCTGGTCGGCGCGAAGGAGCGCCTTGTTGATCCGCCGCACGACTTCGGGCACGCTGTCGCAGGGATAGAGGCTCTGGTCCGGGTACATCTGACCAGCGCGGTTCGCGTCGGCCGCGACCTGCCAGCCGCTCAGGTAGATCGCCTTGAGGCCCGCCTTGACCTGCTGCATCGCCTGGTTGCCGGTCAGCGCGCCGAGGGCCGCCACGTAGGGCTGGGTGGTCAGCAGGTCCCACAGCCGCACCGCGCCGCGCTCGGCGATCGAATGCCGGATCTCGAACGTGTTCCTGAGCCGCATGACGTCCTGGGGCGTGAACGGCCGCCGGACGCCGGTCCAGCGCGCCAGGCACAGGCCGTTGCCGTTGTTTCCGTTGACTACGCGCATGTTTCCTCCTGACCCGTTCGGGGGCGGTTACAGCGGGGCCTGAGTTCCGCTGGCTTGGGTTCCTTCGGCGCGTAGCCGCGCGCGCCGCGAATCGAGATCCATGCCGGCCGGATCGGAGCGGCAGGTGAGGAACGGCCGGAAGCTCGCCTCGGTGAAGATCGCCTCGGCATCCTCGCGGGCGTCCGCGAAGCGCTGGACCTCGCGCTCGACGTCGCCGCCCTTGCCACTCATCGCGGCCTGAACCTCGCCTTCGATCCGCGCGCTCTCCTCGTCGAAGATCCGGCCGACGAGCTCCCGCGTGACCGGCGTGCCGTCGTCGAGGGCGATCCCGTGGCGCAGCCACTGCCAGACCTGCACGCGGGATATCTCGAGGGTGGCGAGGTCCTCCATGAGGTCATCCCAGGCGACGCAGCCGATGTCCCGGTTCCAGCCGTGCATGTAGGCGATCCCGACGCGCACGTTCTTGCGGAGCCCGTCGAGCGTCCGGGGTTCGCCGCCCACCGGCAGGAGATCGGGTCGCTCGTCGATGTCGGGGATCACGTCGAGCTGGTTCGTCCGCGGGAAGGCGGACATCGCGGGGCCGATGAAGTAGGGATGGGACACCCAGCACCCGTCGTGCCCGATCGACGCCTCGAACGCCTTGTCCTCGACGACTTTCTTCGTCTGCTCCTCGCGCAGCTCGGCGGTCGAGCCCGGCGTGAACGCGGACATCCCGCCCATCCCGAAGGCGCCGTGCTTGTGGCAGATCCGGACGAGCCGCATCGCGTAGCTCTTCATCCACGGGCGGTTGAGCGAGATGCTGCCGCGGTCAGCGAGGACGCGATCCGGGTGCTCCCTCAGCACCTTGATGTCGCTGAAGATCTTGTCCCAGCGGCCGACGTTGAGGCCGGCCGCGCGCTCCCTCAGCTCCCAGAGGATCTCCTCCATCTGGAACGCCGCGGGGAGGGTCTCGATCAGGAACGTGGCGCGGAGCGAACCGGCGGGCAGAGACAGCGCCTCCTCGACCAGCGAGAAGAGCCGGTTCCACCAGCGCGCCTCGAGATGGTGCTCGCACTTGGGGACGTAATACTTGGGGGTCTTGCCCTGATCCATGAGCCGGCGCGCGGTGTGCCAGGCGGAGAGCGTCAGGTCGAAGAGGCCCGCGGCGACCGGCGCGCCGTCGATCATGACGTTCGTCTCGTCGAGATGGAGGCCGCGGACGCGCACCATGAGGAGCGGCATGTCGTCGGGGTCGATCCGGTACTCCCTGGCCGGCTCGCCGCCCTTGCCCGGCTTGGTGAACGACAGCGTTCCGTCGACCGCGCCTCGCAGGTTCTCGATGCCCCGGACGACGTTCTCCCACGCGGGCTTCATCGAGTCCTCGAAGTCGAGCATCGCGGCGTCGGCGCGGTCGCCCGCCTCCGTCCGGCTCAGCATGTTGATGACCATCTTGGGATCGGAGACGGGGCCGGTGATCTCGACCCGGCGCGTCAGGAGATCGGCGGGAAGGGGAGCGATCCGCCAGTCGGCGGCCGCCTGGCGCGCGACGGAGTCGTCGGGGGAGAGGTAGCCGGGAAGCCCGCCCGCATCGTAGTCCCGCTGGCGGGCCTCGCGGGCGGCGAGGAGCTCCCGGCGCTCGGGCTCGAGGCGGGCGTGGAGCCGCGCGACGAGGTCGAGCGCCGCCGGGTCGAGCACCTGCCCGGCCTGGTTCGTCCGCGCTTCCCGACGCAGCTGGAGCTTCCCATTCCGAAGCGACGAATCCCTGACGACTGTCGAAGTTTCGCCCACCACGCCTCCTCCCGGTTCAACCGGGGACCGATCGTATCATAAGCGAAGATTGTTTGCAAGCGAAAGTTCGCTACTTGACAGGTGAAAAAGGTGGGATATTCTTTCGCTGATGGCGAACCCACCCTCACTCGACGCTCGACTCGACGCCGAGAGCCTGCGATTCATCCTCGGCCTCAAGCTCCGGAAGCTCCGGCAGGAGAAGGGGCTGTCGCTCTCCAGCCCGGCGAAGGGGGCCGGGATCTCCGTCTCCTACCTGTCCGAGATCGAGGCCGGGCGGAAGCACCCCAAGCCCGAGAAGCTCGCCCGGCTCGCCCAGGCGCTCGCGGTCCCTACGACGAGCTCGTCTCGCTCCAGGTCGGGGGGGAGCTCGACCCGCTCAAGGCGTTCCTC
>JAICQP010000016.1 GCA_025937815.1 Gemmatimonadota bacterium
AGGTCGCCGCCCATCATGCGGGCGATCGATTCGGCGAGGTTCGTCTTCCCGTTCCCCGAGTCGCCATACAGGAACATGGACTTGGCCGAGTTGATCGCCGGCCCCAACTGATCGAGGAACTTCGGGTCCAGGACGAGGTGACTGAAGCCGACCTCGATCCCCTCGCGGCTGACGCTGACGCCCTTGATCGACTGCCGATCGACCCACTCGCGGTACTGGGCGAGCGGCACCGGCGCCGGACCGACGTGGTGGTTCGAGTCCATCGCCTCGCGGGCGCGCTCGCGCCCCTTCCCCGTGAGATCGAACGTGTATCCGCCGCGCCCGTGCCCCTTGGCCCCCCGGACCTCGACGAACTGCCGCTGCTGCAGGTCGAGCAGGCGTTCGTCGATCAAGGCGAAGGGAAGGCGGATCGTGTCGGTCAGCTGCTGGCCGGTTCGCGCCCCCTGGACGTACAGACTCTTGAGGATCAGGTCGACAAGGGCTTCGGGCGAGATGCCGGCGTCCTCGAGGGTCTCCGGGACCGGCGGCACCGGGCGGGTGCCGAACTGCGGCCGGCGGTTGAGGCTCGACCGGGGCCGCGCCGGGGCGCTCAATTCTCCCCCCAGACGATCCGGTCTCCGACCGTCGTGCTCGTCTCGGCCAGCATGCCGGCCGGCACCTCCAGCGCGTGATGCGCGTCGCCGTGCCAGCGGGTCCGGGCTCCGGGAGCGAGTTCGCGGTACATCGCCACCACTTCCCCGTCGCGGTCCATCAGGGCGACGTCGATCGGATACGTCATCAGGTACATGTGCACCCCCCGGCAGGGAACGATCATGAGTCCCTCGCCCGGCTCGATGCGCGGGCGGGCGATCAGGCCCCGGAGCCGCGGCCAGAACCAGTCGGCGAGGATCACCCGGGTTCCGAGCTCGCGACCACGGCTGGTATTCGTGACCCGCACGCGCTTCACATCAGGCCTTTCATCTGCTCGAGGATGTGGAGCACCGCCGGCCCGAGGATTACCACGAACATGGCGGGAAAGATGAACAGCACGAGCGGGAACACGAGCTTGATGGTGGTCTTGGCGGCGGCCTCTTCCGCGCGCTGCCGCCGCTTGGTGCGCATGGTGTCGGAATGGACCCGCAGGGCGGTCGCGATGGAGGTGCCGAAGCGATCGGTCTGGACGAGCATCGCGGTCAGCGACTTGAGGTCGCCGAGCCCGGTGCGCTCCCCGAGGTTCCTGAGCGCCTCGTCGCGCGGCGTACCGGCGCGGATCTCGAGGTTCGCGAGCACGAGCTCCTCGCTCATGATCTCGCTGACGTGCTCGATCTCGTCCGACACGCGGACCAGGGCCTGATTGAGGCCGAGGCCGGCCTCGACGCAGACGACCAGCAGGTCGAGCGTGTCCGGCAGCGCGCGCTGGAGCGAGAGCTGGCGCTTGCGGATCCGCCGCTTGACGTAGTACTGCGGCACCAGCCAGCCGAAGGTGGCCCCCACGGCGCCTCCCAGGACGAGAGCGGCGGGCGGTGCGCCGAACGTCAGCGCGCCGAAGACCGATCCCGCGCCCGCCACCGTGAGAAGCGCGAGGCGGGTCCCGAAGTAGGCGGCCACCGCACCCGAGCGCCGATACCCCGCCTGGAGCAGCTTCTCCTGCACGCGGCTCCAGTCGGCGCGCCGCGCGGTAACGCGCTCGCCGAAAGCCTCCATGAGCGACTCCAGACGCTCCCGCTTCTCCTGCCGCTGGCGCCGCTGGACCGAGTTGTAGTTCCGGGCCGCGCCCGTCTGAAGCTCTCCCAGCCGCTTGGATATCAGCCGCGAGCGCGCGGGCGCCAGGCTCGCCACGCCGTACACGAGGGCGAACACCGAGGTCATGACCAGAATGACGACGAGGAAGAGGATCATCGGGCTATACCTCGATGTGGATGATCTTCCGGATCACGAAGAAGCCGACTATCTGGAGCAGCACCGCCACGGTCATCATGAGGCGCCCGGTCGGGTCCTGGAACAGGATCATCATGTATTCCTGATTCAGCAGGAAGATCAGGAACCCGACGCCGATAGGGAGCACGGCCAGCAGGTACCCTGTGAACCTGCCCTGCGCGGTATAGACCCGAACCTGGCGCTGAATGGTGAAGCGCTCGCGGATCGTGTACGAGATCTTGTCCAGGATCTCGGCCAGGTTCCCGCCGACTTCCCGCTGAATCATGAGGGCGGTCACGAAGATCCGCATGTCGACGAGATCGATGCGATCGGCGAGCGCGAGGAGCGAGTCCTCGATCGCGAGGCCGAACTTCTGTTCCTCGAACACCCGGCGGAACTCTCCCGCCAGCGGCTCGGGCGACTCCTCGCCGACCATCTGAAGCCCCGTCGAGAACGCGTGCCCGGCGCGGATCGCGCGGCCCAGCAGGTCGATAGCCTCCGGGAAGTGCTCCTCGAACGCTTCCAGCCGCTTGGTCTTGCGGCGCTTGACGTAGATGTAGGGCAGCGACGCGCCGAATGCGGCGGCGGCGATGCCGATTATCCACAGCCGGCCGACGACGAAGCCCGCCAGTCCCATAGCGATCGAGGCGCCCACGGTCAGCAGGAAGAAGGTCCCCACCCGCCACGGCACGTCGGCCTGCTCGAGGAGGTGCTGGAGGTCGCGGGTGTGCGGAAGCCGCGCCATGAGCGGCTCCATCCACGTCACCTCGCTGAGCTTGGTGTCGCGGAACAGGTCGCCGAAGGGGTCGGGGCCGGGAGCTCCGGAGGCCATGCTCTCCAGGCGCTGGGCGACCTCCTTGCGCTGGCGGCGATCCCGCCACCACTCCCACATGAGGGCCAGCGAGAGCACTCCCAGACCGACCGCCACGAAGATCAGGATGGCCGGTCCGTACCCCGCGGGAAGCCGGTCGATCATCGTTCCCCTCCCGCGGCGTAACCGTACTCGACGTTCGAGAACAGGGCGGTGGCCAGGTCGATGCCGCTGGCGCTGAGGCGCTCCGCGAACCGCGGACGGATGCCGGTGGCGCGGAAGCGGCCGAGGACCTTGCCATCCTCGTTGATGCCCTGCCGCTCGTAGGTGAAGATCTCCTGCATGGTGATCACGTCGCCCTCCATCCCCACGATCTCGGAGATCGACGAGAGGCGACGCGAGCCGTCCGAGTAGCGGGTGACCTGGATGACGACGTCGATCGCCGATGCTACCTGCTGGCGCATCGCCTTCTCGGGGAGCGCCAGGTTGGCCATCGAGATCATGGTCTCGAGACGGGCGAGCGCGTCGCGCGGAGAATTCGCGTGCAGCGTGGTAAGGGATCCGTCGTGGCCCGTGTTCATGGCCTGCAGCATGTCGACGGCCTCGGGCCCACGCACCTCGCCTACGATGATCCGGTCCGGCCGCATGCGCAGCGCGTTGATGACGAGCTGGCGCGCGTTGACCTCGCCCACGCCCTCGACGTTCGGCGGCCGGGTCTCGAGGCGAACGACGTGCGGCTGCCGAAGCTGGAGCTCGGCGGAGTCCTCGATCGTCACGATCCGCTCGTTGGTCGGGATCGAGGACGACAGGACGTTGAGAAGTGTGGTTTTACCGGAGCCCGTGCCGCCGGAGATCAATACGTTCAGGCGCGCCTTCACGATCCCCTGCAGCAGGTCCAGCATGGGGGAAGTAATGGTCTCGACGCGCAGGAGGTCCTGCGCCGAGAGCGCGTCCTTCTTGAATTTCCGGATGCTGACGTGCGGCCCGTCGATCGCGAGCGGCGGAATGACCGCGTTGACGCGCGAGCCGTCCGCGAGCCGGGCGTCGACCATCGGTGAGCTGTCGTCGATCCGGCGGCCGACTGCCGACACGATCCGGTCGATGACCTGGAGCAGGTGCCGGTTGTCCTTGAAGCGGACGTCGGTGCGCTCGATCTTGCCGTCGCGCTCGATGTACACCTGCATGTGCGTGTTGACGAGGATGTCGGACACCGTAGGATCCTGGAGCAGGGGCTCCAGCGGGCCCAGGCCGAAGATCTCGTGCAGCACTTCCTCGACGAGCCGCTCGCGCTCGTCGAAGTTGAGCGGAGCGGCGTCGCGTGCGAGGAGGTCCTGAATGGCCCGGCGGATCTCGGCGACCACCTGCTCCCGGTCATGGGAGTCCAGGTTGGACAGGTTCAGCCGCTCGATGAGCTGCTTGTGGATCCGGGCCTTGATCTCGTGCGCCATCATTGCGGGATTCCCGTCCTCGTCGCGGGAATCGGGGCGCGGCGGCGCGGCGGTTGCCGGCCCGCCGTTGGCGGGCGCCTCCCAGGGCATCTTGTCGGCCGCCGCGGTCGTCCCGGCCGTCGCGGCCGGAGCCGGCGGCGTCCAGGGCGTCTTGCTGGCTGGCCGGTCGGGCGGAGCCGGGGTCGGCTTCTCCACGTCTCCCTGCGGACCGAACAGCGGCACCGTGTACGGATCGCGTCCGTCGATCATATGCGCTCACCTCCCAGGACCGGGGGCGGGAGCATGAGCGGATCGTCCGCCCTCTCCTCCTCGGCCCCGAGCATTCCCTTCATGCGCTCCACAGTTCGCGCCAGCCAGCCGCGCTTCTTGGGGACCGATCCCGGCAGGCCGGTGATGCGGGCCCCCAGCGCCTCCAGCTCGCGCGCGTAGTCGCAGCGCTCCATGAGGATCACGGGGCGGCCCGTGTTGATCGAGTCGATGACCGCCTCGTAATCGTTGGGGAGCGTCCAGTAGACCTCCATGCCGAGCGCCTGCTCGACGTCCTCGAGCGCGATATCGTTGTCGGGCTGGAGCCGGTTGACGATCAGCCGCAACTGCTTGCCGCCCATGCGGTCCATGATGTGCTGGGTCCGCTGGATGTTCCTGAGCGACGGCAGGTCGACATTGGTGACCAGGTACACCTCGTCGGCCTGATCGAACGTGGCCAGCGTGCGCGGCGTGAACGAGTTCGACGTGTCGACGACGACGTGCTCGTAATGCTGCTTCAGGAACTGCAGGATCTGGCGGATCTGGTCGCCGGTGACGGACTCGGCCTTCTCGGGCTGATACGGCGCCGATAGCACGTGGACGCCCGTGTCGTGGCATTCGATGAAAGAGGCCAGCAGCCCCGCGTCCATGCGGTGGAAGTTGCGTGCGAGGTCCACGAAGTTGAACCGCGGCTCGATGCCCATGAAGAGCGCGATCTCGCCGAGCTCGAGGTCCAGATCGACGACCACGGTCTTCTGGCCCGTCAGCCGGTGGATCTGGATCGCCAGGTTGGTGGCCACCGTGGTGGAGCCGGAGCCGCCCTTTGCGCTGAAGAACGCGTAGAGCTTGCCGGGCTGGCGCTTGGCGGTGCCGGCGGGTGCTCCCGCGAGGCGCCGCGTGGTGCGGCTGATCGCCGCGGTCAGGGCCTCCGGAGTGACCGGCTTCGGCAGGTACTCGCCGATCCCGGCCTGCATGGCCTGCATGAGGAAATCGGGCGAGTTGCCGGAGCCGGCGCCGATCAGGCGCCGGTTGGGGTTCTGCTCGGCCAGGTACTGAGCGAGCTTGCAGCCCAACACCGGATCGCCCTCGAGATCGATGAACACGATCTCGGGATCGACGTAGCGCAGCTCCTCCAGGTGGCCGTGGCTGAGCTCGATGAACGGAACGACGATCTCGAACGCGATCTCGACCCGCGCTCCGTCCCCGTTCCCGTTCCCACTTTCTCTGAGCGCCGTCCGAAACTGCGAGTCCGTCGAGATGACGGCGCCTACAATGGCCTGACGTTGCATTTTCGACCCCCTCGGGGGCTGAGAGTCTCGCTCTATTCCACCAGGTGCACGTAAAGGGGTGACGCGCCCTGCTCGACGCCACCGACACCGGTTGATCCGACTCCGATCCCCGAGGCGTACAGGAAGCGACCGACCACGTCCTTGCCCTGCATGCCTTCGATGAAGAAGTCGGTGAAGTTGTTGAACACGATCGGCTTCTTACCGGGCTTGAGTTCCTGGGTCGGGTCGAAGAGCGGGATCTTGACGACCCGCGGGCTCGCCTTCCACGGGCGGTAGGCGCTCCCCACGACGCTGTCCGCGTCGACGTCCCATTCCGCATTCTTGTCCTTGGCGATCAGATCCTCGATCCCCTGTCGGGTCGGGCCCTGCATGCCGCCGTTCTCGAACATGTACGCCTGGCCGAGCTGGACGACCGACGTGTTGCAGTTGGCGATGTTCCAGCGATAGCGGTCGGCGCCTACGTGGGGCTGCCCGTCGATCTGCGGGATGTCCCACGGGAAGTACCAAGAGGAGACCAGCGTTCCGTCCGCGTCCCCCTCCTTGACGAGCAGCGGTCGGCCGAAGTCGTCGTCGTACGTGGTCCCGTTCGGATCGATTCCGTTCTTCGACGGCTGATTGTCCCGCCAGTCGCTGCCGTAGCCGGTCTCCGGCGGGTCGTAGGTCTCGCCCGGGTCGTAGGCGCCGTCTTCATCCTCGTCGTCCCAGGCGTCGGGCAGGGTGAACGGCTTGAGGCAGATCGCGGCTCCCGCGGGAGCGGCCTCCGCCGTGGCCCGCGCCGCGACGTCCACCTCCTCGACACCGAATACCCTGGCGAACCACGTCGCCACGGCGCTGCCGCGGTCCGCGGTCCGCCGCACGACGACGGTCACGCGGTGGGTAGCCATGTCGACTTCCACGTCCTCGGGAAGGATTACGACCCCTTCGTCCCGCACGGTGTTGTAGCCGCCGTACTCGATGGCGTGGTCCACCGCCACGTCCGCAGTCCACGAGCAGTCGGAGCACTCGAGGAAGGCGCCGGCACCGGCCAGAGCAGCCGCGTCGGCCACGCGCTGGGCTTCGCCGCGGGCCGAGAACAGCATGCCGATGTCCACTGCCAGCGCGACCACTGACAGGAGCGCGGTCATCGCCAGCGCGACGACCACCATTACCGATCCGCGATCGTCGCGCATCGCCTGGGGGAGGGTCAGGCGCTTCACCTGCCCCCCGCCGGAGCCATCGGCTCGCGGATCGACTTGTCCCACTTCCACGTCTCCGGCTCACCCGTGGGCAGAGGCGGCGGCGTGTTCGACGGCTGCACGATGTGCGGCGTCACCAGCACCATGAGCTCGGTGCGGTTCTGCTGGGCCTGCTTCGAGCGGAAGAACGTGCCCAGGATCGGGATGTCCCCCAGGATCGGGAACTTGTTGACGTTCTCGGTCATCGTGTTGTCGATCAGCCCCGCGATCGCGAAGGTCTGGCCGTCCTGCAGCTCGACCTCGGTGGACGCCCGCCGCGACCGGAGGGTCGGGATCTGGAACCCCTGGATCTGAAGCCCGTTCGCGAAGTCGAGCGAAGAGACTTCGGGCTCGACCTGCATGCGGATGTTGCCGCTGTTCGTGATGTTCGGCGTGAAGTTCAGGCGGACCCCGAACTCCTTGAAGACGACGGTGATCGTCGTCCCGCCCGCGCTCACCTGCGGAACGGGGTACGGGAACTCGCCGCCCGCCAGGAACGAGGCTTCCTTGCCGTCCATGGCCAGCAGATTGGGCTCGGCCAGGCTCTTGAACATGCCCTTCCCCTGGAGCGCGCGGATGAACGCGCCGATCTCCGAGCCGCGGTCGAACAGATACAGGTTCGTCACGTCGGAGAACGTCTGTTCGGGGCCGGGAGGATCGTTGATGAAGTTGGCCCCCGGCGCGGTGAAGGTACCGGTCGAGAGCGCCCCTTCGTCGGCTCCCCGCAGGTTCAGCGGATCGACGCGCAGGATGTTGAATCCGAGCTCGCTGAGCGCGTTGCGGCTGACCTCGGCAAAGCGGACCTGCAGCAGAACCTGCCGCGGCGACGGTACCGAGATGCTGTTGACGACCGTGGCGCCGGAGGCCTCGGCGATCGCCACGGCGCGGCGCTCGACGCTCGCGTCGCTGACGGATCCCGACAGGATGAACGTGTTGCCGCTGGCCTGGACCACGAGGTTCTCGTTCGGGAACAAGAGTTCGAACTGGCGCTGAAGCGCCTGGGCGTCGGCGGTCACCTCCACGCTGTGGAGCTCGCGCCTACCGCTGGCGTCCCAAAGCACGAGGCTCGTCGACCCCATCTTCTTGCCGTTGACGAGGACCTCGTTCGGGGACACGACCACCGCCTCGGCGACCGAGGGATCGGAGATCGAGACCTGCCTCAGGTTTACCGAATGCGTCACCAGGGCGGCCTTGCCCATGGCGACCGAGACCGTGTGGTCGGCCCGGGAAACGGCGGGCGCGGCGTCCTGCCCCACCGCCAACGGCGGCCGCGTCAGGCCAAGCGCAGCCCCGAACGCGAGCGGGAACAGGAGCGCCGACGACCGCCTTAAGAGTGCGCGGGGGCGCTTGAAATTAGCGTGGCTCATGATCGCCTCCGCGGCTAAAAGGTGGTGACGGTGCGCTCGGCACCGTTGTACGTGATGACAGAGGTACCGGAGGCGCGCCGCGGTCCGCGCGCGGTCGGGCGGGCCGCCGGCTGAACCGGAGCCTCCGTGCGCACGAGCGTCGCGGCCTGGACGCCGTCGGTGTCGACCTCGGCCATGTCGAGCGTGTTGCGAAGCGCCAGCTGGATCTGCCCTTCGGTGGCGGCCAGGGTGAGCTTCTCGGCTTGTTCCGGAGTCACGAGCAGCGTGATGACGGTGGCCGTCTGCGGTTCCCCATTCGCGTTCTTCTGGATCGTCTGACCCGAAGCCAGCGCCTGGACGTTCTGCAGGATCACCCGGGTGGCTGCTTCTTCCCGTTCGGAGTTGTCCGACAGCGTGACAAGAACGTCGACGCGTGTTCCGGGAGTGACGAAGCCCGCCACGCCGATCACCTCGTCGACCTTGACGCTGACCGCCCGCATCCCCTCGGGGATCACGATCGGAAGCCCGCCACCGGCCTCCTTGTCGGCCAGCTTGGCCGTCATGAGCGGCTCGTTGGCGCTGACGGGTGTGATCAGCCCGCGCCCGATCACCTGCTCCTCGCTGGCGGCATAGCCGGGCGGGACAGTGAGCGAGGGCCAGGCGATCGTCTTGACGTCACCGGGCGCCAGCACGGTGCCGAGCGCGAGGTCGCGCGCGGCGACGACGATCTGGGTCGCGGCGCTGGCTGACGCCGAGCGCGGCGACAGAGGTTTGTTCATGTACCCGAGGGCCAGATAGCCCGCCGCTCCGCCGGACACCAGCGCCAGCACGAGCGCCATCCATTTCCTACGCTTGCGTCTCATTGCAGTCCTCCCGTGCGAGTGTCCCAGCGAACGGTCCGTTACTCATTGCGCATCACGATCTGTGAAGTCAGCGTGATCGCACCCGGTGTGTCTCCCTCCCCGTCACCGAGGAAAGCCATGATGGGTCCCAGGAACGTGAATTCGTATGGATAGTCGATCTGGACGGTGGCCGGGCTGCCGTAATCGTCCTCCACCCCGTCGACGGAGATCGTGGCCAGAGATGGATCAAGGGCGGCGTTCGTCAGTGCGGTCTCCACGGCTTCGAGCACGTCGCCCTCGGAGCTCGTCCCGATGACTGCCAGGCGCGCGCCTTCGCGCGCCGCGTTGGTCAGCACCTGGTCGATGTTCCATGCGCGGCCGAACTCGAAGATCCCGATCACGATGCCCATCAGGATCGGCAGAAGGAGCGCGAACTCCGTCAGAGACTGGCCGGAGTCGTGTTGGCTGCGGTCGCTCACGGCAACCACCATCCGGCGAGCGCGCCGGCACCGATCGCCACCCCGTACGGGATCGCGATCGCCCCCGGCGCGCCGAGCCGCGGCAGCGGCTCCGTAGACAGTCCGAACGGTGCGCCGACAATTGCGCGACAGCGCGTCACCGTGGCACTGAAGGCCCCACGCCTGGCCACGGCGAACGCGCCCATCGCGCCGCCTACGAGAGCGGTCACGAGCAGCATCGTCGGCAGGCCGGCCGGGCCGAGAAAGGCGCCGGTGGCTGCCAGCATCTTGGCATCTCCGCCGCCGAGGCCCCCCAGGAGCACCAGCGGCACGGCGGTCGCGAACGCGATCAGCGCGCCGGCGAGACCGCTCGCGAGGGGCTCGACTCCGGTCGCGCCCCGCAGCGCGAGCGCGATGCCCAGTGCGGTCACTGTCAGCGCGTTCGGGATGCGGCGTGTGCGGAGATCGGAGGCGCCCGCCAGGAGGATCAGGGCCAGAAGAGCGGCTGTTGCGGCGACCTGGTTCATGCGGCCTGTCTTCGCTCGAGGGAGTGTTCACGGTTGACTGCGATAAGGTGGCCGGGGCCCGCTCCCCCGATCGGACCCCGGCCTTGACTTGCAACTGCACTTGCACTTGCACCTGCACCTGCACCTGCACTTGCACTTGCGACTTGCTGGTTCTCAGCCTCCGACGTTCAATGCGCCGGCGATGTTGTTGAACACCGTGCTGATGTTCCCACCCAGCAGCGTAACGGCGGCGATCACCACGATGGCGATCAGCGCAATGAGCAGCGCGTACTCGGCCAGGTCCTGGCCGGACTCGTCGCTCCGAAGGGCCATCCACAGGTTCTGCAGCATTGCTCCTCCCGGCCTTTCGGCCAGTTTGCGGGTTCTCTACTAACCGAAGGGCAGGGTGGCGGCGATCGCGTTGTACGCTGCCACGAGCTGCCCGCCGAACAACGTCACTGCCCCAACTACGACCAACGCAATGAGACCGACGAGGATTGCGTACTCCGCGAGATCCTGTCCGTCCTCCGCCCTCAGCCATTCGCTGCCGAGGACGGGGCTCTCGGCCTCGTCACGTCTCGGGGTCAGCGGGGTCCGTGCGGTCATGCGGTCTCCCTTTCGGGGTGGTTCGTGTTGGTCTCGCCGTCCGGCCATTCCTTTGGCAGCGCTCGTACCAAGCGGCACGCGACCCGGTGTAGCCCAATTCCGTCGCTCTGGGGGGCCGTCCAGCCGATTTTCGCCACGGAAGAAGCGGTCAGATCCGGACGTGGAACTTCGAGCGGCTCCAGAGGAGACGGCTTCCACGTTCGCACCCCTTCCGTTCCATTCGGACGGCGTCGAGGAGAGCAACCGGGTCGTGGGTTCTTCCGCGAGCGCGGAAGCGGTCTCGGGCCGTCGCCCGCCGGGACGGGCCGCGCACGGACCGCTCGCGCAGGATTCTGCGAAGCGGGTTGCATTCTACTCGGGATTTCGCGATGCGAGACGGCGCGGAGAGAAGAGCGCCGCCGGGGAACGGTCAGACTTCCAGCTCGAGATCCTTGATCTTGTTCAGCAGCGTCTTGTAGCTCACGCCCAGATCGGCGGCTGCCCGCTTCTTGTTCCAGCGCGCGCGACGCAGCGCATAGGAGATGGCGCGGCCCTCTACCCTGGCCACCTCACGCGCCACGATGTCCTTGAGCTCGACGCCCGACTCCAGCATCTGATCGATCGGCGCGTCCTGGGTCGGCTGCTTGCTGCCGAGCTCCTCGCGGATCGCCTCTTCGTCCTCGACGACGAGGAACCGGCGGATCACGCGCTCGAGCTCGCGGCCGTTGCCTGGCCAGCGGTAGCTCTGCAGGAACCGCAGGAACCCGCTGCGCAGCGTGCGGATCCTCGAGCCGTAGAACGGCCCGTACTTCTGCAGGATGTGGTTGGCGAGCAGCGGGATGTCCTCCGGCCGGTCGCGCAGCGGCGGGATGTCGATCCGCACCACGCCTCCGGCGGCCGACCAGGCCCGCTCCAGCGTGGTGAGCGAATCGGCGTCCAGCGAGGGCTGCTCGCAGCTCAGCACGAAGCGCGGCTCGGGCCCCGAGCCCTCGACGCGTTCCCGCTTCCATCCCACCAGCCGATCCCGCACTTCGCGAGACAACAGCTCTATGCCGTGGATGTACAGCGTGCCGTCCTCGGCGGTCCCGGCCTTCCCGGCGAACCCGTTCTCGAACAGCTCCCGCTCGATGGACGCCCGCGGGATCGCATAGCAATTGAGCGTAACGAAGGGCTTTTCTCGGCGGCCGGAGAGCTCGTGGATCCCCCGCGCCACCATCTCCTTGCCGACGCCTCGCTCACCGCAGAGGAGCACCGTCAGGGAGGTGTCGGCCACCTGGCTCAGGCGCTCGCGGGCGGCGATCACGCGTTCGTCCACGCTGAGCAGGAAATTGGGATGGCCGCCGACCTCCCAGTACTGGGTCGTGGCGGCGTCGGAGAGCATAGGGTCGTGAAGCTCCATCATCTCACCCTCGCCCTTACGCAAATGCTGTACCATTCATCCCCAATGACGGAAGTAATGCCCCCAACCGTGGATAGGTCTTGTCCTTCGAGAGGGGAGGCTGGACTGGCGACCCGGAGGATCCGGCCCAGTCAGCGGCCGGAGCCCTCGCTTCGGGACAGCAGCACCTGGGCGTGCTCGTCGGGCAGAATGGCGGCGAGATAGGCACGGCCGGCGCTGGGTTCTCCTCCGTAAAGGCTCATGACCCCGGCCACGAATACACTAGCCCTGTCCCCCCGTTCCGCCCGTCCGGCGGTTGCGGCGAGGAGGCGCGTCATCCGCGTGTCGTCGCCCAGCAGGGCGATCCAGTCCACGGACGGAGGCAACCAGCTCGGATATCGATCGACGGCCTGCCGCAGCGAGGCGGCGGCATCGTCGTCCTCGCCGAGCTCCGCCAGCGCGATGCCGAGTCCGAAGTAGCCGAGCGGCAGGTCGGGCGCGATCTGGGTCAGCCGGCGGTATGCCTGCGCGGCTTCGCGCGGCCGGTTCTCCAGCATCGCGCGATCGCCGCGCTGCAACCACAGCGCTGCGTCGGGGCTCGCGTCCGCGGATCGCGCGGTACCCCAGATCGCCCGGTAGCGGTCGTACATCCAACCGTCATAGCTGAGGAGGCCCCAGGGGGAGAAGAAGGGATGCGGGGAGAGGACCGGAATGAAGCCGCTCGCCGCGAACCACGGCGACCAGCTCTCGATCCCGAACGCCCCGGCCGGCTGTACACCCGACCAGTAGGGCTGATATCGATTGGAGACCGCGGTCCAGCTCGCGGGGAGCGCCGCCGTAACGCGGACCCGCGCGCGGTCGGCGGCCTCGACGCGGTTCGCTGCTTGCGGGAGGGGGATCACTACGCCCTGGCCGTTGGGGACCGTCTCGGCGGTCGGCTCCGCGCGCGCGGCGTCCTTCCCAGCCATCGGGGTCAGCGGGCTGACGTCCTGCGCCGCGGCGGAGGCCGCCATGAACAGGCCGAGCGCCGCCGCCGCGAAAAGCCCGAGCCGTTCCCTCGATCGCCGCATTACACGTTCCTCCGTTTCTCCTTTATCTTACGGCCGCGATGCGCATGATTCCACCTTTTTGCACATCGCGCGCCGCCCGGCTGCTCGCGACGACCCTCGCGCTCGGCCTCTGCGTTCCCGCCCGCGCTCAGTCACCGGCCCCCGATCTGCTCGCGGAGGCGCGCGCCATCGCGCGCGAGATGGCTGGCATCCGCGGGCTCGCGATCCTCCACCCCATCGAGTTCGAGGTCAGCGACAAGGCGACCGTGACCGACTACGCGCGCGCCTCGCTTTCCGACCAGATGCCTCCCGGACAGTGGGAGACCTACGAGGCGCTCCTGGTCCACACGGGGATGATCCCCCCTGGAACCGACCTCCAGGACCTGGTCCTGCGGCTGTACGCCGAGCAGATCGCCGGCTACTACGATCCCGCCCGGAAAACGTTCTATCTGGCCGACTGGTTGCCCCGGCTGCTCCAGCGTGGGGTAGTCGCCCACGAGGTCACCCATGCCCTCCAGGACCAGCATTTCGACCTGGAGCGGTGGCTGTCCGCCCTGTCCCCGACCGAGGACGGCGCGCTCGCCCGCGCCGCCATTGCCGAAGGCGATGCGATGGCCTCGATGATCGCGTTCCTGCTGGAGCCGGTGGGGGCGGGGGTCCAGGACCTGCCCCCGCTCTCGAACCTCCTCGAAGAGGGGTCGGCCGGCATGGCGGCCGGGTATCCGACGTTCGACGCGGCGCCGCAGGCGCTCCAGCAGCTCCTCCTCTTCCCGTACGTCGAGGGCTCGGACTTCGTGCGGGAGGCCCTCGCCCGGGGCGGCTGGAGCGCGGTCGACCGCCTGTACCGGGACCCGCCTGCCTCGACCGAGCAGATCCTTCATCCCGATCGCTACTTCGACGTCCGCGACGAGCCGCGAGACGTGTCGCTGCCGCCCGACTCTACGCTTCCCGACGACCTGTCCGAAGGAAGCTGGGGCGAGTTCGGCACGCGGCTCGCGCTGGCCGCCACGCTCGCCGACACCGCGCTGGCCGCCGTGGCCGCCAGCGGGTGGGACGGCGACCGCTATGGCCTGTGGCGCGATCCTTCGGGATCGACCCGCTACGTCTGGGTGACTCTGTGGGACTCCCCCGAGATCGCGGAGCGGTTCGCGAACGCGTATGCGCAGGCCGCGCTCGATCGCGCGCCCGCCTCGGCGCGCATCGCGACCGCCGAGGGCCGCTTCGAACTCACCTCCGACGATCGCACCCTTCGACTCGTCCGCCGCGGCGATGCCGTGGAGATCCGGGAGACCTCGCGCATTGAACGCTGAAGCTGCAAATTCCGTCCATTCGCCTGTCATCGGGTCGTCCCCCCTCTCACCCAAGAGAACGATGCTGCGTCCGACGCTCGGCACACTCGCGCTCTTTCTGGGCATGGTCCTGTGGTCCGCCCCCGCCGCCTCCCAGGAAGCCGGGGTCGACAGCCTGCCGCTCTCGCTCCGCGAAGCCCTGAACCTGGGCCTTCAGCGGAACCCCGAAGTCCTGACCGCCGGCTACAACCGCTCGGCGGCCGGGGCCGGGCTGTGGGACGCCTACGGCAACTTCCTGCCGCGGGTGAACCTCTCGGGCCAGCTGCAACACGTGGATCAGGGCACGTTCGTCCTCTTCGGGAGCGAGTTCGACAGCCCCGAGTCGTACAACACCGGCTATTCGTGGGACATCACACATTCCTTGCTCGACTCCGGGCGCGACCTGCTCCGGCTCAAGAACGCGCGGGCCAACGTGGACCAGGCGATCGCGGGCTACGACCTGCAGACCCTGAGCACCGCGACCCAGATCGAGACCCAGTATCTCGAGGCCCGCCGCCGTCAGGCGCTGGTCCAACGCGCGCGCTCGGAAATCGAGAGCCGCACCCGCCAGCTCCAGCTCGCCAGGGGGCGCTACGACGTGGGCAGCGTGACGAAGTCCGACGTGCTCCTCGCGGAGATCGAGCTCAACCGCGCCGAGGTTGCCGTGCTGCAAGCGACCCAGCAGATGGAGGAGGCCCGCCTCGGCCTCCGCCGTCTGCTCGGAGGGGCGCTTCCGGATCAGCCGCTCAGTCTGACGACGACCTTCCAGGTCTTCCAGCCGGCCTACGAGGTCGAGGACCTGGTGGCCCGCGCCATCCGCGAACATCCCTCGCTGCGGGAGTCCCGCGCCCGGCAGGAGGCCGACGCCGCGCAGCTCTGGATCGCGCGCACCGCGTACCTGCCCAGCCTCTCCCTCCAGTACAGCCTGCAGCGCACCGCCGCCGACACCATCGACTTCGTCTGGTCGGACTTCGCCGAGCAGAGCTTCGTGGGCCTGGCGCTCAACTGGCAGGTGTTCAGCGGCTTCGAGAGGCACAACCAGACCAGCCAGGCCAACGCCGCGCTCCAGTCGGCGCGGGCCGAGGAGGTGCGCCGGTCGCTCCAGATCGAGCAGGACGTGCGGACCGCGTTCTCGCGTCTCGAGACCGCCTATGCGAGCCATCAGGTCGCGCGCCGGTCGGTCGAGCTGGCGGCCGAGGACCTGCGGCTGGGGGAGGCGCGCTACCGGACCGGGACCGGATCGTTCGTCGACCTCGTCGACGCCCGCACGCGCTCGGCGCAGGCGGACGTCGATCTCATCACCGCGACGTATGATTTCTACCTCGCCCTGGTCCAGCTCGAGCTGGCCACGGGCCTCAACCTCCTTCCCGCAGAGGTCGACCGGCCATGAAGCGCCCGCAGAAGAAGTGGATGATCCTCGGAGGCGCGCTGATCGCCGTGCTGCTGATCGTCTTCAGCGTGCTGAGCAGCCGCGAGACGGGAACCGAGGTGGAGGTCGAACGCGTGGAGCTCCGCGACCTCACGTCGATCGTCAGCGCGAGCGGGACCCTGGAGGCCAAGCAGTCGGTTTCGATCAGCGCCACGACGCCCGGCGAGGTGGTGCGAATCGGCGTCGTCGAGGGGCAGCAGGTGTCGCGGGGGGACTTCCTGCTCCAGCTCGATCCGGTGATCGCCGAGGCCGGAGCACGCGGCCAGGCGGCCGGCGTGGAGGCGGCGCGCGCCGAGCTGCGGGCGGCCGAGGCCCAGCTCGAGCTCGCCCGCGAGAACTACGAGCGGACGCTCGAGCTGTCCGAAGCGGACCTGATCCCCCGCGCCGAGCTCGACCAGGCACGTGCGGAGCTTCGCTCGCGCGAGGCGAACGTGGCGGCGGCCCGGTCCCGGGTGGGGCAGATTCAGGCCTCCGCCACCAGCGCGCGCCACGAGCTGAACCGCGTGACCTACACGAGCCCCATCGACGGCGTCGTCACGCGCGTCAACGTGGAGGAGGGCGAGGTGGCTATGATCGGCACCATGAACCAGCCCGGGACCGTGCTGGTCGTCATCTCGGACCTGGGCGTGATGGAGGCCACGGTCGAGGTCGACGAGACCGACGTCGTGAACATCGAGACGGGACAGGAGGCGCGCATCACTGTCGACGCCTTCCCCGACACGACGTTCAGTGGGGAGGTGACCGAGGTGGCCACGAGCCCCATCATCGTCCCGACCGCAGGCGGGCCCGCCCCGGGAGCGACCGACTACGAGGTGAAGATCACGCTGACCGACCAGTTCCCTTCCCCTCGTTCCGGCCTCTCGGCCTCCACCGAGATCGTCACCGCCCGCCGCGAGAACGTGCTCGCAATCCCCATCCAGTCGCTCGTCGTCCGCTCGGTGTCCGACGACTCGGCCTCGGCCGAGGGTGTCGTCGAGAAGGAGGGCGTCTTCGTCGTGCGCGACGGCGAGGCGGTGTTCGTGCCCGTCCGCGTGGGGATCAGCGGTGACCGCTACTTCGAAGTGCTGAGCGGGCTCGAGGAGGGCGACCAGGTCGTCAGCGGCAGCTACGAGGCGCTGCGCGACCTCACCGACGGCGCGCCGGTGAAGATCGAGGAGGCCGCGGAGTCGAGCGAGGACTCGTGAGCCAGCAGCGCTCCGACGGCCGCCCGCTGATCCAGGTCCGCGGCCTCACGAAGATCTACGAGATGGGGTCCGAGCGGATCCACGCCTTGGACGGCGTGGATCTCGACATCGAGCGCGGCGAGTACGTGGCGATCATGGGCCCCTCGGGATCGGGCAAGTCGACCCTCATGAACCTGCTGGGATGCCTGGACTCGCCCACCGCCGGCGAGTACTGGCTGAACGACCGGCAGGTGAGCCAGCTCGACGACGACGAGCTCGCCCGCGTGCGCAACCGCGAGATCGGCTTCGTCTTCCAGACGTTCAACCTGCTCCCCAGAGCGACCGCGCTTCACAACGTCGAGCTCCCGCTCGTCTACGCGGGGGCGAGCTCCGATGCGCGGCGACAGCGGGCGCTGGCGGCCCTCAGGGCCGTCGACCTCGAGGACCGCGCGACGCACAAGCCGAACGAGCTCTCCGGCGGTCAGCGCCAGCGGGTGGCGATCGCCCGCGCGCTCGTCACCGATCCCTCCATCATCCTGGCCGACGAGCCGACCGGGAACCTCGACTCGAAGACGAGCGCGGAGATCATGAGCGTATTCGACCAGCTGCAGGCGGACGGCAACACGATCATCCTCGTGACCCACGAGCCCGATATCGCGGCCCATGCGCGCCGCGAGGTGTTCCTCCTGGACGGCAAGATCGAGCGCGACGAGGTGACCCGCCCCGCCGCGGGCGCCGTCCCGGCTGCCCCTCAGCCCTGACGCCGACCTGAAGGGGAAATAATGCGCCTCCTCATGGTATTCGTGGGCTCGGGCTTGGGCGGCGGACTGCGTTTGCTCCTCAGCGTCGCCTTGCAGGAACGGCTGGGGCCGTCGTTTCCATACGGCACCCTGGCGGTGAACCTCATCGGAAGCTTCGCGCTGGGAGTGTTTTTTTCGTTCCGTGATCGCGGTCTGCTGCTCGATCCCGATCTCTGGTTCCTCCTGGCCACGGGCATCTGTGGCGGTTTCACCACCATGAGCACGTTCAGCCTGGAAACCCTGCTGCTATTGCGTCAACGGGAGGTGTACTACGCCACCCTGAATGTCGCGCTATCCGTCGCTGGTTGCCTGATAGCCGTAGCCGGGGGCTATCTGTCTTTTCGATGGCTGACGGTGCTGCGATGAGAAAGTTGGAGGGGGAGCAGGTCTTGTTGAGGATCTTTCTCGGCGATCGCGACCGTGTGGGCCATCGTGCCGCCTGGGAGGCGATTCTGGCGTTGCTGCGCAGCGAGGGCCTGGCTGGGGCCTCCATGTTCCATGGACACGCCGGTTTCGGGGCGGCTTCCGTGATACACACGGAAAAGCTCTTGGAAATGTCGAGCGATCTGCCGGTTCTCATTGAAGTGGTGGACACGCAGGAGCACATAGACCGCGCTCTGGAGAAGCTGGAAGATCTGATCCAGGGGTTCGGAATCCTGATAACGATGGAGAAGGTCCGCGTGATTCGCTATCGGCCGGGCTGATCCGCTCCAGACGGACCTCTCCGCTCTGCGCGGTCGTTCGTGCGGCGGTATCTTCTCCCCATGATTCGAGACACCTGGCAGGACGTGACACCCGGAACCCGCGTCGTGGTGGCGATGAGCGGGGGCGTCGACTCGAGCGTGGCCGCGGCGCTCCTCGTCGAGCGCGGCTGCGACGTGGTCGGGATCACGATGAAGAACTTCTGCTACAGCCAGGTGCCGGAGGAGCTGTCCGCGGCCGCCTGCTGCTCGCTGGAGGCGATCGAGGACGCGCGCGCGGTGGCGCGGGTGCTCGGAATCCCCCATCACGTGCTCGACTTCGAGGGCCCCTTCCGCGAGGCGGTGATGGACCCCTTCGTCGAGGAGTACGCGGCCGGCCGGACCCCGAACCCCTGCGTCCGCTGTAACCGGTTCGTTCGGTTCCCGCAGCTGTGGCGGAAGGCTCGGCTCCTGGGCGCCGAGTTCGTCGCCACGGGCCACTATGCGCGCGCGGCCCGCGACGGCGGCACGGATTTCCGTGACGACGACACAGATTTCCACGACGGCAACGGCGGTGCGATGAAGAGCGAAGTGGCGATCCTGCGCCCCGCCGACCGGATCAAGGACCAGACGTTCTATCTCTGGGGCCTCGGCCGGGCGCTGCTCGAGCGCGCCCTGTTCCCGCTCGGGCGGCTGTCCAAGAGCGCGGTCCGGGCGCGCGCCGCCGAGCTGGGCTTCGTGGTCGCGGACAAGCCCGAGAGCCAGGACATCTGCTTCATCCCCGACGGGGACCTGCGCGGCTTCCTCGAGCGACAGCTGGCGGAGCGCCCGGAGCTCGCCGCGGAGCGATTCGCGCCGGGACCCGTGCTCTCGACGACGGGCGAGCTCCTCGGCACGCACGCGGGAAGCGCGTTCCTGACGGTGGGGCAGCGGCGGGGCCTCGGCGTCACCGCCGAGCGGCCGCTCTACGTGACGGCCGTCGCGGCCGGAAACACGGTCGTGGTGGGAGGCGAGGAGGAACTCTACGCCGACGAGCTCGAAGCGGAGGACGCCAACTGGCTGATCGAGCCGCCGCGGGAGCCGATCGCCGTTCTGGCCCAGATCCGCTACCGGTCGCCGGCCGCCCCGGCGCGGCTGATCGCGGGCCCCTCGCGCACCGTCCGACTCCGCTTCGACCAGCCCGAGCGCGCTATCGCCCCCGGCCAGTCCGTCGTGTTCTATGACGACGGCGACCGACTCCTAGGCGGCGCCACGATAGCCGGGCGTTGAAGACGGCTCATCTGCTTCGTTCCGCTCGTCGTGTCTTCCTGCGGCGTAGGTTGCACTACGCCTCGGAATCCACTCCTCGCGCGGCTTGCATCTGAGCCGTCTTGAGCGCCCTCGGGTTCGAACGCGCGCTGTGACCGGCTCGTCCGATCACATCCGGAACAGGTACTGGAACTTCGCGAAGTACTGGCGCTCGACGGGCGTCAGCTCGTCGCGCGGGTCCTCGAATTCGCGGAAGACCTGGGTCGACCCCACGTAGAACAGCGTGAACGGGTTCAGCTTGTACGTGACCAGCGGCTCGACGTTGAACTGCTGATCGAAGTCGTCGTACTGGAGCACGAGCCTGAGAAATAGCTGTCGCGAGAAGCTCAACGTGTTGCGGGTCCGCAGGATCCAGCCGCTGAAGATCTCCTCGCCGTCCTCGGCCCGATCCAGGCGCGAGTAGATGAGCGAGGGCTCGACCGCAAGCCGCGAGAACGGCTTGATGTCCCCGAACAGCTCCACGTAGAACGCGTCTCCGAGGACCGGCGGGTCTGAGTTGCGGGAGATCTCGTCGCCCGCCTCCAAGTAGATGCCGCCCTGGATCAGCTCGCTGGCGTTCGACTCCGCGTACAGCCACCACTGGCGCATCCCCTCGAAGTCGATCCCCTGGAACTGATCGCGATTCCACGAGTGGCCCAGCTCCACGAAGGTCTGCCCCTTCAGGTTGAACTCGACCGTGGGCTCGACTTCCTGCCACTTCACGTCGTCCATGTCGTACGTCCAGTTCCGCTCCAGCCACACGTCGAAGGTGAACTGGTCGAGCCATGAGGTCTCGGGGCGGAAGTTGAACTCCTGGAAGGTACTGAGCCGGCGGAAGTCGTTCCTGGTCTCGAACCCGTTGTCGGCCCGGTAGGTCGGGCTCGCGGCCCAGTAGTCGACGTCGGAGAACCAGCGGCGGCCGATACGCTCGACGCTCGTGTACTGGGCAAACCCCCCGTACGACTCGCCGTCGAAGACGGCGGTGTGCTCGCCGTCGTCGAAGGTCAGGTCGCCGAGGGCGGCGGTGGTGCCGGCCTCCTCGGGCTCGACCGTGTGGCTCCCGAGGAGCTGGTACTCGAACCGGATCTCGCCGGGGATGCGCTGGAGACCGTCGATCCCCCAGTTCGTCCCGGATCCCCCGCCGTCCTCCTCGAAGCGGCGATCGGTGAAGAGCCCTCCGACGTAGGAGTTCTGGCTGCCGTACGTCCGCCGGGCCCGCAGGATGTTCGAAACGCTGGCTCCCGCCACGTCGACGAAGCTCCGCTCCTGGAACGGCAGCAGAAGCGGCGAGTGCTCGTCGCGGGCGCCCAGATAGGCGAGGGTGGTGCGTCCCATGCGGCCGATCAGCTTGCCGGCCACTGTCGGGTCGTTGATCTGCCGCGTGTAGACGGGGCTCCAGTAAGACTCGAACAGGTCGCTCCCCTCCTGGAAGAACGGCCGCCGCTCCGGGAAGAAAAGCGCGAAGGTCGTGTTCGCGTCGACCTGGGCGACATCGGACTCGACCTGGCTGAAGTCGGGGTTGATCGTGGCTTCGGCGGTGAGCCCGACAGGGAAGGCGTAACGGAGACCGAGCGAGGCCTCGGCGTCGCTGTCGTAGTCCCCGAAGTCGCTGGTCGGATCCTCCAGATCCTCGATCGCTCCGGACGTCGAGGCGGTGACGGCCGGGAAGAGCTCCAGCGCCCCACCCGACCGGACGCCCCGGATCCCGGTCAGCGTCCCGAACTGGCACGGGAAGCACTGCTCCCCGCGGGTCGTCGCCGCCCAGGTGTACTGGTCGCGGCTGTCGCGCGGCCGCGTGCGCCAGAACGTGGCCCGCCAGACCTGTTCCGGCCGGTCGGGGAACCGCAGGCTCTCGAACGGCACGGCCATCTCGACGATGTACCCTTCGTCGGTGATCGTGCTCTCGGTCTCGTAGATGATGTCGAAGCCGTCGTCCTCGCCGGCGGACTCCGCGAAGCGCGAGTCCCCCTGCACGCCGGACGGGTTGGCGAACAGATAGTACGCCCAGGATGCGTCGCCGTAGGTGTCGAGCAGGATCCCGAAGTAGTCGTCCGACCAGATCTGGTCCCGGTCGCTGATGCGCGACCGCAGGGTTGTCGGGTCGTCGTAGGCGATGAATCCCAGGTAGAGGTTCTTGTCGTCGTACGTGACGAGGACCTCGCTCTCGACCGGCGGGCGGGCGCGGATGTCGGGATAGTTCTCGGAGAAGCCGGTGGCGCGCGCGGCGTCCGCCCAGCCGGCGTCGTCGAGCACTCCATCGATCTCGATCGGCCCGGGCGCGCGGCGGATTTCCAGCGTGGGATGGTCCTGGGGGCTCCAGCCGTCCTCGTCCGTCGGAGGCTGCGTGACGCTCCCCGCCCGGGCATCGTTGCCGGGGGTCTGCGCGAGCAGGGCACCGTGGGCGCCCAGGCTCGCGAGGAACAGGACTGCTATCAGGAATGGCTTCATGTAGATCCTCGACGAGGGTTCGGATGCTCCGGTTTCATCGGACCGGAAATGCTAGTTATCTAGCAGTTGCTAGAATTCTAGCATATCCCGACGGCCTGTCAACCGTTTCGTTGGAGGCCGTGGGCGGGAAAAGGGTTGCGGGGCGACGCGGATCGCGCACGTCCCGAGGGACGAGGGCGGACTCCCCCGGGATGGACGCGGCTAGCGGCGCCAGTACCCGCGCGTGAGGAGGATGAGGACGGTGTAGAGCTCGAGCCGGCCGAGGAGCATGAGCGCCGACAGCACCCACAGCGCCGCGGAAGGAAGGGACGCGAACGTCTCGGTCGGCCCCACCAGGCCGAATCCGGGCCCGACGTTCCCCAGCGTCGTTGCCGCCGCACCGAGGGCCGTCAGGGAGTCGAGCCCGAGGAGGGCCAGCGCGAAGATCCCGGCTGCCAGGGTCAGGAGGTAGAGGAGCAGGAATCCGCTCACGCTGGCCAGCGTGTCGGCCCCGACCGGCTTCCCCTCGATCTTGTACACGAAGACGCCGCGCGGATGGATCAGCCGGCGCATCGAGATCTGCGCCTCCTTGGCCACGATCATGTGGCGCAGAACCTTGATCGAGCCCGCCGTGGAGCCCGTGCATCCCCCGATCAGCATGAGGAGCAAGATCACGAACTGCGCCGCCGGCACCCAGAGCTCGTAGTCCGCCGTCGCGTACCCCGTCGTGGTCATGATGGACGTGGCCTGGAACAGGCCGGCCCGCAAGCTCTCCTCGAAGCCGTCCGTCGTTCCGGGCAGCCATACGAACAGAGTGAGCCCCGACGTCGCTATCACGGTGATGAGGGCGTACACCCGCAGCTCCTGATTCCGGCGGATGGCACCCCACCTTCCCGTAAGCCAGCTGTAATGGAGGGTGAAGTTGATGCCGGCCAGGAATATGAACAGGGCGATCACGTACTGCACCGATGCGTCGAAGCTCGCGATCGAGGAGTCCTCGGTGGAGAATCCTCCCGTGGCCATGGTGGTGAATGCATGGTTGACCGCCTGGAAGGGGGTCATACCGAAGGCCCACAGCAGGAGCCCCTCCATCACCGTGAGCAGTGCGTATACGCCCCAGAGGAGCGTGGCGGTATGCCGAATCCTGGGCCGCAGCCTGTCCGCTGAGAGCCCCGGTATCTCCGCCTGCATGAGCTGCATGCCTCCCACACCGAGCAGCGGCATGATCGCCACCGACAGAACGATGATCCCCATTCCACCCAGCCACTGGGTCTGGCTGCGCCACAGGACGATCCCGCGCGGCAAGGCATCGATGTCGACCACGACCGAGGAGCCCGTGGTCGTCAGGCCGGAGATGGTCTCGAAGAAGGCCCCCCCGATCGATGGAATCGAACCGGTCAGCAGGTACGGCAGGCTGCCGAAAGCGGCCGCGAAGAGCCAGCCCAGGGTGACGATCGCAAAACCCTCCCGGATCGAGATCTCCGCGACCGGTCCCGCCCAGCGGTTCAGGACGAAGCCCGCCGCCATGCTCAGCACCCCCGCGGCCGCTATCTGGACGGAGGCGCTCTCCCGATAGAAACCCGCGGCCACGGCCGCCGGAAACAGCATCGTCAGCCCCATCAACGCCGTCAGAGCGCCGACCACGTTGAGAACCGTTCGCTTTCGCATGGGCATGATCCCGGCTACCCCACCGGAGGCTCAGCGCCTCCAGTACCCCAGCGTGAACATGACGAGCACCGTGTAGAGCTCCAGACGTCCGAGCAGCATCAACGCCGACAGCACCCACCACGCCCCCGCGGGGAGGGACGCGAACGTCTCCGACGGACCGACCACACCGAAGCCGGGCCCCACGTTTCCCAGCGCCGACAACGCGGCTCCCATCGCGCTGTGAGGGTCCAATCCGACCAGCGTCAGGGCCAGCACCCCGCCCACCAGCACCAGGAGATACAGGATGAGGAAACCACTGACGCTGGTCAGCACGTCGGCGGAAACCGGCTTTCCATCGACCTTGTACACGAAGACGCCGCGCGGATGGAGCAGCTTGCGCATCGCGATTCGAGCTTCCTTGGCGACGATCATGTGCCGCAAGATCTTGATCGAGCCCGACGTCGAGCCGGAACATCCCCCGATCAGCATCAGGAGCACGATCAGGATCTGCGCGGCCGGCACCCAGGTCTCGTAGTCCGCGGTCACATATCCGGTCGTCGTCAGGATGGAAATCGCCTGGAAGAGCCCCACGCGAAAGCTCTCCTCGAATCCGTCCACGGTCCCGGGGACCCATACGAGGAGCGTGAGCGCAGCCGTCGCCACGAGCGCGATGATCGCGTACACGCGCAGCTCCTGGCTGCGCCGCACCGCGCTCCAACGGCCCGTCAGCCAGCTGTAGTGCAGCGTGAAGTTGATTCCCGTCAGAAACATGAACGCGACGATCACGTACTGGACGAACGGCCCGAAGGCGCCGATCGAGGCGTTCTCGGTCGAGAACCCGCCCCCCGCCATGCCGGAAAAGGCCTGATTCAGCGCCTCGAAGGGGGTCATGCCACCGGCCCAAAGGAGAATTCCCTGCGTGGCCGTGAAGACGGCGTACACTGTCCACAGCAGAGTGGCTGTGTGGCGCACGCGCGGACGGAGGCGGTCGGCCGAGAGGCCGGGGATCTCCGCCTGCAAGAGCTGCATGCCGCCCACGCCGAGGAGCGGCAGCACCGCCACCGACAGGACGATGAACCCCATGCCGCCCATCCACTGGGTCTGGCTCCTCCAGAGGAGGACGCCGCGCGGCAGGTCGTCGACGTCGGCCACGACTGTGGCGCCGGTCGTGGTCAGCCCGGACATCGATTCGAAGAAGGCGCCCGAGATCGAGGGTATCGATCCCGTCAAGAGATAGGGCAGGCTGCCGAAGAGCGTGATCGAGACCCAACCCAGCGTCACGATCGCGAACCCGTCCCGCACCGAGACCTCGTGGGTCCTGGCACCCGCCGCGTATAGCGCGAGGCCTGCGGCCACCGTGGTGAAGCCCGAGAGGGCGATCCGCAGGGCCGCGCCCTCCTGGTAGAAGACGGCCGCGATGGCCGCCGGAAGCAGCATCGTGACGCCGGCGAAGGCGGTCAGCGCGCCCACGACGCGAACGACCGCCCGCTTGCGCATCAGCGAAAGAAGCCCGTGGTCTCGTCGATCGCGTGCGGAAGGGCGAAGACCATCACTCGGTCCCCGGTCTCCACCTGGGTGTCCCCGTGCGGGATGATGATTTCGTTTCCTCGCTGGATAGAGCCCAGGATCGCTCCCCGGGGGAGACCCAGATCGGCGATGCGGCGACCGGCCACCCGAGACTGCGGCTGCACCTCGAACTCCATCGCCTCGGCCCGGTTTCGCTCCATGATCGCCATCGACAAGATCTTCCCGCCGCGGATGTGCTGGAGGATCCGGTTCGCCGTGGAGAGTCGGGGGCTGACGGCCGCATCGATCCCGATCCGTGTCACGAGCGGGATGTACTCCGCGCGCTTGAGGAGCGAGATCACCTTGGGTGCCCCGAGATGCTTGGCGAGGAGCGAGGCCAGCAGATTCGTCTCGTCCTCGCTGGTGACGGCCGCCAGGCCGTCGGTCTCGGCGATCCCCTCCTGCGAAAGCAGGTCGAGGTCGGTCGCGTCGCCGTGCAGGACGAGCCCGGTGTTCAGTTGCTCGGCCAGCACCAGGCACCGGTCGCGGTCCTGCTCGATCACGGTGGGCTGGATCCCCTCCTTTTCGAGCATGCGCGCCAGGTGGGTGCCGACGCGGCCCCCGCCCAGCAGCATCGCCCGCTCCATCCGCTGCGCCGCGAGGCCGAGGAGCTCGAACGCCTCGTCTAGATGCGCGGCCTCGGAGACCAGGTAGATCGTGTCGCCGTGCTGGATGCGGGTCGTGCCGTCCGGGATCAGCGAAGTCTCCCCGCGATCGATCGCCACGGTCAGGAAGTGCCTGCCTTTGAGGCTGCGCCCGATCTCCCCCAGAGTCCGGCCCGCGGCCGGCGCGCCGGCCGCCACCGGGAGCGCGAGCAGCAAGACCTTGCCGTCCGCGAACTCGGCCACGTCCGTCGCCGCCCTGCGCTTGAAGAGCTTGAGGATCTCCCGCGCGCACTCCTGCTCGGGGTTGATCAGGAGATCGGCGCCGAAGCGCGCCTCCTCGAGAACATCCCGCTTTTCGTAATACTCGGGGTTGCTGACGCGCGCGACCTTGAACCCTACACCGAACTGCGAGGCGATCAGGCAGGCGATGAGATTGACCTCGTCGAAGTTCGTGACGGCCAGAAGAAGCTCGGCGCCGCGGATGCCAGCCCGCTCGAGGCAGGTCAAGCTGGCGCCGTTTCCCTCCACGACGAGGACGTCGAGCACGGCCTGCATCCGCACGGCCAGGTCGGCGTCGCGCTCGATCACGGTGACGTCATGCTGCTCGGCGGAGAGCCGGGCGGCGAGATGGTACCCGACCTCTCCGGCCCCAACCACGATGATCTTCAGTGCGGACCTCCCTTCGCCGCCGGGCTGCTGAGGGAGCGCAAGGCCTCATGGAAGCGGCGCGGCACATCGCGCGCCGCACTCTCCGGGACATCGAGGTGGGTCACGAGTCGGATCTGCGAGGGAGACGTGTCGAACGCGCGCACGCCCCGCTCCCCCACCTCGCGCACCAGGTCCGCGGCAGCGAGCCCGGGCCGCGTGACGCGGACGAGCACGATGTTGGTCTGCACGTGCGCCAGGTCGACGTCGATTCCGTCGAGCTCGGAAAGACCGGCGGCGATCTCCTTCGCGAGCACGTGGTCGTCCGCGAGCCGGTCCACGTTCCGCTCGAGGGCGTAGATCCCCGCCGCCGCGAGGATCCCGGCCTGGCGCATGCCACCGCCGAGCCGTTTGCGTACTCGCCGCGCGCGGGCGATCGCCTCCGCGCTCCCTACGAGGCACGTGCCGACGGGGGCACCCAGGCCCTTCGACAGGCAGATCGAGACCGTGTCCGCGCAGGCCGCGTAGCGCGCGGCCGGCACGGCGCTCGCCACGACCGCGTTGAAGAGCCGCGCGCCGTCGAGGTGCACGGCCAGCCCCCGGTCGCGGGCCCAGCGGGAGAGGGCCTCCATGTCGGCGATCGGGTAGATCCGGCCGCCGTGCCCGTTGTGGGTGTTCTCGAGGCAGACGAGGCGGGTCTGCGCGAAGTGCTCGTCCACCGGGCGGATTCGCCCTTCGAGGTCGGCGGGCCGCAGCGCCCCGTCCGCCGTGTCGATCGGGTGGAGCTGAACGCCCGCGAGCGCGGCCGGCGCTCCCCCCTCGTAGTTGAAGATGTGCGCGCGGCGCTCGAGCAGGACCTCGTCCCCGCGCCCGGCGTGCACCTGGACGGCGGTCTGGTTGGCCTGCGTGCCGCTCGGGAAGAACAGGCCCCGCTCCTTGCCGGTCATCCCCGCGATCAGGGCCTCCAGGCGCTTGACCGTGGGGTCGTCTCCAAGCACGTCGTCCCCCAGCGGGGCCTCGATCATCGCCCGCTTCATGTCGGGGGTCGGGCGCGTGACGGTGTCGCTGCGCAGGTCGAAGACCGGTTCCATGGGGCTCAACCCTGCCCTCGGGAAGGTCGCTCCGCAACCCCCGGCTCGGCGGCGCGCCACTCGCGGAGTAGCGCCAGCAGGCCGCCGGCGGCGGCGGCGTCCCAACGCGGGCCGCGCTCGCGCCAGACCCGATCGAGCTCCTGCGAGCGCTCCTCGGCCGCCCAGTCGAGGAACGGCGCAAGCGCGCGGCGAAGCTCCTGGGACTCGATCCTCGCCTGTTCGACGACGAGCTCGCCGTTCCGGGCCACGAGAACGACCTCCACGACCGGACGGACGTCGAGGAGCTCCCAGGCATCGTTGGTGATCTCCACGACCGTGTGCACCTCGCGCTGGGTGGGGTTGTAACGCCACGAGATCGTGCGCCAACGCTCGTGAAGCGCCGCACGCCATTCCAGCACGCCGCGCGCCTCCGGCTTTCGGAGGAGCCGGCCGTCAAGCTCCGGGTTGAGGACGAAGCGCTCGGCGGTCAGGGCCACAGCGGCCTCGACGTTCCCCTGGTCCACGGCCGCCACATAGGCGCGGGCGACCTCCTCGGCGTCCGGCATGAGGGCCACCGGGGCAATGGCCCCGGCGACCAGCGCCGCCCACAGGGCGCGCTCCGCCCAGGTAATCCGATCGATCCGGATCCAGCTCACCGATTCCCCGCTTTTCGCGCTTGACAGCCGACGTGCGGACCCTAGAATATGGTCCTGTTAGGGAGTGTAACTAGGGTTTCCGCCGCGGAGTCCGCCTCAGGGCCCCGACCGGCGGATCCGAGCGTTACAGGCCCGGGCGCGGCCCGGGCTACACCACGGGGTGTAAAAGACCGGGGTGGAGGGTTCCTAACCTCCGCCGCGGTCTTTTTTTTGTGCCGCAGCCGCTGACAGCATAGACCGAAACCGCCGTGCCGCCGGGAGGCCGAATGGATCGCGACAAGGTCATGGAGCTCGTCAAGAAGCACGACGTCAAGTACGTGTACCTGTGGTTCACCGACATCCTTGGTTTCCTGAAGAGCTTCGCGATCACACTCCACGAGCTGGAGGTCGCGCTGGATGAAGGAATGGGCTTCGACGGGTCTTCGATCGAAGGTTTCACCCGCATCCAGGAAAGCGACATGATCGCGCGTCCCGATCCCGACACCTTCGAGCTCATGCCGTGGCGTGTGAACGGCGACGCAGTGGCGCGCATGATCTGCGATGTCACCACGCCGGACGGCGTGGCATACGATGGGGATCCGCGCTGGGTGCTGCGGCGCGCCATCAAGAAGGCGGCCGATCTTGGTTACACGTTCTACGTGGGTCCCGAGCTGGAGTACTTCTACTTCCCGAGTCCCACCGATCCCACCCCTCTCGACCAGGGTGGCTACTTCGACCTGCTCCCTCTGGACGAGGGCAACGACCTCCGCAAGGAGACGATCGGCAACCTGGAGTCGATGGGCATCCGCGTCGAGTACTCGCACCACGAGGTGGCACCCAGCCAGCACGAGATCGACCTGCGCTATGACGAAGCCCTGAGGATGGCCGACATCGTCCAGACCTACAAGACGGTCGTAAAGCGCACGGCCTACGAGCACGGTCTCTACGCCACCTTCATGCCCAAGCCGATCTTCGGGCAGAACGGCAGCGGCATGCACTGCCACCAGTCACTGTTCGAGGGTAACAAGAACGCCTTCTTCGAGAAGGACGCTCCCTTCCACCTTTCGGACACCGCACATCACTACATCGCGGGGATCCTCAAGTACGCGCGCGAGTTCGCCGCCATCACCAACCAGTGGGTGAATTCGTACAAGCGGCTCGTGCCGGGCTACGAGGCCCCGATCTACGTGTCGTGGGCCAACGCCAACCGCAGCGCGATGGTGCGGGTGCCGAACATCAAGCCGGGCAAGGAGAAGTCCACGCGCATCGAGTTGCGGATGCCCGACCCGGCGTGCAACCCCTACCTGGCGTTCGCGGTCATGCTGGCGGCGGGGCTCAAGGGGATCGAGGAAGGCCTGGAGCCGGTGGAGCCGGTGGAGAACGTCAACATCTATCACCTCACCGAAGAGGAGCGGCACGAGCGCGGGATCGAATCACTCCCCGAGGACCTCGGCCACGCGATCCAGCTGGCCAGCGAGAGCGCGCTGGTGCGGGAGACGCTCGGCGATCACGTGTTCGAGCAGTTCCTGAGGAACAAGCGCGCGATCTGGTCCCAGGCGCGGGCGCATGTCACACGCGCGGAGGTCGAGTACTACCTGCCGATCCTGTGATGCTCCAGGTCGCGCTCGCCGGGCTGCTGGCGGTGGGTTTCAGAGGCCCGGAACCCCAGCTCCGCATCTACGTGCCCAACCAGATGGGCGCGTCGATCTCGGTCCTCGACGAATCCGGCGTGGCGGTCGAGACGGTGGATCTCGTGGCCCTGGGCTTCAGCGAGCACGCCATGCCGCACCAGGTGGCCGCCGAGCCGGACGGCTCCGCGTGGTACGTTACGCTCGCGGGAGACGGCTTCGTCCTGGCGTTCGACCGCGACAACCGTCTGGTCGCCAAAACGGCGGTGGCCGAGCCGGGCATGATCGTACTCGATCCCGTCCGTGATTTGCTCTTCGTCAGCCGCGCCATCGGCGCGGTGAACCCCTCGACCAGCCTGGCCGTTCTCCGGGCGCCGGACCTGCAGCTCCTG